>NZ_CP029189.1:3220000-3500000 GCF_008642275.1 Streptomyces venezuelae
GCCGCTCCGAGAACATCCCGAAGGGGGAGACGGGCGGGATCGTGCTCAAGGCGGTCAGGGACGACCTGCTGGGCACGCTGCGCGCGCGGCCGGCGAGCGGCACCTGGCTCAACGCGGCCACCGGGCGCTATCCCTCGGTGGTGCTCGGGGACGTCGCCGCGCGCCGGCTCGGCATCACCGCACCCGGTCAGCAGGTCTTCATCGGCGGCCGGTACTTCACGGTGACAGGCGTCCTGGAGCCCGTCCCGCTGGCCCCGGAGATCGAGCGGTCCGCGCTGATCGGCTGGGAGGCGGCCGAGCAGCTGCTGGGCTTCGACGGTCACCCGACGGCGGTGTACGAGCGATCGGCGGACGACCGGGTGGCGGCGGTCCGCGCACTCATCCCGAGGAGCGCCAACCCGCAGACCCCGAGCGCGGTGCAGGTCACCGACCCGTCGGCGGCCCTGCAGGCGAAGGCGGCCACGGAGGGCGCGTTCAGCACACTGCTGCTGGGGCTGGGCGGGATCGCACTGCTGGTGGGCGGGGTCGGCGTCGCCAACACGATGATCATCTCGGTGCTGGAGCGGCGGCACGAGATCGGCCTGCGCAGGTCCCTGGGCGGCACGAAGGGCCAGATCCGGATCCAGTTCGTGACGGAGTCCCTGCTGCTGTCCGGGCTCGGCGGTCTGGCCGGCATCGCCCTGGGCGCGGCGGCCACGGCGGTCTACGCCCGGGCCGGCGACCTGCCCTGGGTGGTCCCGCTCTGGGCGGTGACCGGCGGCTTCGCCGCCACGCTGGTGATCGGCACCCTGGCCGGGCTCTACCCGGCGGTGCGCGCGGCCCGGCTGTCGCCGACGCTGGCGCTGGCGGCGGCGTAGCGGGGCGGGCGCGGGGACGGCTCCGGGGGCGGGCGCGGGGACGGCTCCGGGGGCGGGCGCGCAAAAGGCGGTAAAAGGCCAGGTGCAAGCCCGTCCCCCGGAACCGATCACCGGCGTACATTGAATCGATGATGCGAACTCCACGTCACGCAGCGCGCGTTGTCATCCTGTCCCCCACCGGGTCCGTGTTCCTCTTCCGGGAGGACAACGTGGAGGTGGGCATCCACTGGCTGCCACCCGGCGGCGGCATCGACCCCGGCGAGAGCCCCGAGGACTGCGTGCGGCGCGAGCTGCGCGAGGAGACCGGCTGGACCGACCTGGAACCCGAACGGCTGCTCTGCACCTGGGAGCACGACTTCACGCACCAGGGGATCCCGGTCCGCCAGCACGAGCACGTCTTCGTCACCAGGGGCCCGCACCGCGAGCCGGTCCTGGAGGCCCCGGACATCCACTGGCAGTGGCTCTCCCCACAGCGCCTGGCCACCCTGGGCGAGCCCCTGTGGCCCCCGAGCCTGCCGGACCTCCTGGCCGACACCCGGGCGGAGCCGGTCCACCTGGGCCTGCTGGCCTGACCCGCAGGTCCGGCGCACCTGCGCCCGCGTCTCCGCCTCCGCCCGCGCCTCCGCCTCCGCCTCCGCCTGCGACGGACGCACGGGGCGGGCCCCGGCGCACTATCGTGGAGGGCGCCGACCGGAAGAGGACGTCTGATGACCACCGCCCCGGGGCCCGCCCACGGTGTCCCCCCGATGCCCGAGCGCAGCATTCCCGCGTTGCGGGCGGCGATCGCCGCCCATGCCCCGCAGCTCCTGGGCGACTTCGAAGCCAATTGGCGCACGAAGGTCGCCGACACCTACGACATCGGGGCGGCGCCGGCGTTCCTTGCACGCTGGTGGGGCGAGTACGCGCTCGCCAGGGACCCCCACCTCGACCACCACGTGCGTGATCTGGAGGAGCGGGCGGCCGGGTGCGCGGATCCCGACAAGGCCCGGGACCTGCTGGAAGAGGCGTCGCGCATCCACCACCGGGTGGCCGCGCTCGGACCCGGCGAGTGAGCGCAGAGTTCACCGGCCCCCCGTGGGCCACGGACTGGACCAAGCTCGCAGCCGGATACCGGGACACCCTGCCCGCCGCCGTGCGTGATCTGATCACCGACGCGGTCACGGAGCTGAAGACGTCACGGCATCCGTACCGCGACGACCACCTCGACACGACCAGGGTGAGCATCGAGCCGGTCCGCTCCACCGATCCGCGCGGTGCCCACATCCTCTACTTCGACCGGGGCCACGGCTGGCTGCGCTACACCTTCGTCCACCGCACGGCCGAGCCTCAGATCGTCATCGAGCAGGTCTTCTGGCAGTAGCCGGCACATGGGACGGCCTGGTGTCAGCGGGCCGCCGGTGCCTTCGACGTGGCCTTGGCGTAGAGGGAGGCCGCGTACTCGCCGAGGACGGTGCTGGTCGACACGTCGTCCGTGTCCCCGCCCGTGAGGATGCCGATGATCTTCCCGTCGCCCGCGATCCACGCGCTGCCGCTGGTGCCGCCCGGGAAGTCGGCGCAGTCGAAGCGCTGTTGGGTCGCGCTCTCGCGGACGGCGACCGCCGTGCAGGTACGGGGGATCCCGCGGTCGGCGGGGTAGCCGGTGACGGTGACCTGCTCGCCCGCCCGGCCGCTGGTGTCGAGGACGGCCGCGCCGGTCACGTCCTCGATGGCGCGGCCCTTGTCGTCCGGAGCGAGGCGTGCGAAGGCGAGGTCGTAGTCGTCGTCCGTGCCCTCGGCCCAGCGGTCGTCCTCGAAGACCTCCTCGATCTTCCATGTGCCGTACGGGGCGAAGCCGTTGGCGTAGGCCGGTGCGAACACGGCGCTCCCGGTGCTCTGGTCCCCTTCGAGCAGGCAGTGCCCGGCGGTGATGATCATGCTCCGGCCGGGGCTGCTCACCACGGTGGCGGTGCAGAAGTGGTCACTGTCCAGGCCGTTGGTGAACAGGGCTCCGGTGAAGGCGGCGGGCCCGCCGGGCGGCGGGGTGACGGCCGGGGGCAGAGTGGCGCCGGGGGCCGGGGACAACTGCTGGGGCTTCGCCGCTTGCGGTCGCGACGACGGGCCCGTCGGCGACGCGCTCGGAGCGGCCTTCGCCCGTACCTGAGGGACAGCCTCCGGCGGCGGCGCGAGCTTGGCCACCGCGGCGGACGCCCCCAGGGCCGCCACCGCGCACAGCACCGCCGTCACGACGGTCCGCTTGTCCACCGACATGATCATCCTCCCGCTTTGCCCCGGCGAAGCATGCCCCGGCAGCCCGCTCCGGTGCAAGGCGGCGGAAGGCCCCCGGCCCGCGCCTCACACGGTTTCGGCCCGCAGGTCGCACCGCAGACGCAGGCCCGGGCGGCCGTCCAGATCCACGTCGCCGGTGGTCACGAATCCCGTACGGGCCAACACGGAGCGCGAGCCCGGGTTGTCGAGCGTGGTGACCGCCCGCAGCTCGGTGAGCCCGTACTCCGCGACCGCCAGCCCACGGGCCTCACGGACCGCGGCCGTGGCCAGACCCCGGCCCGTGGCGTGCTCGGCGATCCGGTACCCGAGCTCGGCCGAACCGTCGGCCACGTCGACGAGGTTGACCCGGCCCACCACCTCGCCGCCGTCGCCCACCAGGACGTGGAAGAAGCACAGCCCGGCGGCCTGCTCGGCCATCAGCGCGGCGTGCCGCTCGTCGAAGTCGGCGAAGTAGCGGTCGCCCCGGTCCGGGACCGACGCGGCGAAGTAGGCCCGGTTCTCCCGCTCGAAGGCGAGCAGAGCCGGTGCGTGGTCGAAGCGCAGCAACTGGAGTCGGGGCACGGCCCGATGCTAGTGCTCCGACCGGAGAGGTTTGCCGCCTCGCGGCGTCCGGTGCGGTGCATCGCAAGGCGGAGGGGCACGGCTCGTACCGGACGTACTCGCGTGGCCCGACAACGCGGCGAGGCGCCGTGCCGGGCGTCGCGAGGCGGTGAACCTCTCCGGTCGGAGGACTAGTGCTCCGACCGGAGAGGTTTGCCGGCTCGTCAGGCCCTGGCGTGGGCCGCGCGGTGCCGCCCCCGCACGGGGGAAGCCGTGGTGCGGCGTATAGGTCGTCTGCCCGATCCCCCGCCCCCGCCTTAGAACACAGGCTGAGCGGGTGATCGATCGAGGCATGGGGAAGGTCCTGCGGGACCGCAACGCACGGCTCTACCTGTCGGGGGTGGTGGTCTCCGGTTTCGGGACGACCGCGATGTGGCTCGTGGCCGGGGTCTGGGTGAAGTCACTGACCGGGTCGGACGCGCTCGCGGCGCTGACCGTGTTCACCCTGTGGGCGCCGGTCCTGGCCGGACCGGCCCTCGGGGCACTCGCCGACCGGCTGCCCCGGCGGCCGCTGCTCGTCGCCCTCGGCCTGGTGATGGCCGCGCTGCTGCCCGTACTGCTCCTGGTGGACTCGGCGGACCGGGTGTGGCTGCTGTTCGCGGTGCTGCTCGTGTACGGGACGTGCGGCACCGTGCACGGGGCGGCGGAGGCGGCCCTGGTTCCGCAGGCCGTCGGCGGGCGGCTCCTGGGGGACTTCAACGGGCTGCGGCTGACGGCCGACGAGGGCATGAAGCTCCTGGCGCCACTGGCGGGCGCCGCCTTGTTCGCACGGTCCGGCGGGGCTTCGGTGGCCCTGCTCGACGCGGTGACCTTCGCTCTGGCGGCGGGGATCTTCGCCCTGCTGCGGGTACGCGAGGAACCTCCGGAGCGGGAGCGGATACGGGACGGCGCGGGCGCCTTCGTGCGGATGGCCGCGGGCGGGGTGCACCTGCGGCGGGTGCCGGCGGTGCGCACGCTGGTGGCCGCCGGCGCCGCCGTGATGTTCCTGGCCGGGCTGAACGGCGCGATGGTCTACGCGGTCGCCGGGGACGTGCTCGGGCACGCGCCCACGCACGTGGGGGTGCTGTACGCGGTGCAGGGCGCGGGCTCGGTCCTGAGCGGGATCGTGGCGGGCCCGCTGCTGCGGCGGATGCCGGAGACGGTGTTCGCGGCGGCCGGGGTGGCACTGTTCGCCCTGGGCGCCGGGGTCCGGGCGCTGCCGTACGACGCGGTGGCCCTGGCGGGCAGCGCGGCCATCGGCGCCGGGCTGCCGTGCGTACTGATCGCCGCGCTGACGGCGGTGCAGCGCGAGGTCCCGAACGACGTGCTGGGCCGCGCCGCGGCCACGGCGAACACCCTGATCTTCGTACCGAACGCGGTGGCCCTGGCGCTGGGGGCGGCTCTGGTGGCCTTCGTGGACGTACGGGTGCTGCTGCCGGTGCTGGCGGTGGCGGGGCTGGTCACGGCACTGCTGCTGGTGGCGTGGCCGCGGCGTGGGCCGCGGGCCGGACGCGGGTGCGCGTAGGGCGTGGCCGGTGGAGGGGGCCGGCCACGCCCTGCCTGGGAGCTCAGGCCCCCGGCCCCGCCCACAGGCCGTCCGCCGTGAGCCCGAGCAGCTCGATCGCGTTGCCGCGCACGATGCGGTCCACCACGTCCGGAGCCAGGTGGCCCATCTGCGCCTCGCCGACCTCGCGGGACTTCGGCCAGGTCGAGTCGGAGTGCGGGTAGTCCGTCTCGTAGAGGACGTTGCCGACGCCGATCGAGTCGAGGTTCTTCAGGCCGAAGGCGTCGTCGAAGAAGCAGCCGAAGACGTGTTCGGCGAAGAGCTCCGAGGGCGGGCGCAGCACCTTGTCCGCGACTCCGCCCCAGCCTCGGTTCTCCTCCCAGACCACGTTCGCGCGTTCGAGGATGTACGGGATCCAGCCGATCTGGCCCTCCGCGTACATGATCTTCAGGTTCGGGAAGCGTTCGAACTTGCCGCTCATCAGCCAGTCGACCATCGAGAAGCAGCAGTTGGCGAAGGTGATGGTGGAGCCGACCGCGGGCGGGGCGTCGGCCGAGGTGGACGGCATGCGGGAGGAGGAGCCGATGTGCATGGCGATGACCGTGCCGGTCTCGTCGCACGCCTGCAGGAAGGGGTCCCACTCGTCCGTGTGGACGGAGGGCAGGCCCAGGTGCGGGGGTATCTCTGAGAAGGCGACCGCGCGGACGCCCCGCGCGGCGTTGCGGCGCACCTCGGCGGCGGCCAGGCGGGCGTCCCAGAGCGGGATGAGGGTGAGGGGGATGAGGCGGCCGCCGGCGTCCGGGCCGCACCACTCCTCCACCATCCAGTCGTTGTAGGCCCGTACGCCGAGGAGCCCCAGCTCACGGTCCTTGGCCTCGGTGAAGGTCTGGCCGCAGAAGCGGGGGAAGGTCGGGAAGCAGAGGGCCGACTGGACGTGGTTGACGTCCATGTCCGCGAGCCGGTCGGGAACCGAGAAGGACCCGGGGCGCATCTGCTCGTAGGTGATGACTTCCAGTTTGATCTCGTCGCGGTCGTACCCGACAGCCGTGTCGAGGCGGGTGAGCGGCCGGTGCAGGTCCTCGTACACCCACCAGTCACCGATGGGGCCGTCGTCGCCCTTGGCCCCCATCACGGGGGCGAACTTGCCGCCGAGGAAGGTCATTTCCTTCAACGGGGCGCGGACGACGCGGGGCCCGATGTCGCGGTACCTGGACGGGAGCCGGTCCCGCCATACGTGGGGGGGCTCAACCGTGTGGTCGTCCACCGAGATGATCTTCGGGAAGGTCTCCATGACCTCTACGGTAGCGCTGATCTGACGAACCGTCAGCTAGTTGGCCGGTGATCGGTCGGACACGGGCTGACGTGTACGCGCGAGACAGGGCAGACTGACCCTTACACCGACGGAAGGCAGGGGGACGACAGATGGACGGCGTACCGGCCATCCCGAGCCCGCGGAAACACCCCGGGGGCCCGACGGCCGCCCCCGCTCCCCGCTCCGGGACAGGTACGGCCGGAACCGGTGCAGACACGGCAGTGACGGGCCCGGCCGCCACGGCCGGTACGAGCGGCCCCGGCAGGCCCGGCCCCGGCACGTCCGGCACGGCCGGGCCCGGCACGGGAGCAACCACCAAGCCCGCGGCCACAGGCAGCACGACCGGTGCAGCCGGCCCTGGCCCGTCCGGCACGGACACGGGCCCGTCCCGCACGGACACCGGCAGGTCCGGCCCGGGCCCCGGACTCGGCCTGTCCGGCACAGACACGAGCAGGCCCGGCCCCGGCCCGTCCGGCACGGACACCGGCACGGACACCGGCACATCCGGCGGCGGCCGGCTCGGCGCCGAGGCTTCCCCCACCGCCGCAGACACCACGGGCACCGCCGCCGGCGAGTCCCGCTTCGCCGTCCTCGGCCCCGTACGCGCCTGGCGCGGCGCCGAGATCCTGCCCTCCGGCACCCCCCAGCAGCGCGCCCTGCTCGCCGTCCTCCTGCTGCGCGACGGCCGCACCGCCACCGCGCCCGAACTCATCGACGCCATATGGGGCGAGGACCCGCCGCAGCAGGCCCTCGCCACCATCCGCACGTACGCCTCCCGCCTGCGCAAGGTCGTCGCCCCCGGCCTCCTCGTCACCGAGTCCGGCGGCTACGCCATCCGGCTGCGCTCCGCCGCCACCCTCGACCTCGGCGTCGCCCGCAGCCTCGCCGCCGACGCCGAGGCGGCCAGGGCCGCCGGGGACCGCTCGCTGGCCCGGACGCTCCTGGCCCGCGCCCTCGACCTCTGGGAGGGCGAGCCCCTCGCCGGCGTGCCCGGACCGCACGCCGAGACCGAGCGCATCCGGCTCGCCGAATGGCGCCTCCAGCTGCTGGAGACCCGCCTCGATCTCGACCTGGAGGTCGGCCACCACGCCGAGGCCGTCTCCGAGCTCACCGCCCTCACCGCCGCCCACCCGCTGCGCGAACGCCTGCGCGAGCTGCTGATGCTCGCCCTCTACCGCAGCGGCCGGCAGGCCGAGGCCCTCGCCGTCTACGCCGACACCCGCCGCCTCCTCGCGGACGAGCTCGGCGTCGACCCCCGCCCGGAACTGGCCGCGCTGCAGCAGCGCATCCTGAACGCCGACGCCGATCTCGCCCGCGCGGAGGACCCGGCCCCGGCCGCCGCGACCGTTCACGTGAGGCCCGCCCAATTGCCTGCGACCGTCCCCGACTTCACCGGCCGCGCCAGCTTCGTCGCCGAGCTCGGCGCCATCCTGGGCGGCGGCGCCCTGGACCAGGTCATGGCCGTCTCCGCGCTCGCCGGCATCGGCGGCGTCGGCAAGACCACCCTCGCCGTCCACGTGGCCCACGCCGCCCGCCCGCACTTCCCGGACGGCCAGCTCTACGTCGACCTCCAGGGCACCGAGGCCCGACCCGCCGAACCGGAGGCCGTCCTCGGCTCCTTCCTACGGGCCCTCGGCACCCCCGACACGGCCATCCCCGACTCCGCGGCCGAGCGGGCCGCGCTCTACCGCTCCACCCTCGACGGCCGCCGCGTGCTCGTGCTCCTCGACAACGCCCGCGACGCCGCCCAGGTCCGCCCGCTGCTGCCGGGCACCGCGGGCTGCGCCGCCCTCGTCACCAGCCGGGTCCGCATGGCGGGCCTCGCCGGGGCCCATCTCGTCGACCTCGACGTGATGAGCCCCGAGGAGGCCCTCCAGCTCTTCACCCGCATAGTCGGCGAGGAGCGGGTGCGCGCCGAACGCCAGGCCGCCCTCGACGTCGTCGGCGCCTGCGGCTTCCTGCCGCTCGCCATCCGCATCGCCGCCTCCCGGCTCGCCGCCCGCCGCACCTGGACGGTCTCCGTCCTGGCCGCCAAGCTCGCCGACGAACGCCGCCGCCTCGACGAGCTCCAGGCCGGCGACCTCGCCGTCAAGGCCACCTTCGAGCTGGGCTACGGCCAGCTGGAGCCCGCCCAGCAGCGCGCCTTCCGACTCCTCGGACTCGCCGACGGCCCCGACATCTCCCTCTCGGCGGCAGCGGCCGTACTCGACCTGCCCGAGTACGACACCGAGGACCTGCTGGAGGCTTTAGTCGACTGTTCCCTGCTGGAATCCGCCGCCCCCGGCCGCTACCGCTTCCACGACCTCGTACGCCTCTACGCGCGTGCCTGCGCCGAGCGCGACGAGCAGCCGCCGAGCGGGCGCGAGGCGGCCCTGGACCGGCTGCTCGACTTCTACCTCGCCACCGCCTCCGGGGTCTACGCCCTGGAACGCCCCGGCGACCGGCTCCCCGCGCACCTGTCCGACACCCACTACCCCGGGCTGGTCTTCGCCGAACCGCGCGCCGCCCTGGACTGGCTGTACGCCGAGGCCGACCCGCTGCTGGCGTGCGTACGGCAGGCCTCCGTACGGGGCGGCGAGTCGCTGGTCCTGCGCCGGGCCGTGGACCTGCTGTGGGCGGCGAAGGACCTCGCCGAGTCCGGGGCCAACTCCCGGCAGTACGAATCGGCCGCCGTGGCCCTGCGCGACGCCGCCCAGGCAGCGAAGGACCCGTACGCCGAGGGCCGCGCCCGCACCACCCTCACCAACGTGCACCTGGTCGCGGGCCGCTTCGCCGAGGCCGACGACGAGGCCGCCCGGGCCACCGCGCTCGCGCGCGAGGCCGGCGACCCGCTGCCCATGTGCTGGGCGCCCAACGACCGCGGGATCATCGCCCTCTACGAGGGCCGGCACGCGGACGGCGAGCGCTACCTGCTGCAGGCCATCGAGTGCTTCCGGGCCGACGGCAACAACGTCGGCGAGGCCAGCGCCCTGTGCAACCTCTCCCGCATCCACGTGGAGCTGGGGCGCCTGCCCAGCGCCATAGACCTGGCCCAGCAGGGCATCGCCATCTACGACCGGATGGGCCTGAGCCTGCGCCTGGCCAACGGCCGCTACGCGCTGGGCATCGCCCTCACCCAGGCGGGCCGGCTCGGCGAGGCGCTGGCGCAGCTCGCCGAGGCGCTGTCGCTGTTCCACGAGAACCGCCAGCCGCTGTGGGAGGGCGTGACGCACTTCCGGCTCGCCGAGGCCCACCTGGCGGCGCGCCGGCCCACCCTGGCCGCCTCGCACGCCGAGCAGGCCATCGCGCTGCGCGGGATCGGCGGGGAGTGGCGCCGGGCGACGGTCCTGACGGTCCTCGGCAAGGCGCTGCGGCGGCTGGGGCAGCGGGACCGGGCACGGGCCTGCTGGCGGGACGCGGAGGCCGTGTTCACGCAGCTGAGGTCGGCGGAACTGGGCGAGGTGCAGGCCCTGTTGGCGTCGGAGATCGCCGCCTGAGCCGTGGGAAGCGGGTTGAACGCGGCGTTCATCGTTCGTTTATCACCGTCCGACACGATAGGTACATCGACCCGGCGCGTCGGGGGGCGCCCGGGCCGGTTGGAGGACTACCCGTTCGGCGGTCATCGGGGGAATCGCCGAACGGGCCCAGCCCCATCCATCCATCAGGAGAATCGATGACGACGAACGAGAACCTCAAGCCGCTCGACAACCACGCCTCGGGCGTCGAGATCGAGACCCTGGACAACCACGCCTCGGGCATCGAGATCAAGCCGCTGGAGAAGGAGCCGGTTCCGGCCGTGCCCGCTCCGGGCGTGCCCACCGCGGGCGACGAGATCCAGACGCTGGACAACCACGCGTCCGGGCCGCGCCCGTAACACTCGCACGACGTACGGGGGATTCCACGGGGGAATCGGGGGAACGGCGGTCGCGGTGGCCGGGAGGGGGAGCCACCGCGACCGCCGTACACGTGTGTGCGGGCACGGGCGGCATAGGCTGGGAGCGTGTTCTCCTCCCACGGGCCGAGCGTCCGCGAACTGGCAGTGCAGGGCCTCTCCTCGGTCGAGCGGGGCTACGACCTCCTCGCGCCGAAGTTCGACCACACCCCCTTCCGCACCCCGGACCGGATGCTCGACGCCGTCGAGGAGACCCTCGCCCTGCACGAGGGCGGCTTCGGGTCCGGCCTGGACGTGTGCTGCGGTACGGGCGCCGGGATCGACATGCTGCGCCGGCTGTGCAGCGACCGGATCACCGGCGTGGACCTGAGCGCGGGCATGCTCGCGGAGGCCGGGCGCCGGTACGGTGCGGACGCCGGGCGCGTGGACTTCGTACGGGCCGACGCGCGGGCCCTGCCGGCCGCCCTCGCGGACAGGTACGACCTGGCGGTCAGCTTCGGCGCCTTCGGGCACTTCCTCCCGTCGGAGCGGCCCGCGCTCTTCTCCGGGATCCACTCCGCGCTGCGCGGGGGCGGTGTCTTCGCCTTCCCGATCGGCGCCCCGCTGCCGCCCGGCTCGCGGGTGTGGTGGGCGACGACGGGCTTCGACGCGGCGATGCGGGTGCGCAACGCGGTGTGGCGTCCCCCGTTCGTCATGTACTACCGGACCTTCCCGCTGGGCCCGGTCCGCGAGGACCTCCGGGCGGCCGGCTTCACGGTGGAGACGGTCCCGTTGGAGCACTTCGGCCACCGCCCGAACGGCACCCCGAACTGGCGCCTGGTCCTGGCCCGCCGCCTCTAGCGGGCCCGTGCCGCCGTATCCCGGTGCGCGGGGGAGCCGCCGAGCAGGCAGAACCAGCGCACCCCCGCCAAGGCTCGAAGGACTCGGAATCGTTCCTCCTCGCTCGCATCGAGGAGGACACCCCACGGGCCCCAGCCCGCCGTAGAGCACCGACAACCGACTACCGTCAGGGCGTGTACGGTCCGGCACCGGCGGCGCCGGACCAGACGCTCTGCCCGTCGTTTGTGACGGTCATTCCGAAGTCCCACACCCCTGGAGAGCCACGCTCCTCCCAGTGCCGCCGCCCGGCTTCGACCTCCGCCAGGAGCCGGCGGGGGCCACCTTCGTACGCCGCCGTGGTACCGGCCTGATCGATGACGGCGCCGGCCCAGGAGCTGACGCCGTCGTGCAGCCGGACGGCGAGGCTTTCCTTCGTGTCCTCGGTGGCGATCCGGATGTCGGGGTGGGACACCCTGAGCGCGAAGAGCAGGTTCACGTCGGTGAGCGCGCGCAGGCCTCGTTCGACGCGGACGGTGCGGTCGGGCGGGCCGTCGCCACGGATGGCGTGATACTCGCGGCCCTGGTCGACTCCGCGGCTCGGCATGAACATCCCGAGCCCCTGCACCCAGCCCGTCGCCGACTTGCCGTCGTCGGCGACGGTGAGCGCGACATGCCCGAGACGGCCCCAGGGGAAGACGATGCGGCCGCCGGGTCTGGTCTGCTCGATCCAGGCCCATGGGACCTGGTCGACGGCGTAGGTGGCGATCGCCCCGTCGTACGGGGCGCCAGTGGGCCAGCCGGCGTTGCCGTCTCCGGCGTGCACGGCGACGTCGAGTCCGGCCGCGGCCAGGCGTCGGCCGGCGGCCGCCGCGAGGTCGGCGTCGACCTCGACGCTGGTGACCAGTCCGGTGCCTGCGCGGGAGGCTAGGAGTCCGGCGTTCCAGCCAGCGCCGGTGCCGACCTCCAGGATCCGCTGTCCGGGCTCCAGGATGAGGGAGTCGAGCATGTCCGCGACGACGGCGACGCAGGACAGGCTGGAGCTGGGCAGGCCGTCGAGGATCTGGATGATGGCCGAGTCCTCGGGGCCCGCGTACACGAGGTCGGTCCACGCGTCCTGGTCGCGGTCGCGATCGACGGGCACGTACTGGTCGTGCCCGTCCCACGTCCACAGCCGGTCGGGGGCGAACTGGTGGCGGGGCACGGTGTCCAGGATGGCGCGGCGGACCCACGGGGAGTCCGCCGGCCACCGGCCCTGGGTTTCCATGGCCTCCGCCAGCTCGCGCTGACGGTCGTCGAGGTACATGTCGCGTTACTTCTTGCGCTTGCCGGAGCCGGGCCCCGGGGTCGAGACCTGGCCGTCGCTGTTTCCCGGCGGCGGTGTGCCACCGCTCAGCGGCGGGTTCGGCTTGGCGTGGTTCCCCCCACCGCCGCTGCCACTGTTCGAGCCTTTGTCCTTCGGCATGATGCGCTCCCCTCACATTCGAGTGATGGTGCCGGACTCGGTACCAGGCAGGTCGCCCGGGAGGCGGTCCGCGTTGTGGTGCCGGTGACCACGACACCACAACGGCAGGCCCCGCGGCCCACGCTGCCCACGCCCTGCATGGCGTATGCAGATCTCGAATACGCGCTGTGCGCGCCCGGTTACAGGCTCTAGGGTTGGGGCGGCAGGCCCAGCGCCTGTCTACGGAGGGCGCCCGTGAGTACGGACCCGCTCTGGAGCTCCCACCACGTCATGGAGTTCGCCGAGCGTCGGCACGCAGGTTCACTCATCCGCGTCGGCCGCGAGGCCCGCGGGTGGCGTCAGAGCGACCTCGGCGTGCGCCTGGCCTGCTCGCAGTCCACCGTCTCGCGACTGGAGCAGGGCCGGTCCCTCGATCTGCCCCTGCTCAAGCAGGCTGCGGACCTGGTCGGCGTTCCCCTCCCGCTCCTGAACACGTCCTTAGGCCTAAGTTCCTCACCAGCACCTACATTTGTCGTTGACAGGACCCCGGCCGAGGAGGATCCCATGCGCCGCCGCCCCCTCATCACCGCAGCGGCGTTCGCCGTCCCCCTGAGCCTGATGACGCGGCTGGAATCCGCCCTCGCCTCGACACCTGAGCCCAGCGGTGCCCCAACCCGGACTCTCGACGCCCGCCTGGCGGCCGCACGAGGGCAATTCGATGCCGCCGCCCATGCCGGGCTCCTGCGCTCCCTGCCGAGCTTGCTCGCAGACGCCCACCAGGGAGCCTCCGAGACACGCCGAGACCTCGACTACGCACGCCTCTCCTCGGCGTACACCATCACCTCCCAGCTCCTGAACAAGCTCGGCCAGTACAAGCAATCACGGCTGACCGCAGACCGGGCCACCCTGTACGCCGACGTGTCCGGTTCCCCGCTCGCCGCAGCCGCCGCCACCCGCGAACTCGCCGCCGTACTCCGCCATCAGGGCCAGGAAGCCGCCGCACAGGCACACGTCGAAGCCGCTGTCGCCCGCGTGGAGGCCACCGGCCTCGCCACGGAAGCGCAAGCCGCCGCCTTCGCACAGATGCTGTGCAGCACCGCCTACACGGCCGCCATCGCCGGGGACCGCGACCATGCGCTCGCCATGATCCGCGAAGCTGCCCGCGCGGCACGCGCCCTTCCCGACGCCGCTCCGGCAGGACGTCTCTTCCCGATCACCCCGGCGGCCGTCGATCTCTACGCGGTCGGCGTCCACTGGGCACTCGGCGACGCCGGCACCGCGCTCGAAGCCGGGCGGAACCTGCACGCCGACCAGTTCCCCACCATCGAGCGCAAGGGCCGTATGCACACCGACCTCGCACGCGCCTGGTGGCAACGAGCCAAGCCGGATCAGACAGTCGGCGAACTACTCTCCGCAGCCCGACTCGCCCCCGGAGAGGTCCGCGACCGGCCCGCAATTCGGCAGATCGTTGATGACCTCTACGCCAAGCACCCCCACGTCAGTGGCGTTCGCGAGCTCGTCGCAGTGACCGCCGCATAGCCCAGGCCTACCCTACGCGCTCGTCACCAGCGTGCCTGCGCCACCGCGGCGTGTGCCAGCCCGCCGTACACCTGCACCTTGGCGAGCGGGCCGCGGGCACCGGCGCCGTGCTGGCGGTCGTACACGGTGTCCGCGGTGTGGGATCCGGACGCCCCCCGGCCAGCGAGCGATGTTCCGCTCGGCGAGCGGGACCCCTGCGACGATCATGTCCGTGTTGGTGCCGAGTTCGCGCAGGACGGCGAACCACCACGGGCCCGGCGCACGAGCTGGAGGCCTTCCCGGTCCTCGATCCAGTTGCCGGCGCCTCTACCGGCCTGGTCGGTCTTCGACGTGGCGGTGACGACATACAGGCCGGTGTCATGGATCCGGATGCGGCCGTTGAGCAGTGGAGGACACCATGGCAGCCGAGCTCCCCGAATGGATGCTCCCGCCGCGCCCGAGCGGCTGGGAAGCGGACGACCTCGACCACTGGCCCCAGGCTCCCCGGCACACCGAGCTCATCGAGGGGGTGCCGGTCTTCAGGGTCTCCCCGCAGCGGAACTGGCACGCCCGGCTCGTGGAGAACCTGACCTTCGCCCTGCGGCAGGCGGCGCCTGACGACATCGAGGTCTCCCGGGAGATGACCATCCGGCTCGACAGGAGGAGCCGCCCGGAACCGGACGTCCTGGCCGCGGCCGTCCCCTACGACCCGGACCGCACCCGCTACCTCCCGGACGAGGTCGCCCTGGTGATCGAGGTGGTGTCCGAGGAGTCCGTGGACCGGGATCGCTCCATCAAGCCCTTCAAGTACGCGCAGGCCGGGATCCCCCACTTCTGGCGGGTCGAGGACGAGGAGGGCGAGCCCGTCGTGCACGTCTACGAGCTGGACACGGTCACCCGGACGTACGTCCCGACGGGCATCCATCGTGAGCGGCTCAAGGTGTCCGTCCCGTTCCCCGCGGACATCAATCTGGGCGCGCTCACCCCCTGAGACGACTCAGCCGGTGCGGAGGGTGCGCTTGAGGATCTTGCCGCTCGCGTTGCGCGGGAGTTCCGTCACGAACTCCACCGCGCGCGGAACCTTGTAGTTGGCCATCTCGCGGCGGGACCAGGCGATCAGGTCGTCCGCGGTGAGGGTGGAGCCGGGGCGGCGGACCGCGTAGGCCTTGCCGACCTCGCCGAGGCGCGGGTCCGGGATGCCGATCACCGCGACGTCCGCGATGTCCGGGTGCAGGCCGAGGAGTTGCTCGATCTCGGCGGGGTAGGCGTTGAAGCCGCCGACGATGAACATGTCCTTGATCCGGTCGGTGATCCGCAGGTTGCCGTCCTCGTCCAGGACCCCCACGTCGCCGGTGTGCAGCCAGCCCTCCGGGGTGATCGTCCGGGTGGTCTCCTCGGGGTCCTCGAAGTAGCCCTGCATGACGTGGTAGCCGCGGACCGCGATCTCGCCCGGGTGCCCGGGCGGCTGCGGCCGCCCTGCCGCGTCCAGGATCACCACCTCCGTGTCCGGGATGGGCCGCCCGGAGGTGGCGGAGACGGTCTCCGCCGCGTCGCCCCGGCGGCACATGGTGACGATGCCGCTGGCCTCGGAGAGCCCGTACGCGGTGAGGACGACTCCGATGTGCAGCTCGCCGCGCAGCCGCTCGACGAGCCGCAGCGGGACCACGGCCGCGCCGGTGACGACCAGGCGCAGCGCGGACAGGTCGTGGTGGTCGCGCTGGGGGTGGTCGAGGAGCGACTGGTGGAGGGTGGGCGGCCCGGGGAGTACGGAGATCCGCTCGGCGGCGACGTTCGCGAGGACGGTGTCCACGTTGAACACGGGCTGCGGCACCATCGTGGCCCCGCGCATCAGGCAGGCGATGATGCCGGCCTTGTAGCCGAAGGTGTGGAAGAAGGGGTTCACGATCAGGTAGCGGTCGCCCTCGCGCAGTCCGGCGAGCTCGCACCACACGTCGTAGCAGCGCAGGGACTGGGCGTGGGTGATGACCGCACCCTTGGGGCTGCCGGTGGTGCCGGAGGTGAAGATGATGTCCGAGGGGGACTCGGGGCGGATGGCCTCGGCGCGCTCGCGGACCGCCGCGGCCGGTACGCCGTCCCCGCCGGCCAGGAAGTCCTTCCAGGTGCGGAAGGAGTCGGGGGCGTCTTCGGCGAGGACGACGACCTGTTCCAGGTGCGGGAGCCCGGGCAGCGGGCCGGTGCCGGGGCCCTCGGCAGCGGCCCGGCGCAGGGAGGCGACGTAGGAGGTGCCGAGGAAGGTACCGGTGACGAAGAGCAGCCGGGCCCGGCTCCGCTCCAGGACGTATGCGGCCTCCGCGCCCTTGAAACGGGTGTTGAGGGGGACGAGGACCGCGCCGGCCGAGACGGCACCGAGGGCGGAGACGATCCACTCCAGGGTATTGGGGGCCCACACGGCGACCCGGTCGCCGGGCTCGATGCCGGCGGCGAGGCAGGCCGCGGCGGCGCGCTCGACGCGTTCGCCGAGCTGGGTGTAAGTGACCCGGGTGCGTCCGTCGACGACGGCCTCGCGGTCGGCGTACTGTGCCGCTGCCGCCCGGACGAGCTGCGCGATGCTGCCCCAGCGCAGATCCCCGCGTACGTCCTCGTGCTCGTCGCCGTGCCCGTCGCCGCCCATGCGTGCCGCCTTCCCGCAGACCCAGTAGCTGACTATCCGTCAGATTAGCTGTAGCCTTCGCGGCTGTCAGTACTGACGCACCCCGGAGGTGGCGATGGCGGCAACGCTCAAGGACGCGACGGCGATAGTCGGCATCGGGCAGACCGCCTTTGCCAAACGGCTGCCCCAGTCCGAGAAGGAACTGGCGTGCCGGGCCATCCTGGCGGCCCTCGCCGACGCCGGCATCGAACCCTCCGAGGTCGACGCCTTCGCCTCCTACACCATGGAGGAGACCGACGAGGTCGAGGTCGCCAAGGCCATCGGCGCCGGCGACGTCACCTTCTTCTCCAAGATCGGCTACGGCGGCGGCGGTTCCTGCGCCACCGTCGGCCATCTCGCCTCCGCCGTCGCCACCGGCCAGGCCACCGTCGGCGTCGCCTGGCGCTCCCGCAAGCGCGGATCGGGCCCCCGCCCCTGGAAGAACACCGCCGTCCAGCTGCCGACCCCCGGCCAGTGGACCAGGCCCTTCGGCCTGCTGCGCCCCGCCGACGAGATCGGCATGCTCGCCCGCCGCTACATGCACGAGTACGGCGCCACCCGCGACCACCTCTTCAACGTGGCCATGGCCTGCCGCAACCGGGCCAACGCCAACCCGGCCGCGATGATGTACGAACGCCCGCTGACCCGCGAGATGTACATGACCTCCCGCATGATCAGCGACCCGCTCTGCCTCTTCGACAACTGCCTGGAGACCGACGGGGCACTGGCCTGCGTGATCGTCTCCGCCGAGCGCGCCCGCGACTGCCGCCAGAAGCCCGTCTACGTCCACTCCGTCGCCCAGGGCCTGCCCGCCCAGCACCACGGCATGGTCAACTACTGGAACGACGACCCGCTGTCCGGGCCCGCCTGGACGGCCGCCCGCCACCTGTGGAAGCAGGCCGACTTCGGGCCCCAGGACGTCGACGTCGCCCAGATCTACGACGCCTTCACCCCGCTGATCCCGCTCTCCCTGGAGGGCTACGGCTTCTGCGGCCGCGGCGAGGGCGCCGCGTTCACCGAGGGCGGCGCCCTGGAGACGGGCGGCCGGCTCCCCATCAACACCGGGGGCGGCGGCCTGTCCGAGGCGTACGTGCACGGCTTCAACCTGATCAACGAGGGCGTCAAGCAGCTGCGCGGCGTCTCCACCGCCCAGGTGCCCGACGCCGCGACCTGCCTGGTGACGGCGGGCGAGGGAGTCCCGACGTCCGCGATCCTGCTGAGGAGCTGACCCGATGACCACCGCATCCGAAGCCGCCGCGTCCGCGGGCGGGCTGCTCCTGCCCGTCCCCGACGAGGACGGCGCCCCCTTCTGGGAGTACGCCGCCCAGGGCGAGCTCCGCGTCCAGGCCTGCGCCGCCTGCGGCCGGCTGCGCTTCCCGCCGCGCCCCTGCTGCCCGCACTGCCGTTCCTTCGACAGCGAGTGGCGCCGGATGAGCGGCCGCGGCCGGATCTGGTCCTACGTCCGGCCGCACCCGCCGCTGCTGCCCGCGTACGCCGCGCAGGCCCCGTACAACGTGATCCTCGTGGAGCTGGCCGACGCCCCGCACATCCGGCTCGCCGGGAACCTGGTGACCTCGGCCGACGCCCCGCTCGACTCGGTGGATCCGGCCCGGCTGCGGATCGGCGCCCGGGTGCACGTGGTCTTCACCGAGACGGGCGGCATGGCCGTGCCCCGCTGGGTCCTGGAGAAGTCATGACCGTGCGGGTGGAACGCGACAAGGCCACCGGCGTCGCCGTCGTCACCCTGGACCGCGAGCACCGGCACAACGCCGTCGACCTGGCCACCGCCGCCGAACTGGGCGAGGTGTGGCGGGAGCTGCGGTTCGCCGAGGACGTGCGGGCGGTGGTGCTCACCGGCGCCGGGACGGCCGCCTTCTGCACCGGCTTCGACCGCGGCGTCGAGGTGCCGCAGCCGGCGTCCCCCTACTCGGCCGACGACCCGCTGATCGCCATCGGCCCGAAGGCGGGCGACCTGTGGAAGCCGGTGATCGCCGCCGTCAACGGCATGGCCTGCGGCGGTGCCTTCTACCTGCTGGGCGAGGCGGATTTCCTGATCGCCTCCGAGACCGCCACCTTCTTCGACCCGCACACCACCTACGGGATGGTCAGCGCCTACGAGGCCGTCTACATGGCGCAGCGGATGCCCTTCGGCGAGGCGGCCCGGATGTCCCTGATGGGCACGGCCGAGCGGCTCTCGGCGCACCGGGCCCACGCGATCGGACTCGTCTCGGAGCTGACCGCGCCCGACGCGCTGCTGCCTGCGGCCCTGCGGGCGGCGCAGACCCTGGCCGGCTTCCCGACGGAGGCCGTGCAGGGCACGGTGCGGGCCCTGTGGTCGGCGAAGCAGGCCGCGCTCCAGCAGGCCCTGGCGCAGGCTCCGGCGCTGATCGCGCTGGGGAACCTGGCGCCGGAGCGGCAGGCGGAGCTGTTCGCCGCGCGGCGGCCCGGCACGGAGTTCAGGCTGCGCTGACGGCGGGCGTCCGCGTCAGGGCTTGCGCGTGGACTTCGGGGAGGACTTCGTCGGGGTGGACCTGGGCGTGGTCCCGGGGGTGGTCCCGGGCGTGGGTCCGGAGCCACCCGACGTGGTGGTCCCCGCCGGGCCCCGCGTCGAGGTGCCGGACGCCTCCCGGGGCCGGTCCAGGCGGCACGTGGTGACCTCGGCCGCGCGCGAGGGCTCCTTGAGCGCGACCTCGACCGTACGGGTCCCACGGGCCTCCAGGGTCGCCTCGACCTCGGTCGACTCGATGGTGGCGCCGCCTGCGCCCTCCCGGTACAGCTGCACCGTGAAGGCCGCCTTGCGGTCCACGTTCGAGGTGATCCTGACGGTGGTGACCGGCGGGGTGCCGGCGACGCAGGTGACGACGACCGCCGTGGCCGGGGCACCGCTCGCGCTCGCGGAGGGCGACGCGGTGGCCTTGCCGTTGTCGCCGCCGCTGCCGTGACTCTTCTTCTTGCTCTTGGAGCTGGAGCACCCGCCACCACTGCTGCTCTTGCTCTTGCTCTTGCCGCTGCTGCCGCTGCTGCTGCTTCCGCCGTGCGATGAGAAGCCGGTCAGCGCGAGCACGACACCCACCAGCACCGCGGTGAACCTGATACGACGCCCAGCCACCATGGCCCGAACCCCTCCCCCTGGGACAACGGCGGGCCACGCTACCAGCCGCGCCACGCCACGTAAGGAGGACATAAGACTGGTTCCCGCCGGATCCGGGGCCCTCCGGCGTGCGGGCCGCCGGGCCCGGGCGTAGCGTCGGGACCGAGATCCCTATCCCGGAGGGCCGGGCATGCTCCGCAACGTACTCGGCTCCCTGATGGGTCTGACCGGAGCGGCGGCCGCCGTCTGGAGTCCCTTCCGTGCCTGGTACGACGGCCGTCTCGGACGCGAGTACGGCGTCCAGGAGCTCTTCACCTCGGCCGGGATCACCGGCCACACGCCCACCCTGACGGCCTCGATCCTGCTCCCGTACCTCTTCGCCGCCGCCCTCGCCCTGTGCGCGGTGCTGCTCCGCTCACGGCTGCTGATGGCGCTGGCGGGGGTGGTCGTACTCGGCTTCACGATCCTGTGGATGGTCCGCCAGGGCCAGGCCGTCGGCAGCCTCTCCGTGGGCGGCGACGGCCGGGGCCTCGGCGACGGCCTCGCCGGCGCCCTCGGTGCCGGCGCGCTGATCCTGCTGGGCGCGGCGGTCATGCGCGGCCGGCCCGCCCCGCGCACCCGCCCGCTCCCCCCGGCGACACCCGCGTAGCCCCTCCGGGCGCGCCGGAAACGGCGGCGGCCCCGGCCCCCCGACGGGGGCGGGGCCGACCGGCCGTGCAGGCGGGGTGGGATCAGGCAGCGTCGACGACGCCGGAGGCCGCGATCTCGACCTTGCCCTTGGGGGCGCCGGACTGGGAGCCCAGGGCCTCGATCTGGTCGACGAGCTCCTGGCCCGAGACGACCTCGCCGAAGACGACGTGCTTGCCGTCGAGCCACGAGGTGACGACCGTGGTGATGAAGAACTGCGAGCCGTTGGTGTTGCGGCCCGCGTTCGCCATCGACAGCAGGTACGGGCGGTCGTGCTTCAGCTGGAAGTTCTCGTCCTCGAACTTCTCGCCGTAGATGGACTTGCCGCCGGTGCCGTTGTGGTTGGTGAAGTCACCGCCCTGCAGCATGAACTGGGGGATGACGCGGTGGAAGCCCGAGCCGGCGTAGCCGTAGCCGTTCTGGCCGGTGGCCAGCTCACGGAAGTTGCGCGCCGTCTTCGGGACGACCTCGTCGAAGAGGTTGAAGACGATGCGGCCGGCGGGGGCGCCGTTGATGGTGATGTCGAAGTAGACGTTGCTCATGGGGTCCATCCTGTCACTCCCGGTGGGGTGCGCTACCCGGCGGGGCCGTAGCCCCGCCTCCGGGCAGGTCAGCCGCTCGTACGGGTGCCCGTCCCCTTCGCCGCGTCCAGGGCGTACACGCAGCGGTCCTTGCTGCATGCGTAGACCACGCCGGCCTCCGCCACCGGGGCGCCCGTGATCTCGCCGCCCGTGGCCAGCTTCCAGCGCAGCTGGCCGCCCGCCGCGTCCAGGGTGTACAGGCAGTGGTCGGCCGAACCGAAGTGCACCCGGCCGTCCGCGACCGCCGGCAGGCCGGTGATCTCGCCGCCCGCCGCGAACCGCCACTTCGGGGTGCCGGTGACCGCGTCGAGCGTGTACAGCGCGCTGCCCGCGCCCAGGTGGACGTTGCCGTTCGCGACCACCACCGGGTCAGCGGACTGCCGTCCCTCGGTCGCGATCCGCCAGCGGTCCTGGCCGGTGGCCGCGTCGAGGGCGTAGACCGTGCCCAGGTAGTCCACGAGGTAGACCCCGCCGCCCGTGATCGCCGCGCCCGGCGCGAAGGCCGGGGGCGCCAGGAAGACCGCGGGGGCCTCGAAGTGCCAGCGGACCCGGCCCGAGGCCCGGTCCACCGAGATGACCCGGGTGCCGGCCGCGACGTAGACGTTGCCGTCCGGGGCCGGGGTGACCCGCACGGGCACGTTCCCGCAGGAGGCCGCGTCACCGATCGGATACGACCAGGACTCGCGGCCGGTACGGGCGTCCAGGGCGCGCAGCCGGGCGTCCTGCCACACGTACACCGTGCCGTCGTGGAGGACCGGGGCGGCCTCCGGGGTCTCGAAGTCGCTCTGTGCTCCGGTCAGCTCCCACAGCTTGTGGCCGGTGGAGGCCTCCCGGCCCTGTACGCCGCCGCCGCGGGTGGCGGTGACGACCGTGCCGCGCTCGGCGCGCAGCGCGTACACCCAGGCGTCGGTGGACAGCCGCCACCGCTCGGATCCGTCACCGGCGTCGAGCGCGAAGAGGGAAGGGCCGTCGGAGGCGTGGATCCGGCCGTCGGCGACCGCCATGGACCAGGCGACGTCACGGGTCTTGAACTGGCGCCGCCCGCTCGCCACGTCCAGCGCGTGGACCTCGAAGGAGGTCACGTACAGCAGGTTCCCGGCGACGGTCGGGGTGCCCCAGACCTCGTTGGACATGCGGAAGCGCCACGGCCGCCAGCGGCCGCTGTCCGGGGCCGGGCCGGGGCTCGGTACGGGCTGCACCGCCGAGGGGGTGGCCACGGACCCGCCGGGCGGGCGGATCCAGCCGGTCGCCGAGTCCGGGGCGGACGGCGAGGCGTGCGCGGCCGGGGCCTGGGCGCTCGCGCGCGGCCCGGGCCCGATCGGCACCGGCGAGCCGCCCAGGCGCACCGGCTCGCCCGAGGGCACCGGGGACATCGGCGGGTGCTGCGGGCGCTGCGGGACGGCCTGGCCGGTCCGCGGGTCCACCCACGAGTCGGCCCCGCGCGGGCGCCGGTGCGTGACGGCCTCGGAGGCCGCCCCGCGGCCCCCGGAGCCCGAGCCGGGCGCCGGCAGCGCCGGGAGCGGCGCGGGCGGCGTACGGTGCCCCGCGCGGCGGGCCTCGATCATCGCGACGGCCCGGGCGGGCAGCCATGCCGAGGCGGTGCCGCTGTCGTCACCGCCGTCGAACAGGTGCGGGGCGAGCTGCGCCTGCAGGTCGGCCGGGGTGGGCCGGAGCGTGGCGTCCATCTGCATGCAGGAGTCGATCAGCGGCCGCAGCTCGGCGGGCAGACCCTCCAGGTTGGGGCCCTCGCGCAGCAGCATGAAGACCGTCTCCACCGGGTTCGCCCCGTGGTACGGCGGGTGCCCGGTGGCGGCGAAGACGAGGGTGGAGCCGAGCGAGAAGACGTCGCTGGCGCCCTTGACGCTGCGCGAGTCCTTGGCCTGCTCGGGCGACATGTAGGCGGGGGTGCCGACGGCGACGTTCGTCATGGTCAGCCGGGTGTTGGAGACACCGCTCGCGATGCCGAAGTCGATCACGCGCGGGCCGTCCTCGACGACGAGCACGTTGGACGGCTTCAGGTCGCGGTGGACCAGGCCCGCGCCGTGGATGGACTGCAGGGCCTCGGCGATGCCGGCGGCCAGCCACCGTACGGCCTGGGCGGGCATGGGCCCGCACTCGTTGACGATCTCCTCCAGGGAGGGCGCCGGGACGTACGCGGTCGCCAGCCACGGCACGGCCGCGCGCGGATCGGCGTCGACCACGGCCGCCGTGTAGAAGCCGGACACGGCGCGGGCCGCCTCCACCTCGCGCGTGAAGCGGACGCGGAAGAGCTGGTCCTCGGCGAGCTCGGTGCGCACCGTCTTGATCGCGACCCGCCGTCCGGACGCGGACCGCGCGAGATAGACCAGCCCCATGCCGCCGGCGCCGAGCCGTCCCAGCACCTCGAAGGGGCCGATCCGTCTCGGGTCGTGCTGCGTCAGCTGCTCCACCACTCGCCTCCACACCTCCCCGTACGGGCCACTCAGCGGGCCCGCTTCCACCGGCACGGGGCCCTGCCCCGTGCAGCGTCTCACTCCGGGCGCCGCCCGGGTCGAGCAACCCCGATTCTGTCAGGCCCGGGACCGGTCCGGCCCCGGCACGTCGAGCAGGGCGGTGTGATCTGCTCGGCGATCCTTCCGGTACCGGGGCGATCCGGGCCCCTCGGCCCGGTGGACGGGACCCGGGCGAGGGCGGTCGGCGGCCGGAAGGCGCCTGGAGGGTGAGTGGGGGCGGCTGTGCGGAGGGGGCTTACGCGTCCGGCTTCGTACGGGGTTCCGACAGCAGCCCGAAGACCGCCCCCTGGTTGTCGGCGACGACCGCGATGCGCCCGTAGGGGGTGTCGAAGGGGTCGGCGGTGACCCGGCCGCCGAGCCGCTGGACCATCGCGACCGACTGGTCGCAGTCCGGGACGGCGAAGTAGGCGAGGAAGTGCGCGGGCATGGCCTCGGGAAAGGCGTCGGTGATCAGGCTGCGGCCGAGGACGGCGGTGTCCGTGCCGGGTGCGGTCCCGGGCGGGGACCAGATGCGGTACTCGACGCCGGCGTCGTCCTGGTCCTGCGGGACGTAGCCGAAGACCTTGGCGTAGAAGGCGTCGACGGCGTCCCGGGCGCGCGTGTAGACCTCGCTCCAGCAGTACGTGTACGGCTCCTGCTGGGCGTCGAACCCGTGGTGGGTGCCGGGCTGCCACAGGCCGAAGACGGCGCCGCCGGGGTCGGCGGCCATCGCCGCGGTGCCGTACGGGCCGACCGGCATCGGGTCCATGACCATCTGCCCGCCGGCGGCGCGGATGCGCTGGGCACAGGCGTACGCGTCGGTGGTGTAGAGGTAGATCCCCCAGACGGTGGGCATGCGGCCGTCGGGCTTGGGGGCGAGGGCGGCGACGTTGCGGCCGCGGCTGTAGGCCTGGGTGTAGTGGCCGTACTCGGCGCCCGCGCTGTCGGCGAAGGTCCACCCGAAGAGCTCACCGTAGAAGCGCTTGCCCGCCTCGACGTCCGGAAGCGAAGCGTCCACCCAGCAGGGTGCGCCTTCCGCGAATGCGGCCATGGGCCCGTTTCCTTCCGTTGCGCGGGGGTGTGTACCCTCCCCACCCTCTCAGCCATGATCCGCCCGGGAACTTGTCCACAGCCTGTTGATAAGACTATTCGGGGGAAAATCGGCGGAACCGGGCGACACGCCTGGGCCCGGAGACGGCCGTCGACCCGGGGTGGGGGCGCGGCCCGCGCGGCGGACGGCGGGGCCCGATTTTTGTCCGGATTGTGCCGGTGCGGCCAGCCGGGACCGCCTTCCGCCCAGGCCAGGGACCCCGTAACCCCATTTGCAGGCGGCCGAATAGCGCGCCGATCACCCCTCGGTAAGCTGACGGCATGACAGGACAAGTACGCACCGTCGACGGGCGTGTCGCCGGCCGGCGCGGCCAGGCGACGCGGCAGAAGCTGCTCGACTGCCTCAGCGAGATGCTCAGCTCCTCGCCGTACCGCGACGTCAAGGTGATCGACGTCGCCCGCAAGGCCGGTACCTCCCCCGCGACCTTCTACCAGTACTTCCCGGACGTCGAGGGCGCCGTCCTGGAGATCGCCGAACAAATGGCCACCGAGGGCGCGCAGTTGACGTCGCTCGTCGAGGGCCGGACCTGGGTCGGCAAGTCGGGGTGGGCCGCCGCCGAGGAACTCGTCGAGGGCTTCCTGGAGTTCTGGCGCCGCAACGACGCGATCCTGCGGGTCGTCGACCTCGGCGCGGCCGAGGGCGACAAGCGCTTCTACAAGATCCGCATGAAGATCCTGAACTCGGTCACCAACTCCCTCACGGAATCGATGAAGGAGCTCCAGGCCAAGGGCAAGGTCGACAAGGACGTCAGCCCCGCGGCGATGGCCGGTTCGCTGGTCGCGATGCTGGCCGCGGTCGCCTCGCACCAGAAGGGGTTCCAGACCTGGGGCGTCAAGCAGGCCGAGCTCAAGCCGAACCTGGCACTGCTCGTCCACCTCGGCATCACGGGCAAGAAGCCCACGAAGTAGCGGCGGCCCCCGGACGCCCTCCAGGGGCCCGCCGACCACGCCCGATCGCCTCCGCCTGCGATCAGCGACGCTCCAGGCGGAACAACCGGATCTCGCGCTCGATGCGCGCCTGGTACGTCGCGTACGGCGGCCAGAACCCCAGCACCGCCTGCCACGCCTCCGCGCGTTCCTCACCCGCCAGCAGCCGGGCCCGGACGGGAATGTCCCGGCCTTGCCAACTCACGTCCGCGTCCGGGTGCTTGAGAAGGTTTCCGGTCCACGCCGGGTGCCCGGGCCGGCCGAAGTTGGAGCCGATCAGGATCCATGTCCTCCCGCCGTCCTCCGGCATGCAGGCGAGCGGGGTCGTGCGCGGCTCACCGGTCCTGGCGCCCTTGGCGGTGAGGATCACGCCCGGCAGCATCTGGGCACTGAGGATGACCTTGCCGCGGGTCAGCCTGTGCACCGCCTTGTCCAGGGCGGGGATGAAGTGCGGTGCGATCTTGGCGAAGAGCATGGTCGAGGAGACCTTCTGCATCAGCTTGACGCCGGGAGCCACGGGAGCCATCAGACGGCCACCTTCTCTGGTGCGGACGGGGTGGTGGAAGGGGGTACGGGCGCGGACACCGACCCGGTGGACGGTTCCGCCGGGGCGGGGGCCGGACCGGCTGCCGGGTCCGCGAACAGCCCCGCGCGGTCGGCGGCGTGCGCCCGCAGCCGGTGGACCGGGCCGAACAGCAGCTCGTCGGCCGCCGCCCGCTTGAAGTAGAGGTGTGCGTCGTGCTCCCAGGTGAAGCCGATGCCGCCGTGCAGCTGGATCGCCTCGCCCGCGGTCACCCGCAGGGCCTCCAGGCACTGGGCGAGCGCGAGGCCGCCCTGGTCCGGGTCCCAGGCGGCGTAGCAGGCCGCGGAACGGGCCGCCTGCACCTGCACGTACAGGTCGGCGAGACGGTGCTTGACCGCCTGGAAGGATCCGATCGCCCGGCCGAACTGCTCGCGCTGACGGACGTACTCGACCGTGCGGGCCAGCGCCTGACCGGCCGCACCGACCGCCTCGGCGGCCAGGACGGCAGCGGCGGTGCGCCCGGTGGCGGCGAGCGCGCCGAGCGCATCGGCGCCCTCGTCGCCGAGCAACTCCGCAGGAACGTCCCGCATCTCGATCCTGGCCTGTGGACGGGTCTCGTCCAGGACGGTCTGCCGGGACCGTACGAGCCCCGGCGCGTCCTCCCGTACGAGGAACAGCAGCGTACGGCTGCGCGCGAAACCGCCGGTGTGCGCGGCGACCAGCAGCAGCCCGGCGCTGTGCCCGTCGAGCACCTGGACGGCCTCCCCGTACAGCCGCCAGCCGCCGCCTGACGCGTCGGCCCGGGCCTGGACGCCGCCGGCCCGGCCACCGCCGGACCACTGCCCGGAGGCGTCCTCGCCGGTCAGCGCGAGGGCGGTGGCCAGCGCCGGGCCGCTGACGGCGAGGGCCGCGGTCAGCCCGCCCGTCGCCAGCGGCGGCAGCAGCGCGGAGCGCTGGGCCTCGGTGCCGAGAGCGGTGACCAGGGGGACGCACAGGGCCGCGGTGGCGAGCAGCGGCGAGGGCAGCAGCACCCGGCCCGTCTCCTCGCAGGCCAGGGCCAGGTCGGCGGGGGCGCAGCCGACACCGCCGTACTCCTCGGCGACGGCGATGCCGGGCAGCCCGAGCTCCCGGGCCAGCTGCAGCCAGAGCTCGCGGTCGTGTCCGGCGGCGGTGCGGACGGCGGCCTTGACCTCGTCGGGGCCGCAGCGTTTGCCCAGGATCTCGCGCAGGGTACGGCGTATCTCGTCCTGCTCCGCGGTGAAGGCGGCATCCATCGTCGGGCTCCTCCCCGTTTCTGACGGATCGTCATGTTAGGCCTGGCGGAGGCAGAAACACAGGGGGCGGCGAGGGCGGGTTGCGGGGCGGGGGTCTAGCGTCTGACGCATCGTCAGATATACCGTCCCCTCATGCCTGGACCCACACCCGGACCCGCGTCCGGACCCGCATCCACAGCCCGCGCACGCCGGAGGGTCGCGGTGGTCGGCGTCGCCCTCTCCGACTGCGGACGGGTCGACGGCCCCACCCCCTACGCCCTGCACGCACAGGCCGCCCGGCGCGCCCTCGCCGACTCCGGCCTCGACCGCTCCGTCGTCGACGGCTTCGCCTCGGCCGGCCTCGGCACGCTCGCACCGGTCGAGGTGGCCGAGTACCTGGGCCTGCGCCCCACCTGGGTCGACTCCACCTCGGTCGGCGGCTCGACCTGGGAGGTCATGGCCGCCCACGCGGCGGACGCCATCGCCGCCGGGCACGCCAACGCCGTGCTCCTGGTCTACGGCTCCACGGCCCGCGCGGACATCAAGGCGCGGCGCCGCACCTCGAACCTCTCCTTCGGCGCCCGCGGACCGCTGCAGTTCGAGGTCCCGTACGGACACACGCTGATCTCCAAGTACGCCATGGCCGCCCGCCGCCACATGCACGAGTACGGGACGACACTGGAGCAGCTCGCCTCCGTCGCCGTACAGGCCCGGGCGAACGCGGCGACGAACCCGGACGCGATGTTCCGCGACCCGCTCACGGTGGACGAGGTCCTCTCCTCCGGCATGATCGCGGACCCGTTCACCAAGCTGCACTGCTGCATCCGCTCGGACGGCGGCTGCGCGGTGCTCCTGGCGGCGGAGGACTACGTACCGGACACGGCGAAGGCCCCCGTCTGGGTCCTGGGGACGGGCACGTCCGTCTCCCACACCACCATGTCGGAGTGGGCGGACTTCACGGTGTCCCCGGCAGCCGTCTCGGGCCGCACCGCCTTCGAACGGGCCGGCCTCACCCCGGCGGACGTGGACCTCGCGGAGATCTACGACGCCTTCACCTACATGACCCTGGTGACCCTGGAGGACCTCGGCTTCTGTGCGAAGGGCGAGGGCGGGGCGTTCGTGGAGAAGGGGCGCCTGCTGCGCGACGGGGAACTCCCGGTCAACACCGACGGCGGCGGCCTCTCCGCCTGCCACCCGGGCATGCGCGGCCTGTTCCTCCTGGTCGAGGCCGTCCGCCAGCTCCGCGGCGAGGCGGGGGCCGGGCAGGTCACCAAAGCCGGCGGCCGCCTCCCGGAGGTCGCCCTGGCCTCGGGCACGGGCGGCTGGTTCTGCTCGTCGGGAACGGTCCTGCTGGGCCGGGGGTGACCGTCCCCCGCCCAGGGGCGGTCTTGCCGGGACGGCTGCCTGCTACTTGCCCTCGGCGAGGGTGTGCGCCACGAGGGCGTTGGCGTGACCGTGCCCCAGCCCGTGCTCGGTCTTGAGCCAGGAGACGAGCTCCATGTGCTTGGTCAGGGGCGAGGACCGGATGAGGTCCTGCCACTCCCCGATCGGGCGTCCGTACTTCTTCTCGATCGAGGGGAAGTAGCTGGCGGGGCCCTTGGCTGTCTCGGCCATGACGTGTCTCCTTCGCGGGGTGGGGCGGGGTCTGGCGTCTCGTTCCGTAGGTATGACTGCGACGGAAACGGAAACTCATCGGCCCTGGAAAAGATTCTTCGGAGCGGGCGGGGCGGGCGGGGCGGGCGGGGCGGCGCCGGAGAGGCCTGGCGGAGCGGCGGGGCGGCGGGGACGCGGGAGCTCCGGCGCGCGGGAGCTCCGGAAGGCGGAAGCCGCTCGGGCGGAAATCAGAGAGGCGGGTGGGGTTTCCCGTCAGTCTCATCGTCTCTCCGGGGCGGGCCGGTCCCTCAAGGGCGCTCCTCCTACGTCGTCGCGTCGCTTCGCGATGGCCTCCGGCCACCCTTGACCGACCGGCCCGCCCCGGAAATCCGAAGACTGGCGGGAAACCCCCAAAAGAACGAGCCGGACGATCAAGGATGAGGACGGGCTGGTCGGAGATGCCCGACCGGGTCCGGGCGGGCATGACCGAGAGGCGGGCCCCTCCGGACCCGGGCCCGGGTCGGGGGAGACGCACCACATCGCTACGCGCTCCTCATCTCTCAGCGTCCGACGGCCGTCTGGGGCTGGACATAAGCCGCCCACGACCTCGGATGCTGTCCACCAATGGCGTCCGGCGACCGTCTGGAGCCGGGCGCAGGCCGCTCACGGTTCCGGTCCGGCTCTCGATCCGCGTCCGACGACCGTCTGGGGGCTGGGTACGGGCCGCCCAAGCTCCGGGAGGTTTTCGTCGAGCCGCGGCTGATGGCCGTCGGGGGTTGGTGGGAGATGTGGATGGCTGGCAGTACGGCTGATCCGTCGTGGATGCGGGTCGGTGCGACTGTGACGCCATAAACCCGCAGTCAAACAGGGTCAATTGCGGCATTTCGAAGGTCCTTTGGGTCGCTCACTCGCCCTGACCCGTATTCACGACGGAACTGCCGTCGTCTTGCGCCTTTTCACCTCGGACAGCCCCAGGACGCCATCACTGAGAACCTCGCGGGGCCACGGGCGGTCGTCGGACGCCGGTCAAGGGTCGGTCCGGGGCTGTGGGCGGCCTATGTCCGGCCCAAGACGGCCGTCGGACGCTGAGAAATGAGGAGCGCGTAGCGATGTGGTGCGCTTCCCCTGACCCGGGCCAGGGTCTGGAGGAGCCCGCCTCTCGGAGATGCCCGCCCAAACCCGGTCGAGCATCTCCGACCGCCCCGTCCCTGAAAGAAGGGACCGGCTCGTTCTTTTGGGGGTTTCCCGCCAGTCTTCGGATTTCCGGGGCGGGCCGGTCGGTCAAGGGTGGCCGGAGGCCATCGCGCAGCGACGCGACGACGTAGGAGGAGCGCCCTTGAGGGACCGGCCCGCCCCGGAGAGACGATGAGACTGACGGGAAACCCCACCCGCATCACCCACCACCGCCCCGGCAGATCAGCCCACGCGAAGCCACCGCCCGACGTCACGACCCCACCCACCCGACTCCCGCCCACCCGAAGCCCCCGCCAATCCCCGCCACACACCCCGCCAATCCCCTGGCCCCGCCCCCGCCGCCTGCTGTTCCATGGGCCTCATGACCAGCGATGCCAGCGGATCCGGCCAGACCGGCGAAGCCGCCCCCGACGACTTCCACGCCACCCTGCACTCCCTTCGGGTGTGGGACTCCCCTCTGCCCGGCTTCGACACGGAGGCCGCCCCCGCCGAGCCCGTGGCCCTGTTCCGGGAGTGGTTCGTGCATGCCGCGCGGGCGGGACAGTTGGAGCCGCACACCATGAGTCTGGCGACGGTGGACGAGCAGGGGCGGCCCGATGTGCGGACGCTGATGCTGCACGACGCCGACGTGCGTGGCTGGCACTTCGCCTCGCACGCCACCAGCGCCAAGGGCGTGCAGCTGGCCGGGCGGCCGGAGGCGGCGCTCGGGTTCTACTGGCCGAGCGTGGGCCGCCAGGTCCGTGTCCGGGGCCGGGTCACCGCCTGCGGGCCCGAGGAGAGCCGGGCGGACCTGGCGGTCCGCTCGCGCGGTGCGCTCGCCGCCGCGCTCACCGGCCGGCAGAGCGAGGTGCTCGCTTCGACGCAGGAGCTGGCGCGGGTCTCGGCGGCGGCCTGGGAGCGGGCCGGAGCCGAGCCGGACGCGCCGGCCCCGACCTGGACGCGGTACGTACTGGACCCCGCCGAGGTGGAGTTCTTCCAGGGGGACGCCGCGCGCCGGCACGTCCGCCTGCGGTACTCCCGTACCGCGGGCGGATCCTGGGAGCGCGACCTGCTCTGGCCCTGATCCCCGGACGTCAGTGCGGCGGTGCCGGCCGGAAGACCGCCACCCACACCCCGTCCGCGGCCTCGCGGAAGGTGACCGTCAACGGCATGCCGATGCGCAGGGCCGCCGCCTCGCAGTCCACCACCTCGGTCATCATCCGCGGGCCCTCGGCGAGGTCGACGACCGCCGCCGTGTAGGGGACGCGCGTGCCGAACGGCGGGAGGTCGTTGCGGTGGATCACCGACCACGTGTAGAGGGCGGCCCGGCCGCTCGCCGGCTCCCACGTCACGCGCTCCTCGCCCGCCCAGCAGAACGGGCAGAACTCGCGCGGGTAGTGGTGGGCCCGGCCGCAGTCGGCGCAGCGCCGCAGCAGCAGTCGGCCCTCGGCCGCCGCGTCCCAGTAGGGGCGGGTGAACTCGTCCACCTCGGGGAGGTCGTACCGCGCGGTGCCGCTCACAGGAAGAGTCCGATCGCCGCGTCGAGGGACCAGGTCTGCCAGGACATGGCGAGGAGCGCGACGAGGGAGATGAGGGCCATCATCGCGTTCTGGCCCTGCTCGGCCCAGTCGTGGATCATCAGCACCAGGTAGAGCAGGTTCAGCAGGAGTCCGCCGACCAGGGCGACAGGCGTCAGGAAGCCGAGGACGAGGCCCAGCCCGAGGGCGAGTTCCGCGTAGACGACGATGTACGCCATCGCCTTCGGCCGCGGTGCGACGACCAGCTCGAAGCCGCCCTTGACGAAGGTCCAGCGGTGTTTGCCGGCGACGTCGGCGGCCCAGGCGATGCCGGTGCCGCGCTCGAACCAGCCCTTCTTGTCCTTGTGCCGCCAGCTCTCCAGCCACCACAGGCCGAGGCCTATCCGGAGCACGGCGAGCCATTCGGCCCCACTGAGCCAGATGGTCTGCATCGGCGGCCCCCACCCCTCTCGCGATCGACGCGCACGCTCTATCTGACGGTACGTCAGTTCAGCGGATCCGGAGCGTTCGCGCAAGGCCCCTGCGGGCCACCGGTCGCGAGCCCGCGCGCCGTGATCGATCCGCAATCGATTCCCCGCCCGACCGAGACCCATGAACCCAGCGTGGCGATACGATCACACCTCATGCCCGGAGACCCCACAGCACCCGACATGACCACCCAGCCCCGCCCCGTGTACGTGATCGGGGCCGGCCCCGGCGGCCTCGCCGCCGCCGCCGCGCTGCGCGCCCGCGGGGTCCGCGCGGTGGTCGTCGAGAAGTCCGACGCGGTCGGTGCGTCCTGGCGGCAGCACTACGACCGGCTGCGCCTGCACACCACGCGCCGGCTCTCCGCCCTCCCGGGCCTGGCCATGCCGCGCCGCTTCGGGCGCTGGGTCTCCCGGGACGACGTCGTGCGCTACCTGGAGAAGTACGCAGAGTTCCACGAGCTGGAGCTGGTCACCGGCGTGGAGGTCACCCGGATCGAACCCGCCGCCCCCGACTCCGAGGGCGGCTGGACCCTGCACGCCAGCGGCGGCCGCGAACTGGCGGCCGCGGCCGTCGTCGTCGCCACCGGGTTCAACCACACGCCCGCGCTCCCCGACTGGCCGGGCCGGGACACGTACGAGGGCCGGCTGCTGCACGCCCGTGAGTACCGCAACCCCCAGCCGTACGCGGGCCAGGACGTGCTCGTCGTCGGCGTCGGCAACACCGGCGCCGAGATAGCCGTCGACCTCGTCGAGGGCGGCGCGGCGCGGGTGCGGCTCGCCGTGCGCACCGCGCCGCACATCATGCGCCGCTCCACCGCCGGCTGGCCGGCCCAGCGCAGCGGGATCCTCGTACGCCGGCTGCCCGCGCGGCTCGTGGACCGGCTGGGCGCGCTCGTCGCGAAGGCCTCCGTCCCGGACCTGTCGGCGTACGGGCTCCCGCGCCCGGCCACCGGCCTGTACAGCAGGGTCAAGCAGGGGTCGATACCGGTTCAGGACGTCGGCCTGATCGACGCGGTCCGCAGCGGCAGGGTCGAACCGGTGGCGGCCGTCCAGGCCTTCGACGGCGCCGAGGTGGTGCTCGCGGACGGTTCGCGGATCGCTCCGGACGCGGTGATCGCGGCGACCGGTTACCGCCGGGCCCTGGAGGGGCTGGTCGGCCACCTGGGGGTGCTCGACGAGCGCGGCCGGCCGCGCACGCACGGCGCCCGCGCCGCCGCGGGGGCCGACGGCCTGTACTTCACCGGCTTCACCAACCCCATCAGCGGCATGTTCCGCGAGATGGCGATGGACGCGGAGAAGATCGCCAGGGCCATTGCCCGCCGCGCCGCCGAGGGGGCGCGGTGAGCAACTCCGACGCCGCCGCGGTCCTGACGACACCGGACCTGGCGCAGGCGCTGCGCGCCGTGCGCACCCTGCTGGACATCGCGGACACCACGGGCGGGGAGGTCGACTTCGAGGCGGTGATCCGGTCGCCGGAGGTTCTGGCCCGTGTGCGCGAGGTACTGCCCGCCCTGAAGTGGTCGGCCGCGGCCGGAGGGGAGCACGGCTCGTCGGACGCCGGCGACGACCCGGTGCGGTGCCTTCCGGTCTCGGTCTTCGACTGGTGCCACCCGCTCGATCTCGCCGAGCCGTTCGTCGCCGCGCTGGGCCCCGATCCGGCGGCCGTCCGGTTCGATCTGGAGGCGTGGCCCGCGGTGCCCGAGGCCGGACTGGGGCGCGTCTCGCAGAAGTACGCGTACCTCACGCTCTCGGTCAACTCCCGTGACCTCTACCAGTGCGAGCCGTCCGGGGACCACACCGTCCACGTGCACGTGCGGAACGCCGCGCTCGCCGAGGACACCGCGCGCATCGGGTGGCTCGCGGACCGGATCGGCGGCCGGTTCGCCGGCCGGGTGGAGTCGGCGCCCCTGTGAGCGGCCGGGCGGCCGGGCAGGGCGCACACGCCCGGTCGGCGCATCGGCCGAATCGCGCCCTGGACCGGTCCCGGCGGGATCTGCCACCGTTCACTTCACCACACCACCTCCACACCTTTCCTGCGCAGCCCTGTTCCTGACGGCACGTCAGTTCAGTAATCTGACTACACGTCAGTTATTGCGTTCCATCGAGGTTCATCGAGCAGGAGTGGGCGGCAACGATGCTTGGATCTACTCACGGCACCCTCACCACCGACTTCCGCGCACGTGTCGAGGCCTGCGGGGAGTCTCCCAGGACCGCCGTCCACTCGTCGGCGCCCCCGTCCGCCGACGACGCGGTCCCCCTGGACGTCAGCGGGCGGCCACTGCACGCCGACGTGCCCGACCTGGACCGGTTCTTCCGCCCCGAGTCCGTGGCCGTCATCGGCGCCTCCGACGCGGAGGGCCGGCCGAACACCGGCATCACCCGCCAGCTCATCGCCTGGGCGGAGCGCGTCGGCGCCCGGATCCACCCCGTGCACCCCACCCGCCCCACCGTCTTCGGGCTGACCTGCCACGCCTCCGTGGCCGACCTGCCCGAACAGGTGGACCTCGCCGTCCTCCTCGTCGCCGACCCGCTCCCCGTCATCGAGGAACTGGCCGAGACCAAGGTCAAGTTCGCGGTCGCGTTCGCCTCCGGCTTCGCCGAGACCGGCGAGAGCGGGGCCGCCGCCCAGGAACGGCTCGGCGCCGCCGTCCGGGACTCCGGCCTGCGCCTGCTGGGCCCCAACACCAACCTCAACGCCTTCGAGGAGTTCCGCCAGGACCTCGAAGGCCCGGCGATCGCCCTCATCACCCAGTCCGGCCACCAGGGCAGGCCCGTCTACACCCTCCAGGAGCTCGGCATCCGGCTCTCCCACTGGGCGCCCACCGGCAACGAGGCGGACCTGGAGACCTCCGACTTCATCTCCTACTTCGCCGAGCAGCCCGAGGTCGGGGCCATCGCCTGCTACGTGGAGGGCCTCAAAGACGGCCGGTCCTTCCTCCTCGCCGCCGACCGGGCCGCCCGCAACGGCGTCCCCGTCGTCGCCGTCAAGGTCGGCCGCACCGAGACCGGCGCCCGTATGGCCGCCTCCCACACCGGGAAGCTGACCGGCGCCGACACCGTCGTGGACGCCGCCATGCGCCAGTTCGGCGTCATCCGCGTCGACGGTCTCGACGAGCTCCAGGACACCGCGGCCCTGCTCGCGCGGGCCCGCAAGCCGAAGGCCGACGGGGTCGTCGTCTACTCCATCTCCGGCGGCACCGGGGCGCACTTCTCCGACCTCGCCACCGAGGCGGGCCTGACCCTGCCCACCCTCTCGCAGGCCAAGCAGGACGAGCTCCACCAGTGGATCCCCGGGTACCTGAACGTCGCCAACCCCGTCGACAACGGCGGCCACCCGGTCGGTGACTGGCGCGGCCGCAAGATCATCGACGCCATCCTCGCCGACCCGTCCGTGGGCGTCCTGATCTGCCCGATCACCGGCCCCTTCCCGCCCATGAGCGACCGGCTCGCCCAGGACCTGGTGGACGCCGCCGAGCAGAGCGACAAGCTGGTCTGCGTGATCTGGGGCTCCCCCGTCGGCACCGAGGACGCCTACCGCACCACCCTCCTCGGCTCCTCCCGCGTGGCCACCTTCCGTACCTTCGGCAACTGCATCACCGCCGTACGGGCCTACCTCGGCCACCACCGCTTCACCTCCGGCTACCGCTCCCCCTTCGAGGACGCACCGCGCACGCCCTCACCCTCGTACCGCAAGGCGCAGGCCCTGATGCGGCCGTCCCAGCAGCTCAGCGAGCACGCGGCGAAGCAGCTCCTGCGCGCCTACGGGATACGGGTCCCCCGCGAGCAGCTGGTGACCAGCGCGGCGGCGGCGGTCCGGGCGGCCGGGCTGGTCGGCTACCCAGTGGTGATGAAGGCCTCGGGCCCGCAGCTGGGCCACAAGACGGAGCTCGGCCTCGTGAAGATCGGCCTGACCTCGGCGAGCCAGATCCGTGACGCGTACCGGGAACTGACCGACATCGCGCGCTACGAGAACGTGCCGCTCGACGGGATCCTCGTCTGCCAGATGGTGGAACGGGGCGTCGAGATGGTCGTCGGGGTGACCCAGGACGACCTCTTCGGCCCCACCGTCACCGTCGGGCTGGGCGGGGTCCTGGTGGAGGTCCTGCACGACGCGGCGGTCCGCGTACCGCCGTTCGGCGAGGACCAGGCGCGGGCGATGCTGCGGGAGCTGCGCGGGCACGCACTGCTGGAGGGCGTCCGGGGAGCACCCCCGGCCGATGTGGACGCCCTGGTGGAGGTCGTCCTGCGGATCCAGCGGATGGCCCTGGAACTGGGCGACGAGCTGTCCGAGCTGGACATCAACCCCCTGATGGTCCTCCCCCGCGGCCAGGGGGCGGTGGCCCTGGACGCCCTCGCCATCTGCCGCTGAGCCCCGCGCCCCGATCGCCGGCGGGGCTGGGTTTTCCAGCCGTCCGGCGTGTGAGGACCGGGTCCGGGCAGAGCCCGGGAAACGGAGAAGGGACGGGGCGGGGCGGGGAGACGGTTCCGCGCAGCGGCACCCGGCACCCGGCACCCGGCACCCGGCACCCGGCACCCGGCACCCGGCACCCGGCCACAGTCGCAACCACCGACCGCAAAGGGGAGTCCACGCATGGCCACCGCCCCCGAGGACACGGTCCTCCACCGCATCGAGAACAACGTCTCGTGGATCACCCTCAACCGCCCCGAGGCCATGAACGCCGTCACCTGGGACCAGCGCGAGCGCGTCATCGCGCTGCTCGACGGCGCCTCCGCCGACCCGGCCGTGCGGGCCGTCGTCGTCACCGCCACCGGCAAGGGCTTCTGTGCGGGCGCCGACCTGCGCGGGAGCCCCGGCGGTGGCACGGCCGGCGAGCGCGTCGCCGGGGACGTCGCCCGGATGATCCGCCTCGGCGCGCAGCGCCTGATCACCGCCGTCCTCGACTGCGAGAAGCCCGTCCTCGCCGCCGTCAACGGCACGGCGGCCGGTATCGGCGCCCACCTCGCCCTCGCCTGCGACCTCGTGATCGCCGCCGAACCGGCGCGCTTCATCGAGGTGTTCGTCCGCCGCGGTCTGGTCCCCGACGGCGGGGGCGCGTATCTGCTGCCCCGGCTCGTCGGACCGCAGAAGGCCAAGGAGCTGATGTTCTTCGGCGACGCCGTCCCGGCCGCCGAGGCCGAACGCCTCGGCCTGGTCAACCGGGTGGTTCCGGCCGAGCAGTTGGAGGAGACGGCCCGGACATGGGCCGAGCGGCTCGCGAACGGGCCCACCCGGGCCCTGGCCATGACCAAGCAGCTGGTCAACGCCTCCCTGGACGGGGACCGGGCGGCCGCGCTCGCCGCCGAGGCCACCGCCCAGGAGATCAACATGACCACCGCCGACGCGAACGAGGGCGTGGCGAGTTTCGTGGAGCGCCGCACACCCAAGTACCTCGGCCGCTGACCCCGGCCTACATCCGCGGGTCGGGCTTGAGCAGCGCGAACACCGCTCCGGCCGGGTCGGCCAGCCAGGCGATCCGGCCGACCTCGGGGAGGTCGGTGGCGGGCATGACGACGGTTCCGCCGTTCGCCCCGGCCGCCGCGACCGTGGCGTCGACGTCCGACGCCATGAAGTACGGCGTCCAGCGGGGCTCATCGCCCATGCCCTCGCCCATGGACGGGGCGATGCCGCCGAAGGAGGCGTCCTGCTGGTCGCCCTCAGCGGTGCTCACCACCCGGTACGTCATTCCGGGCGCGGGCATCTCGGCGCTGCGCCATCCGAACAGCCCGGCGTAGAAGGCGAGGTCGGCGACGGGGTCCGGTACGTGGAGCTCGGTCCACACGAGCGCCCTGTCGACGGAGGTCAGCTGGAGTCCGCCGGTCTTCCCGGGCTGCCAGCAGGCGAACTCGGCACCCTGCGGGTCGGTGTACTGCGCCAGCCAGCCCTCTCCCATGACGTCCATGGGCTCCATCCGTACGGTGCCGCCGCCCGCGGTGACGGCCGCGGTGGTGGCCTGGATGTCGGGGGTCATGAAGTGCTGCATCCAGGCGGACCGCGCGCCCTCCTCGGTGAGCGGCCCGAGCGCGGCGACGGTCTTGCCGTCGACCTGGAAGAACCCGTAGCCGCCCGCCTCGGGCCCGGCGGAGGCGAACTCCCATCCGAGGACGGCGCCGTAGAACGCGGCGGCGGCCTCGGTGTCGGGGCTGCCGAGGTCGAGCCAGTTGGGTGATCCGGTGGTGAAGTCGGTGCCGAGCATGGGGTCCTCCTGGGGCTACGGCGGCGGTACGGGGTCGCTGCCACGATGCCGAGCCTCCACCCGCACCCGGGCGTAGGGACCCACCCGCCCGTCCGGTTTCACCCGTGTGGGTGTACGGACGCGCGAACCGGCGCGGAGCGGAACTGGTCGTAGAAGGCCACCTTGAGCCGGAGCGAGTGCTCCTCCGCCTCTCTGAAGCAGGCGGCCGCCGCCTCCTCGTCGGCGCCGGTGAGCAGCTCCCGTACCCGGGTGCCCAGCCGGTCGGAGTGGGTGGTGGACAGCAGGGAGACGCTCTCCAGGGAACGCTTCTTGGCGTCGTGCACGTGGTGCGGGTAGTAGAAGCGCGAGCGGTTCTCGCCGTCGCCGGCGAGCAGCGGCGCCATGCGCTCCCAGAGCCGGCCGTACTCGACGGAGACCAGGATCTCGCCCCAGAACCGCAGGATCGTGAGGAGCCGCAGGTCGGAGCGCTCGTGGGCGCCCGCGTCGGCGATCAGGGCGAACGTGTCCTCGATGGCCCGCCTCGTCGCCTCCGTCGGCCTCGACCGGACGATGTCGTCGCGCGAGATCCCGAGCCGGCGCATGTCGTAGGTCATGTCCTCGCGGTGCGAGGGGGTGTGCCCCCGTCCGTCGGGGTACTCCTCGCGGAGGATGACGCGGGCGATCCGCAGCCCGGGCTCGTCCTGCAGCAGGTCGATCGCCAGGTCGTAGGCCGGGGTGAAGGCGAGGGAGAGGAAGCGCCGCTGGAGCAGGATCCCGGCGAAGTCCTCGTCCGGGAGCCGTGCGATGCCCGCGAGCACCGGATGCCGCTCGTACTGCTCGATCAGTCCGTCCTCGAACCTGTCCAGGTCGCGCATGGCCGTGTCCTTTCTCTTCTCTCCCGATCGGTCTTCTGATCAGTGGATGTCGATCGATCGCATCGGGTCGCGCAGGTCGACCTCGCTGCCGATGCCCCAGAGGGTGTCCAGTTCCTTCTGTACCTGCCGGCCCATCACGGTGTCGGATCCGTCGATCTCGGTCTGGGGCGACTCGATGGCGAGCTGCCCGTGCAGGAACGAGCTGACCAGGTAGTGCTCGTCGGCCTTGTAGACGGCGATCGACGGCAGGGAGTTGTAGACCCGGACGCTGAGCCTGGTCCGGAGCTCCGGTGCGAGGCGGTCGTGGATCGCCTTGAGGACGTCCAGGCTCGCGCCGACGTCCACGGAGCTGCGCGTGGCGCGCAGGGCCTCGTCGCGCAGGTCCGCGACGGCGGACTTCGGGTGCAGCAGCAGGATGCGCACCTGGACGTTCCGCTCCGTGACGGCCCGCTCCAGCTCTTCTTCGAGGCGGCTGAGGTTGGGTATCCAGGTCTGGAGGATGGCGACCTCCTGGCGGGCCGCTCCCAGGAGCCGTTTGAACTCCTCGTCGGAGAAGACCCGGTGGACCTTGGTCACGCCGAGGTAGTGCTGACGCCTGAGCTCTCCGGTGAGTCCGTCGAGGGTGAGGCCGGAGATCTGTGTGTTGATGTTGTCGAGCACCTTCAGGCGGTCGAACTCCATCAGGAGGAAGAGCGTGACCGTGCTGAGGATGAGCAGGGTGATCTTCGGCAGGGTGCCGCCGGGGGCCATCTTGTCGAGCCAGCCGAAGAGGTCGGCGAGCAGGACCAGGATGCCTGCCGACGCCATCGCTCCGAGCGAGATCCTTTCGGCTCGGTAGCGAAAGCCGTTGCCACTGCCCATGACCACCCCAGCGCCGACGCCGTTGCCATTGGACCCGACCTTACACAGGGGGTCGGACAGCCTTGACGGCGCCTCATGTCTGTTGTGTCACAGGCGCGTTGGCCGAAAACAGGCGGTCCGGCGAACCCCCGGGCCGCGACTCCCACACCCCCCAGGGGGGCGGCGCCACCGGAGCGGCCCGGCAAGTGTCCGGCGCCCCACCCCTTCACATCTGACGAACCGTCAGCTTCAATCGAGCTGTGATGGGACATGCAGGGATGGCGGCCACCGTCGTCCGATACCTCAGGTCAGCCGGCTCCCCCACCTCCGCCTCGGCGCAGCGGGAGCCGGAGTCCGTCGACGCCCTGCCGCGTCCCGATCTGCGCGCCGTCGGCGCGGACGAACGCGCTCCGGTGTCCCCCGCCGAGTTCCGGGCCGTGCTCGGGAACTTCGCCAGCGGGGTCACCGTCATCACCGCACCGCCCGGGGAGGACGAGGCGGGCCCGGCCGGATTCGCCTGCCAGTCCTTCGCCTCGCTGTCCCTCGACCCGCCCCTGGTCACCTTCATGGTGGCCCGTACGTCGACCACCTGGCCGCGGATCGCCCGCGCCGGGGTGTTCTGCGTCAACATCCTCGGCGCCGAACAGGGTGACCTGTGCCGGTCCTTCGCCGTCAGCGGCGCGGACAAGTTCGCGGGGGTGACCCACACGCCCGCCCCCGTCACGGGATCGCCCCGGCTCGACGCCGTGCCCGCCTGGATCGACTGCCGGATCCAGGCCGTCCACACCGGCGGGGACCACCTCATCGTCGTGGGCCGGGTGGTGGCCATGGGCGCGGCCGGCGAGGGCGAACCGCTCCTCTTCCACAAGGGCCGCTTCGGACGCCTCGCCGACTGACCGGGCGCCCGCCCGGCCTCCTGCGGCAGTGCGGTTCTCCCCCGCCCGTCCCCTGCGTAAGCTCCCCCCGGGACCGGACTCCTCGGCGTACCGGCCCCTAGGGAATTCTTCGGATACGCGGGGATTTGACTTGATACTGAACCTGATGCGCCGTACGCGCGGCGCGGTCGCCGTCACGGTCGCCACCGGGGCCCTCCTGGTCGCCGCCTCACCGGCTTCCTCGGCGGCTCCGGCCGCCGCGCCCCCCGTGACGGCCGCCGGCGCGATCCTGATCGACGGCACCAGCGGGGCCACGCTCACCAGCAAGGCCGCCGACACCCAGCGGCAGGGGGCGAGCACCACGAAGATCATGACCGCCCATGTCGTGCTCCGTTCGGCCAATCTGGACCTCAACAAGAAGGTCACCATCAAGAAGGAGTACGCGGACTACGTCGTCCGTGAGGGTGCGAGCTCGGCCCACCTGAAGGTGGGCGCCACCCCGACCGTCCGCCAGCTGCTGTACGGGCTGATGCTCCCGTCGGGCTGCGACGCGGCCTACGCGCTCGCCGACACCTTCGGCAAGGGCACGACCACCGCGGCCCGCAAGGCCGACTTCATCGCGCAGATGAACACCAAGGCCAAGTCGCTGGGCATGACCAGGACCGTCTACGACTCCTTCGACGGCATCTCACCGACCGGCAGGAACCTCACCACCCCGCGCGACCTCGCGAAGCTCACCAAGTACGCGATGTCGGGCACCACCTTCCCGAAGATCGTCGCGGCGAAGACCTACAGCACGGGCGGCACCTCGACCGACGCCACGTGGGGCAACAGCAACCTGCTGATCAGGGAGCGGCCCACCGGCTACGCGTACCCGGGCGCGATCGGCGTCAAGACCGGCACCGGCACCGCCGCGGGCAAGTGCCTCGTCTACTCGGCGACCCGTAACGGCAAGACCGTCATCGGCGTCCTGCTCAACGACGAGGAGCGCTACGCGGACGCGATGAAGCTCATGGACTGGGCGCTCGGTTCGAGCGCCGGCTCCGGGGCGGCGCTGCAGCGCGGCAACACCGACCCGATCCCGGACGTCCTCGACTGACGGTGACACGGTTCTCGGCTCCTCCGCCGGCGGGTGCGATCCCGCCGACGGGGGAGCCGTCCCGTTTCCGGACACGGCAGGGGCGCGTCAGAAGGTGAGCACGCCCCTGGCCACCCGCCCGTGGTGGGCGTCGTCCACGGCCTTGGCGAAGTCCTCGACCGGATAGACCTCCGTCACCAGTTCGTCCAGCAGCAGCCCGCCCTGCCGGTAGAGCTCGGCGTAGAGCGCGATGTCCCGCTGCGGGCGCGAGGACCCGTACCGGCAGCCCATGATCGTCTTGTCGAGGTACATGGACGACACGAGGAACGACGCCTCCTCCTTGAATCCGGGCACGCCGAGCAGGACCGCCTGCCCGTGCCGGTCGAGGAGGTCGATCGCCTGGCGGATCAGCCTGACGTTGCCCACGCACTCGAAGGCGTGGTCGGCGCCGGTCGGCAGGATCTCGCGGACCGCCGCCGAGGAGTCGGCGACGGCGGACGCGTCGATGAAGTGGGTGGCGCCGAACTGCCGGGCCACCGTCTCCTTCGCCGGGTTCGCGTCCACCGCCACGATCGTCGTGGCTCCCGCGATCCGGGCCCCCTGCAGCACGTTCAGCCCGATGCCGCCGGTGCCGATGACGACCACGCTCTCGCCGCGGTCCACCCGTGCCCGGTTCAGTACCGCCCCCACCCCCGTGAGGACCCCGCAGCCGATCAGCGCCGCGGAGGTCAGCGGGATGTCGGCCGGGATCTTCACGGCCTGTACGGCCTTGACCAGCGTGCGCTCGGCGAAGGCGGAGTTGGAGGCGAACTGGAACAGCGGTTTCCCGCCCCGCGAGAACGGCTGTCCCGGCATCCCGATCGCCTTGCGGCACATCGTCGGCCGGCCGCGGTCGCAGTCCGCGCACGCCCCGCAGTTGGCCAGGGTGGACAGCGCCACATGGTCCCCCGGCACCACATGGGTGACGCCCGGGCCCACCGCCTCCACGATTCCCGCGCCCTCGTGCCCGAGCACCACCGGCGGCGGGAAGGGGATCGTCCCGTCGATCACCGACAGGTCGCTGTGGCACAGCCCGGCCGCGCCGATCGCGACCAGTACCTCCCCCGGCCCCGGATCCCGGATCTCCAGGTCGTCGACCACCTGGGCCTGCTTGCCGTCGAACACGACGCCTCTCACCTGGGCTCCTTAGGCAGGCCGAGCACACGCTCGGCGATGATGTTCCGCTGGATCTCGTCCGAGCCGCCGTAGATGGTGTCGGCACGGGTGAACAGGAACAGGCGCTGCTCCTCGTCGAGTCCGAGTTCGTACGGGAGCCCGGGCTCCCAGAGCGCCGGCCCGGCCGTGGCCGCCGCACCACGGACCTCCACCGCCAGTTCCCCGAGCCGCCGGTGCCAGCCGCCCCACAGCAGCTTGGCCACGCTGGGCGCGCCCGGATCCCCCTCGGTGCCCAGGGTGCGCAGCGCGTTCCACCGCATCGTGCGCAGCTCGGCCCACTGCCGGACGAGGCGCTCCCGCAGGACGGGGTCCCCGGCCCCGGCGGCGGCCCGCGCCGCGTACGAGGCCAGTACGCGCTCCAGTTCCGCCGCGAACCCGATCTGCTGGACCAGGGTCGAGACCCCCCGCTCCAGGGCGAGCAGGCCCATGGCCACGGTCCAGCCGTCGCCCTCGGCACCCACCACCTCCGCCGCGACCGCCCCGTCGAAGAACACCTCGTTGAACTCGCTCGTGCCCGACATCTGCCGGATCGGCCGGACCTCGACGCGGCCGGGCTGGTCCATGCGTACGAGCAGGAACGACAGCCCCCGGTGGCGGCGCGAGCCGGGTTCGGTGCGGGCCAGTACGAAGCACCAGTCGGCGTCCTGGGCGAGCGAGGTCCAGATCTTCTGCCCGGTCACCCGGTACAGCCCGTCGGCCGCGTCCCGTACCGCGGCCGTACGGATCCCCGCGAGGTCGGACCCGGCGCCCGGCTCGCTGTAGCCCTGGCACCACAGTTCCTCGCCCCGCGCGATGCCGGGCAGGAAACGGTCCTGCTGCTCGGGCGAGCCGTAGGCGATGAGGGTCGGCGCGAGCAGGTTCTCGCCGATGTGGCCGACCCGGCCGGGCGCCCGCAGAGCCGCGTACTCCTCGGCCCACACCACCTGGCCGGTCAGGGACAGCCGCCGGTTGCCCCACCCGTCGGCCTCCCAGCCCTGCCCGATCCAGCCGCCCCGGCCGAGCTCGCGTTCCCACGCCCGCCGGATGCCGGCCCCCTCGTGCTCGCTGCCCGGCCCGCCGAGGCCGAGGACTTGCGCGTACGGGCCCACGAGGTGCTCCGACAGCCACGCCCGGGCGCGCCCGCGCAGCTCCTCGTCCTGTGCCCCGAAGCTGAAGTCCACGCCGATCCCCCTGGTCCTGTCGGTCCCACGCGCCGGGTCGGTCCCACGCGCCGGTTCGCTCCTACGCGTTGGGGCGGTCCTACGCGTTGGGGCGGTCCTTGGCGGCCGCAGCCTTGGCCATGGCCTCCAGCTGCGCGAGCATCGGCATCGGGTCGGTGCCCACGGTGCCGGGCAGGAAGTCGGCGATCTTCTCCGGCGTCCAGGAGCCCTCGGCGTATCCGGCGCGCAGTTCGCGCGGCTGCGCCCAGACGGCGATCTTCGGTCCGGCGATCGTGTAGACCTGACCGGTGATGTCCTCGGCCCTGGCGCGGTCGCTGAGCAGGTAGGTGACCAGCGCCGCGACGTCCTCGGGCTCGCCGATCTCCTTGAGCTCCATCGGTACGTTGGCCGACATGCGGGTGCGGGCTACGGGTGCGACGGCGTTGGCCGTGACCCCGTACTTCGCCAGGCCCAGGGCGGCGGAGCGGACGAGCGAGATGATCCCGCCCTTGGCGGCGCTGTAGTTGGCCTGGGCGACCGAACCCTGGTGGTTGCCGCTGGTGAAGCCGATCAGGGTGCCCGAGCCCTGCCTGCGCATGACGGCGGAGGCGGCGCGGAAGACGGTGAAGGTGCCCTTGAGGTGGGTGGCGACGACCGGGTCCCACTCCTCCTCGGACATGTTGAAGAGCATGCGCTCGCGCAGGATGCCGGCCACGCACACGACTCCGTCGATGCGGCCGTACCGCGCGAGCGCGGTGTCGACGAGACGCTGGCCGCCCGCCATGGTGGAGATGTCGTCGGCGACGGCCACGGCCTCCCCGCCGAGGGCGGTGACCTCCTTCACCACGGCCTCGGCGATCTCGCTGGTGGGTTCCGCGCCCTCGATCCCGACCCCGTAGTCGTTGACGACGACCTTGGCGCCCTCGGCGGCCGCGGCGAGTGCCACGGCCCGCCCGATGCCCCGGCCGGCGCCGGTGACGGCGACGACCTTGCCTGCCAAGAAGTTCCCCACGTCCGGCCCCTTCCCGTGTTTTCTGACGGACCGTTAGATTCTATGGGTAGTCAGATGCACCTGCACAAGCCCTCGTTGCCGCCGTATCCGCCACATCCACGCAAGGAGCTGTCGACGCCCATGACCCTGCCCGCCGAGTTCCACGACATCGCCAAGCGCGTCAACAACTGGGGGCGCTGGGGCGCCGACGACGAGATCGGCACCCTGAACCTGGTCACCGACGAGGTGGTCCGGGGTGCCGCGGCGGAGATCCGCACCGGCCGCCGGATCCCGCTCGCCCTGCCGCTCAAGGAGGACGGGGTCCAGGCCGGCCTGATCCCCGGCCGGATCAACCCGCTGCACACGATGGTGCAGATCAACCAGGAGCTCTTCGGGCCCGGCACCGTGGCGTGCAGCGACGACGCCGTGAGCATGGGCCTCCAGGCGGGCACCCACTGGGACGCCCTCACGCACGTCTCGCACTCGGGGAAGATCTACAACGGCCGTCCGGCCGGCACCATCACGGCACACGGCCGCGCCGAGTTCAGCGGCATAGACAAGGCCGGCCACATCGTCTCGCGCGGGGTGCTCCTCGACGTCGCGCGCGCCAAGGGGCTGGACCGGCTGCCGGGCGACCACGCGGTGACCCCCGGGGACCTCGACGAGGCCGCGGAGTTCGGCGGCGTCACCGTCCGCCCGGGCGACATCGTCCTGGTCCGCACCGGCCAGATCCAGGTCTACCTCGCGGGCGACAAGCACGGCTACGGCTTCCCCTCGCCCGGGCTGTCCGTCCGCACCCCCGAGTGGTTCCACGCCCGGGACGTGGCGGCCGTCGCCAACGACACCCTGACGTTCGAGATCTTCCCGCCGGAGATCGACAACCTGTGGCTCCCGGTGCACGCCCTCCACCTGGTCGAGATGGGCATGCACCAAGGTCAGAACTGGAACCTCGAAAAGTTGTCCACAGCCTGTGCAGAAGAGAACCGGTACGCGTTCCTCCTCTCCGCCATGCCGGAACCCTTCGTCGGCGGCACCGGCACTCCCGTCGCCCCGGTGGCCGTGCTCTGAGCTCAGCGGGCAACCGCCGCAGCCGACACCGGCCCGGACGACCACGCCCACGCCCACAGCCACGCCCGCGGCCACCCGCGAGCCACACCCGCTGGAACCATGAGGTGTACATGCCGCGTCACCGTACGCGCGTCACACCCCGTCCCCACCGCCTTCCCCGCAGGAGAAGCTCGCATGGCCAACCCGTACCAGGTAACGCCGCCACCTGCCCCCAGACGCCGCTCGGGCGGCAACGTCGTCACCGTCATCGTCCTCGCCGTTCTCATCGTCGGCGGCTACCTCGTCATGCAGTCCCTCCGGAAGGACGACGGCAAGCCGACGGCCTCCCCGTCCGCCTCCCCCTCCGCCAAGCCCACCGCCAAGGACCCCGGATCCCCCGAGTCCTCCTCCGACACCTCCAGCTCGTGGAAGGTCGGCGACTGCGGAGGCCCCGACCCGTCCAAGACGCCCGACGGATACAAGCGGACGGGCTGCTCCGACTCCGGGGCCACCTTCAAGGCCATCGACATCAAGGAGGCCAGCATCCTCCCGAACGCGGTCCAGTGCCCGCCCGGCACGGACCTGATGATCGACGTGAGCATCTCCTACGGCGGCAAGGGCAGCGGCATCCCCACCAACACCGTCTGCGGCCGCAACCTGTCGGGCGACCACCCCGGTGACGCGGGCGCCGGCGGCGGCCAGTTGGTCAAGGGCGACTGCGTGACCTCCCAGGCCAAGGAGGTCGCCTGTGGCGGCTCGGGCGCCCAGAAGGTCCTCGGGCTCGTCAAGACGAAGTCGGAGTGCCCCTCCGGCACCACCGACCCGATCGAGCTGACCATCGCGATCGGCCGCCCGTACGACGTGATCTGCACGGCGGCCTGATCTGCGCGGCCTGGACCCCGGCGGTGGTGGCGTGCGCAGCGACGCCACCACCCCGGGTCGCCCCCGCGCGGCTCAGTCCGCACGGGGAGCCGCCGGCAGCCCGGCCGACGACTCGCGCGGCCCGGCGGGTTCTGCGGGTGGCGGCGGCGCGCATGCACGCCCCGAGCGCGGCACGGCAGCCGCCACCCCACGACCCGCACTCGTCAAGGCCTGCCCTTGGCGTCCCCTCGCGTCGAATCGCTCCACACCAGGGTGATCAAGATGTGACGAACCGTCAACACCTCGTTAGAGGTACAAGCGCGGTTCCCGCTGCGTGGTGTGAATTTCCGACGGGCCGTCCGAGGAACACGCGGAGGCGCAGTCCGAGGTCGATTTCTCGGCGCGGTCGATCTCGCACCAGATCCGTTTGCCCGCGCCCTCGCGCTGCCAGCCCCAGCGGTCCGCCAGCCCGTCGACCAGCTCCAGGCCGCGCCCGCCGGTGTCCTCCCCGCACGCCTGCCGGCGGTTCGGCGCCCGGTCGCTCGCGTCGGCCACCTCGACCCGCACCCCCGGGCCACCGAACAGCATCCGCAGTACGGCCGGACAGCCCGTGTGCACGACCGCGTTCGTGACCAGCTCCGAGATCAGCAGGATCAGCGTCTCGGCGAGCGGCTCGTCGTCCCCTATGCCCGACCCCGCCAACCGGGACCGGGCCCACCGGCGGGCCCGGCCGACCTCGGCGGGATCCGCTCCGACCTCCAGCTGAACCTGAAGCACCTGCACCGCTCACACCATCCGAACCGGCGGACACTTCGCCTCGCGACAGGACGGGATCACCGACTGTGATCCCCTTCCGTAGCAGCATGGTTGACCTACAGTCACCACAACAAGCGCTTCGGGCATATTCACGCGCGAAGGAGGGGGCGTGGTGCATACTGTGCGACGCTCGCGCCGCTCAACCGCTCGCATTCGTGGGAGCGTACCGGAGCAGGGCCCCGCTTCCGGGCTGCAATGAGGTGGGCGAAGGACACAAACCGATATCAACTCTCTGTAATCGGACATGCGTCCCGCGTCGTCCTTCCCGTGCCTCCCCACTACGGTGAGCCACGTCCCCCGAAAGGCCGCGCCGGCCGACGCGACCCCCGGCCGCCTCGCCCGCTCCGCCCACCCCTCCCGCCCCGGCTACCCCACCGGCCCCACCGGGGCCGCCGAGACCAGCAGCTCCCGCGCCAGCAGCTCCTGCGCCTGCGCCGCCGTCCGCCACTGCTCCGCCCGCACCCAGGCCCGCTTCAGGTGGAGGTGTACGTCCGCCTCCCAGGTGAAGCCCATCCCGCCGTGCACCTGAAGGCAGTCCCGGGCGCCCCGCACCGCCGCCTCGTCCGCGAGCAGCTTGGCCGCGGCCACCTCGCCCGCGTCCCCGGTCACCGCCGCCGCGTAGACCGCCGTACGGGCCACCTCCGCCCGCACCAGCATCCGTGCGCACAGGTGCTTGACCGCCTGGAACGCCCCGATCGGCTGCCCGAACTGCTCGCGCTCGCCCGCGTACCGCACCGCCAGCTCCACCGTCCGCAGCGCGCTCCCGAGCTGCAGCGCGGCCGTCAGCAGCGCCCCCTCGTCGCGGTACGCGGAACAGTCCCCGTCGCCGTACGGGGCCGCCACCCGGTACAGCGGAGTCAGCGGGTCCACCGAGCGCACCGGCTCACCCGCCGGCAGCCCGGACACGCCCAGCACCGCGTCCGCCTCCCCGAGGTGGGTCACCAGCGGCCCGTCCAGGTCGAAGGCGGTCACCACCGCCGCCCCCGCCGCCGCCCCCGGGACCACCCCGGCGGCCAGGTGCGTGGCCACCAGCGGCCCCGGCACCAGCGCCCGTCCGGCCTCCTCGAAGACCAGGACCGCCTCCGGCAGCCCCAGCCCCACCCCGCCCTCGGATTCCGGCAGCCGCAGCGCGAAGAAGCCCGCCTCGCCCAGCTCCCGCCACAGCGCCCGGTCCAGGGGCGCGCCCGTGTCCACCGACGCCCGCAGCGCCTCGCGGCCGTACCGGCCCGCCAGCAGGTCCCGTACGCCCGCCCGCAGATCCCTCTGGTCCTCGGTCGGCTGGAAGTCCACACCCCTCACCGGCCCTTCGGGAGGCCGAGGATCCGCTCGGCGACGATGTTCCGCTGGATCTGCGAGGTGCCGGCCGCGATCGTGTACGAGAGGGAGGAGAGCCGGTCCAGGGTCCACTCCTCCTCCAGGGACAGGGAGTGCGCTCCGAGGACCTCCGCCGCCGTGTCGTACAGCTCCTGGCGGGCGTGCGAGTAGGCGAGCTTGAATACGGAACCCCCGATGCCGGGGACCCCGCCGGCCGACCGCCCGGCCTCGCTCACGTTCCACTGGGTGAGCCGCCACAGCGCGCCGAACTCCCCGTGGAGCCGCCCCAGCCTGCGCCGCAGGACCGGATCGTCCCAGCGGCCGTTGGCCTTCGCGGCCCGGGCCAGTTCCCCCAGGGTCCGGCGGCAGGCGACGACCTCGCCGACGAAGGCGGTGCCACGCTCGAAGGACAGCGTGACCATGGTGACCCGCCAGCCGTCGTTCTCCGCACCGACCCGGTTGGCGACCGGCACCCGTACCCCGTCCAGGAACATCTCCGCGAACTCCGCCGACCCGGCGAGCGTGCGCAGCGGCCGTACGGTCACCCCGGGCGCGTCCATCGGCATGGCCAGCCAGGAGATCCCCCGGTGCCTGGGCGCCGCGGGGTCGGTGCGCACCAGCAGCTCGCACCAGTCGGCGACCTCCGCGTGCGAGGTCCAGATCTTCGACCCCGTGATCACGTAGTCCTCACCGTCGCGCACGGCCCGCGTCCGCAGGGAGGCCAGGTCGGAGCCCGCGTCCGGCTCGCTGAACCCCTGGCACCACACCTCGTCGCCGCGCAGCACGGGCGGCAGCCAGCGCGCCCGCTGCTCCGCCGTGCCCTCGGCGGCGATCGTCGGGCCGGCGTGCAGCAGCCCGACGAAGTTCGCGCCGACGTAGGGCGCCCCCGCGCGCTCGGTCTCCTCCAGGAAGATCAGGTGCTGGGTCGGGGTGGCGCCCCGGCCGCCCGCGTCCACCGGCCAGTGCAGGCCCGCGTACCCGGCCTCGTACAGCCTGCGCTGCCAGCCGAGGTCGTACGCGCGCCGGCCGGGCCAGTCGTCGGGGGACGGCCGGGCGGGCAGCTCGGGGAGCGTCTTGGCGAGCCACTCGCGCAGCCGGGTCCGGAAGTCCTGCTCCTCCTCGGTGTAGGTCAGGTCCATCAGCGGCTCGTACGGTCCTGGTCGAAGGACAGGCCGAGCATGCGGATGGCGTTGCCGCGCATGAGCTTGTAGACCGTCTCGTCGTCGAGGCCCTTCACGTGGTCGAGGGCGACCTCCTTGGTGTGCGGGAAGGTCGAGTCCACGTGCGGGTAGTCGGTCTCGAAGGTCGCGTTGTCGCGGCCGACGACGTCGAGGGAGGCGATCCCGTGCTTGTCGCGGAAGAAGCAGCAGAACATCTGCCGGTAGTAGTACGTGGACGGCGGCTCGGGGATCAGGTCGCGGACCCCGCCCCAGGCCCGGTGCTCCTCCCAGACGTCGTCGGCCCGCTCCAGGGCGTAGGGGATCCAGCCCATCTGGCCCTCGCTGTAGGCGAGCTTGAGCGTCGGGAACTTCACCAGGACGCCGCTGAAGAGGAAGTCCATCATCGAGGCCATCGCGTTGTTGAAGCTGAGCGAGGCCTGGACGGCGGGGGGTGCGTCGGGTGAGGCGGCGGGCATCTGGGAGCTGGACCCGATGTGCATGTTGACCACCGTGCCGGTCTCCTGGCAGACGGCGAAGAAGGGGTCCCAGTACCCGGAGTGGATGGAGGGGAGCCCGAGGTAGGTGGGGATCTCGGAGAAGGTCACGGCCTTCACCCCGCGTGCGGCGTTGCGCCGGATCTCCGCCACCGCCAGGTCGATGTCCCAGAGCGGGATGATGCACAGCGGGATCAGCCGGCCGCCGCTGTCGCCGCACCACTCCTCGACCATCCAGTCGTTGTAGGCGCGCACGCAGGCGAGGGCGACCTCCTTGTCGTGGGCCTCGGCGAAGGTCTGGCCGCAGAAGCGCGGGAACGTCGGGAAGCAGAGCGAGGCCTCGACGTGGTTCAGGTCCATGTCGAGCAGGCGCGCCTTGGGGTCCCAGCAGCCGCGGCGCATCTCCTCGCGGGTGATGCCCTCCAGGGTCATGTCGTCGCGGTCGAAGCCGACGGCGGCGATGTTGCGCTTGTACGGGAACTTCAGGTCCTCGTAGATCCACCAGTCGGTCGGCGGGCCGTCGGGGTCCATGGTGATGACGTACTTGCCGCCGGTGTAGGCGAGTTCGCCGATGCCGGCGGTGAGCGCCTTGGGGCCGCGGTCGCGGTACTTGGCGGGCAGCCAGACGTCGAACAGGTGCGCGGGTTCGATCACGTGGTCGTCGACGCTGATGATCCGAGGCAGTTCCATGGTCTCCCCAATTCACCGATCTGATGGATCGTCAGAAACAAGCTAGCCCCGCCACCCCTGGACCGACAAGCATCGGCGCCCTACGCTCTCCGCTTGATCTGACTATCCATCAGCTAACGAAGGTCTTGGCCAAGGGGAGGTCTGGGATGACGGACACCGCGACCGCGACAGAACTGAGCCGGTCCCGCACCCTGTGGGAACTGGTCTCCCACCGGGCCGCACTCACCCCGGACACCACCGCCCTGACCGAGGCCGCCGAGGACCCCGCACACGACCGCCGGCTCACCTTCGGCGAACTGCGCGACCGCTCCGAACGCGTCGCCGCCGGCCTCCACGACAGGGGGGTCCGCCCCGGCACCGTCGTCGCCTGGCAGCTCCCAACCCGCATCGAAACCGTGCTGCTCTCCGTCGCCCTCGCCCGGATCGGCGCCGTACAGACCCCCGTCATCCCCTTCTACCGGGACCGCGAGGTCGGCTTCGCGCTGCGCGAGTCCAAGGCCGAGCACTTCGCCGTCCCCGGCACCTGGCGCGGCTTCGACCACACGGCGATGGCCCGGCGGCTCGGCGCCCGCGGCGTCCTGGAGTGCTACGACACCCTCCCCGACGGCGACCCGGCCGTACTCCCCCCGCCGCCCGCCTCCGGCACCGACGTCCGCTGGATCTACTGGACCTCCGGGACCACCTCCGACCCCAAGGGCGTCCTGCACACCGACCGCTCCCTGATCGCGGGCGGCTCCTGCCTCGCCCACGCCCTGCGCCTGAACCCGTCCGACGTCGGCTCGATGGCCTTCCCGTACGCGCACATAGGCGGCCCGGACTACCTGGTGATGCTGCTCCTGTACGGCTTCCCCGCCGTCCTCTTCGAGAAGTTCGCGATGCCGGACGCCCTCGACGGGTACCGCCGCCACGGCGTCACCGTGGCCGGCGGCTCCACCGCCTTCTACTCCATGTTCCTGACCGAACAGCGCAAGACCCCGGACACCCCCCTCATCCCGACCCTGCGCCTGCTCGCGGGCGGCGGAGCCCCCAAGCCCCCGGAGATCTACCACGCCGTCGTACGGGAACTGGGCTGCCAGCTCACCCACGGCTACGGCATGACCGAGGTCCCGATGATCACCATGGGCTCCCCGGACGACACCCCCGAGCACCTCGCCACCACCGAAGGCCGCCCCCCGGCGGGCATGTCCGTCCGCATCACCGCCCCGGACGGCACCGAGCTGCCCCCGGACACCGACGGCGAGGTCCGCCTCCGGGGTGAGGCCGTCTGCCAGGGCTACCTGAACCGCGACGCCCCGACGGACACCTTCGACGCCGACGGATACCTGATCACGGGCGACCTCGGCCACCTGACACCAGACGGCTACCTGGTCCTCACCGGCCGCAGCAAGGACGTCATCATCCGCAAGGGCGAGAACATCTCGGCGAAGGAGATCGAGGACCTCCTCCACCAGCTACCGGGCATCACGGACGTGGCCGTCATAGGCCTCCCGGACCCGACCCGCGGCGAACGCGTCTGCGCGGTGGTGGAACAACCCCCGGGCGCCGCCCCCCTGACCCTCCCCCAGCTGACCGCCTACCTCCGCACCCAGGGCCTGGCCACCCACAAACTCCCGGAACAACTGGAACTCCTGGAATCCCTCCCCCGCAACGAAACCCTCCGCAAGGTCCTGAAGTACAAACTCCGCGAGCGGTACGCGTAGGCCCTGCGGGCGAGAAGGCAGAAGCCGACGGGCCGGGACCTGCAGCCGGGCGGCGGCTTCGGGCGGCGGGAACCGGGGGGACAGGGACCATTTCGTCGCGGATCCAAGTCAGCTCACATCGGCGGCTCAGAAGCCCGACTGTTGGTCCCGTCTAACGAGGTTGAGGCCGACTGCTGGGGTCGTGCTCACAGCGACCCGGATTCACATCGGGATACCCGCTGCGCCAGAGGGTTCCCGGCGCCGGACCGCCGGCTTATCTGCTGTCCGTGGCGCGCGGGTGGCCTGTACCCGCGAAGGTAATCCAGCACGTGCCACGGGTAATGTCCAAGAGATACCAAATACGGCCGCCCCCGGTAACCTCGATCTGCCACTGCGCACAGGTCTGTCCACGATGGACCGCGTGGGCCAGAGTTCCCTTGAGTCGGTGGTGGCGAGGCGTCTCGACAACTGGGCTGGGCTCCGTGCGCATCGCGACCCAGGCGCGGTACGTGTTTTCGCTGGCCTGTTGCGTCAGACACTCCCAGCCCTTGGCCGACGCGGCATCGGCGAACCGGACTTCCCACTGTCCTTCGGGGGCCGGGGGTGCGGCTCGGTCGCCACGGCCCGCGGTCAACGAATGTCCCGCGGGTCGGGTGCCGGTCCATAGTCCGTACCGTGATCCGTGGACAGCGCGGCCAGAAGAACCGGGTCGGAATGGACCTCAGCCGTGTGCTGCCAAGCGATGAGCATCTGGGCGACAGACGCGTTGTTGCCGATCGAGTCCGCGGCGCGCATGGTGTCGACGAGTTCGACAGCGAAGGCATGCACGTCGGGCTCGGGAAGGAACCGGACCCAGGGGAACGCATCAGGCAGTATGTCGAGGAGCAATTCCATACTGCCCGGCTCCCGCCTGGCCATGGCTGACAGCATTCGCGTGGCAGCCGACACCACGGTCTGGTCCTGCTCGGCCCTCGTGGCGGTGGTGAGGACCAGGTCCTCACCGTCTCTACGATGCAGCAGCAGGCGTGGCGATTCGTTGAGTCGGGCCAGTGTCTGCTTGTTCTTGTTGACCAGCTCGGAGAAGTTCACGGCAGCGTTCTCGACGGCGCTCATAACTTCGAAAGTACTTCGAAACTAAGTCCTTCCACCATCGCCCACACGAGGGACGGGGCGCTGGTCACGTCGATCCCTGTAAGCCCCGGCCGCCGGGAGATCAAAGCGGGGGCGGCTCATGCCCAGCCCCGGGCGGTGGTCGGACGCTGAGAGATGAGGAGCGCGTAGCGATCTGGCGCGCCCCAACGCTTCGGGATGCGTCTCTCATCGGCCCGCCTCGGGACCATGCCCACGGGGACCGAGTCGGGCATCTCTGATCTCCCTGTCCCTGAAAGTATCGACCGGCCCGTTCCTTTGGGGGCTTCCCGGCAGTCTTTCGTTTCTCCGGGTCGGGCCGGTCGGTCAAGGGTGGCCGCAGGCCATCGCGAAGCGACGCGACGACGTAGGAGGAGCGCCCTTGAGGGACCGGCCCGCCCCGGAGGGACGATGGGACTGACGGGAAGCCCCCATGCACATCCCCGACGCCGCCCGAGTGGACCCCGTCCGCCCGGAGCCGGCTGCCGGCCGTTCGGACTCCGGGAGACCGGATCCCGCTCCCCCCATCCCGCACCCGGGGGTGCAGGCCCCGCCCCGCGCGTGGTCCCGTACCCCGGCCCTCTACAGCCGGCTGAGCGACGCCGCCGCGAACAGGACGTCGCGGATCGCCTCGCGGTCGCCGTGCTGGCCCACCGCCGCATCCTCCGGGGAGATGTGCCCGGCGGCCAGCTGGCAGAACTCGATGCCGTCCAGGGCGATCTCCGCCACGGTGCGTTCCGGCGACGGCTTCGCTCCCGGCGAGTCCAGCGCGATGTCCCAGCCTCCGCCGCCCGAGCCCTCGATCTCCAGGTGCGGGGTCCGCCCGGGTGCCCCCGCCGCGACCAGGCCCCGTGCCGGAGCCGCCAGGCCGGCGCGTCTGCGCTGCGCCAGCGCGCCCGGCAGGAGCCGCGCGGCAAGGTCGATCATCCGGTGCAGGTGCGGCCCGGCCGGCGGCTCGTACGGGTAGTCCACCGCCTCCGCGATGTCCCACGCGTGCACCCAGCACTCGAAGGCCCGTTCCAGGAACGCGTCCCCGAGCGGCAGCGCGAAGCCGCCGTAGTCCACCGCGAGCTCGGCGACTCCCCGGCCGGCGAAGGAGACCGTACGCACCAGCGTGTGCCCCTGTTCCCGCCACGGGTCGCGGACCTGCCGGGTGATCGGGTTCACCGACGCGCCCCAGAAGTGCTCCGTCCGCACCGTCGGCCCGCCCTTCGGCGCGTCCGGGCCCAGCGGGTCGTCGAGGCCCAGCGCGGAGGCGATCAGCCCGTCCACCGTCAGCAGATGGCCGATCACCCCGGCCACCGTGGTCCGCTGCGACCGGCGCCGCTCCTCCTCGAACCACTTCAGCCGTACCGGGGTGTGCCACTCCGAGTCCCCGAAGTCCTGCAGCAGCGCGTCGAGCCGTGCGGTCTCGGTGTCGTACGGACTCGCCCACACCGGCACCGGAATGCGGGCCGGCCGCTTGCCCAGGCAGTCCTCCAGGACGCGGGAGCGCAGCAGCGGTTTCAGGTCGAGGTTCTCCTCCGGGTGCAGCAGCCCCACCGCGTCGCGCAGCCGCAGCGCCTCCTCCGCGCAGGGCGCGCACTCGGTGAGGTGGTCCTCCACCGCCTGGGTCTCCTCGGCCGAGCAGGCCGCCAGCGCCCATGCCCCGAGCAGGGACTTCAGTACGGCGTGCGAGGGCGGGGGCGGCGCGACCGGCTGTGGCGGCAGCGACCGCGGCGCGTGCCCGGGGTCGAGGTCGTCCGCGGCCCCGCGCGGACCCGGTATCCGTGCCTGGCCGCCCGGACGCGTGTATCCGTCATCGGGCGACTGGGGAGGGCCGTTCATCGAGGTGTTCCATATCCGGACTGGGCGGTTTCCTCCTGCGGGAGGGCGTTGGCGGTCGACAGCAACTGCAGCCCGAGCCGCAGCCTGCGCCGCGCCTCGTCCTCGCTGATCTGCAGGTCGGCTGCGGCCTGCCGGTAGTCGCGCCGCTTGAAGTACGCGAGTTCCAGCGCGGCGCGCAGGGGCGCGGGCATCGAGGTGACGATGTAGTCGGCGCGGGCGGCCGCGTTGGCGCTGCGCACCTTCTGCTCCAGTTCCTCCCGGGAGCCACGGCCCAGTTCGGCCTGGCGCAGCCGGGCCACCGCCTGGCCCTGGGTGATCCGGGCGACCCAGGAGCGCATGGAGCCCTGTTTGGGGTCGTAGGCGTCGGGGTTCTCCCAGATGTAGCCGAAGACCTCTCGGGTGATCCGGTCCGCCGCCTTCTCGTCGCCCAGCACCCGGTGCGCCAGGCTGTGCACGAGCGAGGCGAAGCGGTCGTACAGCTCCCCGAGCGCGGCGGCTTCGCCACGGGCGAGTCGCTGCTGCATGCGACGGTCCCAGCGCGGTGGTGCGTCCTTCGGCATGAATGCCCCCAGCCGTGTGTCGACGCATCGAATGTAGTGGGCACATGGCGGATCGCGCCTGTTTTGGAAGAACCTCACCCTGGAAGTGCGCCCTCCGTGATAGGTGCGTGGCAGGGCGTGAACGGTGGTACGTCCGACGGCACATGGGGACAGGTGTACGCGCCCCGCCGCGCTCCCCGTGCGCGGGTTCGATGCGGCCGCCTCCTTGACCGCTTCGCTTAACGCACAGGCCACGTAGGCCTTACGCTCCTGCCTTGTCTTGTCTTGATCTGAACCCCACTGCACACGTGAAGGCGGAACGCCGAAATGGACAGCGCAGAATACGAGCGCAAGATCGCCGCCCGATTCGCCACCTTCGACCAGGACGGGTCCGGCTATATCGACCGGGAGGACTTCAGCGCTGCCGCGAAGTCCGTCCTGGCCGAATTCGGCACCACCGCCCGGTCGGACAAGGGCCAGGCCGTCTTCGCGGGCGCCGAGGCCTTCTGGCAGGGCATGGCCGGCATCGCGGACGTCGACGGGGACCAGCGGGTGTCCCGCGAGGAGTTCATCACCGGGGCCGCGAAGCGGCTGCGTGACAACCCGCAGCGGTTCGCGGAGATCGCGCGGCCGTTCCTGCGGGCCGTGATCGCGGTGGCGGACGAGGACGGCGGCGGCGCGACGCCGCCGAACGCGGCCCGGGTGCTGCGCGTCCTGGGCACCGCCCCGGAGCTGGCCACCGAGGTGGCCGCGGCCCTGGACGCGGACCGCGACGGCCGCATCTCGGAGGACGAGATCCTGGCGGCCTTCGCGGCCTACTGCGGCGTGGAAGCCCCCGACGCGTAACGCCTGCGGCGTGCTCGGCGGATGACGGCGGGGCCTCGGCCCCGCCGACCTGGGCGGACCGTCCGGCCCTCCCGGACCGTCCGGACCTCCCGGTGCGGGGCTCGGCGGACCCGTGCGGCCCGGCTTCCTGGGGCGCCGCCCCCGGCCCCGCGCCTCGAACGCCGGCGGGGCTGGATCCGCCGGGGCCTGCTCCGCTACGCGAAGACGACCGTCCGGGCGCCGTTGAGCAGCACGCGGTGCTCGCTGTGCCACTTCACCGCCCGCGCGAGCGCCTGGCACTCGACGTCCCGTCCGATCGCCACCAGCTGGTCCGGCGTCACCTCGTGGCCCACGCGCTCGACCTCCTGCTCGATGATCGGACCCTCGTCGAGGTTCGCCGTCACGTAGTGCGCGGTCGCACCGATCAGCTTCACGCCTCGGGCGTGCGCCTGGTGGTACGGCTTCGCGCCCTTGAAGCTCGGCAGGAACGAGTGGTGGATGTTGATGATCCGCCCGCTCAGTTCCGTGCACAGCTTGTCGGACAGCACCTGCATGTAACGTGCCAGGACGACCAGGTCGACGTTCTCGGCGCGCACCAGCTCCAGCAGCTGCGCCTCCGCCTCCGCCTTGGTGTCCTTCGTGACGGGGATGTGCACGAACGGGATGTCGTAGGAGCCGACCAGCTCGGCGAAGTCGGTGTGGTTGGAGACCACGGCCGCGATCTCGACCGGCAGGGCACCGATGCTCGAACGGAACAGCAGGTCGTTCAGGCAGTGCCCGAACTTCGACACCATGAGGATGATCCGCATGCGCTCCTCGGAGCGGTGGATCTGCCAGTCCATCCTGAAGGAGTCGCCGATCGCGGCGAAGCTGGCGCGCAGCTTCTCGACCGTCACCGGGGGCTCGGCCTCGAAGTGCACCCGCATGAAGAAGAGTCCGGTCTCCCGGTCTCCGAACTGCTGGCTGTCCACGATGTTGCATCCGGTCATGAAGAGGTAACTCGACACGGCATGCACGATGCCCTGCTTGTCGGGGCAGGACATGGTCAGGACGTACTGGGGCTGGGCCTGGGCCTCGGTGTGCGGGTCGCTCATGACCGCACAGCCTTTCACACCGCGCGGGTGAGGATCTTCAACACATCGAGCGATGTGGGTCGCACGTCGGGGTCGTCCCCGTCCGCTTCCGCCAGCCGTACGTGCGCCTCGCGCGCGGCGCGTACGGCCTCGGGCCACGCGTGGTGCTCCAGGTAGGCGGAGACCGGGGCGTCGGGCCCGACCTGGTGGAGGATCCGCAGCACCCGCAGCACGGCGAGGTCGACGACGGCCGCCTCCTGCGAGTCGCGGAAGATCGTGCCGACGTACTTCTCGGCGGACCAGCTGTCGAGCCAGGTGTCCTCGACGAGCCGGTACACGGCGTCGGTGACGTCGCCGTACGCCTCGTCGCCGGCCAGCCAGGTGTCCTCGTGGAAGACCGGATCGGAAAGCATGTGCAGCGCCGAGCGCACGTTGCCGCGCCAGCGCCACCACGGCATGTCGTTGAGGGGCATGCCGCCCATGGTGGAGGAGCGGCCGCCGCGTCGGGAAGGGTTCTTCGAACCTTGGGCGAATGTCACGCTTTCGATCGTACGTTCCTGTTCGGCGCGATCTTGAGGCGCCCAGGGTGACGGCGCCCCCGCAATTCACCTGGGCGTCACCCGATGTTGTGTCCATCTCACTCGACAGTTACCGGTGGGGCGGAATGGTGCACGGACATGACCTTCTCGCGACGCGCCGCAGCCCTCTCCCGCACCCTCGCGGCCACGGCGATGGGTACGTGCCTCATCGCCGGGTGCGGGGCACTCCCCGGGGGCTCGGAGGGCTCCGAGGGAATCGTCACCGTCATGACCTTCGCCCCGGAAGACACCAAAGCAACCAACATGCCTGGAATGACCGGCATGGCCAAGGCGTACGAGCGCTGGGTGAACTCCAAGGGCGGGATCAACGGTCACAAACTGCGCGTACTGACCTGCAACGAGAAGAACACCCCCTCCGGTGCCGCCGACTGCGCCCGCAAGGCCGTCGCCGAGAAGGCCGTCGCCGTCGTCGGCTCCTACAGTCAGCACGGACGCGCCTTCATGGCCCCGCTGGAGGCCGAGGGCATCCCCTTCATCGGCGGCTACGGCGTCTCCTCCGAGGAGTTCCAGTCCCCCCTGTCGTACCCGGTCAACGGCGGCCAGTCCGTCCTCATCGCCGGCGCGGGCCACCAGCTGAGCCGCACCTGCACCCAGGTCGCCCTGGTGCGCCCGGACACCCTCGCGGGCGACACCCTGCCGGTGCTGCTCAACGCCGGACTGCGGGCCAACAAGATGGCGGACGCCGCCGACATACGGGCCGCCGAGGACTCGGCCGACTTCGGACCGCAGGCCCGCGAGGCCCTCGCGCACACCAGCGGCACCGGCAAGGAGAAGGAGAAGGAGAAGGAGAAGGGCTGTGTGACCGCCGTCCTCGGCGAGCGCACCGAGACCTTCTTCGACGCCTTCCGCCGGACCGACGCCCAGCGCAAGAAGCCGCAGATCTCCTCGGTCCTGGGCAGCGTCAGCCAGGCCCTGGTGGACCGCACGGGCGGCAAGGAGAGCCCCTTCGAGGGGGCGTACCTGACCAGCTGGTACCCGGTGGCGGCCGATCCCCTGTGGGAGCCCATGCGGAAGGTGGTCTCCGAGTTCGCCTTCGGCGACGACAACGTCGACCCCGACGACAGCGGGGCCCAGACCACCTGGATCGCGTACACCGTGCTCAGCGAGATCCTGGGGCGCCTGGGGGACGGCGAGCCCGTCACCGGCCGCGCGGTCAAGCGCGCCCTGAACGAGGCGGAGCCGGTCAGCACCGGAGGCCTCACCCCGAACCTGAGCTGGCGCTACCAGGACATGCGCGCCGTCGCCGGCTTCCCCCGCATCGTCAACGGCCGGGTCACCTTCCAGATCGTGCAGGCCGGGCGGCTCGTGGCGCAGCCCGGCGAGCAGTCCCAGGACATGACCCCGACCCTGGTGACGGCCCCGCCCATGGCCTGATCCGGAACGGGGCTCAGAGCTGGGACTTGTCCCGCTTGGTCAGGCCGTACTTGCCGGCGATCGCGTTCCACATGGTCGCGGCGGACTCCTTGGCCTTCGTCGCCTCGCCGCTGGACTTGTTGCCTTCGGAGGCGTTCTTGGTGGCCTTGGCCTTGCCGTCCTTGCACTTGTCGTCGTCCACGTCGTCCGCCCAGGCCGCGTAGCTGTTGTCGGCGTCCGCGGAGGACTGCCAGGCCTTGGTCAGGGACGCGGACAGCTTCGCGTGGTCCGGGAGCTGGTCCAGCTTCAGCTCCTGGAGACGGGTGACCAGCTCCTCGCGCTGGCGGGCCGCGTCGCGCAGGTCGGCGGCCGCCTGGTCGAGGTTGCTGCAGCCCTTGATGTCCTCCACGGCCTTGATCACCGAAGCCCGGCTGTCGTTGCTGTCGGCGAGGAGCTTGTCCAGCTGGACGGCCTGCGGGCGGGCCGGGTCGACGGGGGCCTCGCCGCCGCCGGGTGCCGCGGAACCGCCGCTCGCGGCCGGGGCGTCGGCGACCGCGCCGGGGTCGTTGTTCTGCGGCTTGCCGTCGGCGAGCAGCGATCCGACGCCGAGCCCGACGACGGCCAGGCCGATGACCACCGCGGCGATGATCGCGGGCGAGACCTTGCGCCCGGCCTCCGGGGGCGGCGGGGGCGGGGCGTACTGCTGCTGCGGGTGCGGCTGCTGGTGATGGGCCTGCTGCGGGTGAGGCTGCTGCTGGAACTGGGGCCGCTGCGGGCGGGGCTGCTGGGGGCGCGGCGGGGGCCGGCGCAGCACGGGCTCCTGCACGGGCGGCAGGTGCTGGGTCTGCCCGGCGGAGTCGTCGCTCCGGAAGAGCCCGTCGAACCCTTCGGCGGCGGGGACCGGCGGTATGTACTGGGTCGCCGCCTCGTGGTGCGCGGGGGCCGCCGGGACGGGCGGGATGTACTGGGTCGCGGCCTCGTCGTGACCGGGCGCGGCCGGGACGGGCGGGATGTACTGGGTCGCGGCCTCGTCGTGACCGGGCGCGGCCGGGACGGGCGGAATGTACTGCGTCGCGGCCTCGTCGTGACCGGGCGCGGCCGGGACCGGCGGAATGTACTGCGTCGCGGCCTCGGGCAGCGGAGGGTAGCCGTAGCCGTGCGGATCGCCCGGCCCCTCGTAGCCGGGCCCCACCACGTGCCCCGGCGCGGCCTCCGGGCCGGGATGCGCCGGCGGATACCCGTACGCGGCCCCGGGCTGCGCGTGTTGCTGCTGCGCCTGCTGCTGCTGTGGCGGCTGCTCCGGGTAGGCCGGATATCCGGACGCCGGGTCCGGACCCCACGGGGCACCCGGCTGGGGGGCGCCCCCTTGTCCGCTCTGCGTCACCGGGACTCCTTCTCCGACTCGCCCGACCCTACGGAACCGTCAGGTCACGCTACCTCGTCACGCACCGCCACGGTGAGAGCACCCCGAACCCCGTCCACCCCCCGCCACCACGACCCCGGGCCCGCCGACCCCGGCCCGACCCCGCCGGAGACCAAGCCGCGGAACCCGGGTCCGCGGTCCCGCGCGCTGCGCCAGACCGTCCCTCCCGGATCGCGCCCGCCCGGCAACGCCCGGCGCAGTGTCGGCCGCACGGGCGGGGCCACGCCCGGCCGCAGGCGCAGGACGACGCCGGGCGCACGGCCGGCTCCGCCCCGGCCGCGAGGCCACGCCCGGCCGCACGGGCGGGGCCATGCCCGGGCGCCCGCCCGGCACCGCCCCCGGCCGCACCGGCGCGGCCGGTCGCACAGGCAGGGCCCGCCCAGGCCGCAGGCGCGGGACAACGCCGGGCGCACGGCCGGCACCGCCCCCGGCCGCATGCGCGGGACGACGCCGGGCGCACGGCCGGGACCGCCCCCGGCCGCGAGGCCACGCCCGGCCGCACGGGCGGGGCCATGCCCCGGCGCACGGCCGGCACCGCCCCCGGCCGCACCGGCGCGGCCGCCCGAGTACGTCCCGTACTCGGGCGGCCCTCCGCCTCGCGATCCACGGCACCGGACGCCGGCATCGGCAGCGGCATCGGCAGTGGCCGTCACGATCCGGAAGAGGCGGGCTACGCCGTCACCTCCAGCCGCGCCGCGAACTCCCGGACCGCCGCCTCCTCCCGGTACGGCTCCAGGCGCGTCCGGAAGTCGTCCAGGTACTCCACGCCCCGGTTCGAGCGGAGCCCCTCCAGCAGTTCCGCCGCCTGCGTCGCCGTCAGGCAGGCCTGTTCCACCTCCCGCTGCTGCACCTGCGCCGCCGCCAGCAGCAGCAGCCCGATGGCCCGGCGGCGCGCCTTGCCCGCCGGGAGGCCCCGCAGCGCCTCCTCCGCCCGCCTGGCCGCCGCGTCCGCCTGGCCCAGGTCGCGGTGGCAGTGCGCCAGCTCGTCCGCCAGGTACGCCGCGTCGAAGTGCCGGATCCACACCGGGTCGTCACCCGACTCCGGCTCCGCCCGCTCCAGCGCGCTCACCGCCCGCCCCGACAGCACCGCCGTCGCCCGGGCGTCCCCGAGCAGCGCGTGCCCGCGCGCCTCGGCCGCGTAGAACATGGCCTCGACCCGCGGGGTGACCTGCCCGCGCGTCCCCTCCTGCGCGGCCCGCGCCAGCTGCGCGATCTCCCGCGGGTTGCCGAGTTCGGCGGCGAGGTGGCTCATGGACGCCGCGAGCACGTAGCCCCCGTAGGCCCGGTCCCCCGCCGCCTGGGCCAGGCGCAGCGCCTGGATGTAGTAGCGCTGCGCCAGGCCCGGCTGGCCCGTGTCCACCGCCATGTAGCCGGCGAGCTCCGTCAGCCGGGCCACCGCCGCGAACAGGGCCCGCCCGACGGGTTCCCGGTACGAGCCGCCGATCAGCCCGGACACCACCGAGTTGAGGTAGTGCACGACCACCGGCCGGACGTGCCCGCTGCCGAAGCGGTGGTCGAGCTCCTTGAGCGCCTCGGTCGTCGCCCGGACCGCCTCCACGTCCGGCATGCCGACGCGCGAGCCGCCGCTGCGGGCGACCTGGCTGTCGGCCCCGGTGATCAGCCAGTCCCGGCTCGGCTCCACGAGCGCGGAGGCGGCCACGCTGGAGCCCGCGAGGAAGTCCCGGCGGCCGACGTCGCTGCGCCACAGCTCACAGACCTGCTCGATGGCGCCGATGACGGTCGGGGAGAACTGCAGGCCGACACCGGAGGCGAGGTTCTTCCCGTTGGCCATCCCGATCTCGTCGATGGTGACGGTCCGGCCGAGCTTGCGCCCCAGCGCCTCGGCGATGATTCCGGGAGCCCGGCCGCGCGGCTGCTGGCCGCGCAGCCACCGGGCCACGGAGGTCTTGTCGTAGCGGAGATCGAGGCCGTGCTCGGCCCCGCACATGTTCACGCGCCGGGCGAGCCCGGCGTTGGAGCACCCGGCTTCCTGGATGAGCGCCTGCAGCCGTTCGTTCGGCTGGCGGGCTACGAGAGGCCTGGCTGCCATGAAAACCCCCTGCTGACCGCGGGTGATCCGTTGGAATGATCACTTCCCGCCTGATGTGCGGAGAATCTTCCGCTCTGCGTCGTGTCGCTACCCAGCAACAGCGCCCCGGCCTCCTACGCGCCCCCACGCGTGCATCAGTGCGCCCCGTATGCAGGATCGATGCTCCGCCCGCCGCCTGGTTTACGCCCGTAACCCCGGGTGACCCGAGGAGTTGTGATGGGCGTGGAAGAGACCATCGGAGTCACGGAGACCGCACCCATCCCCAAGCAGCGCGGCGAGCAGCTGCTGGACCATGCCGTGCGGTACGCGGAAGAACGGCACTGGGATGTCTTCGCGGGCACCTGGCTGGAGCCCGGAGACGGCCGCGAGCTGTGCTCCTGCGGGGCGGCGGACTGCCCGGCTCCCGGCGCGCACCCGGCGGTGAAGGACTGGGCGGCGCAGGCCACCGGTAGCGCGGTGCAGGTCCGGCGGATCTGGGCGAAGCACCCGCAGGCCTCGATCCTGCTGCCGACGGGCCGGACGTTCGACGCCCTGGACGTGCCCGAATCGGCCGGATTCCTCGCGCTGGCTCGGCTGGAGCGGATGGAGCGCACCCTCGGGCCCGTCACGCTCACGCCCGACCACCGGATGCTGTTCTTCGTCCTGCCGGGCGCCGGCGCCAAGGTCCCCGACCTGGTGCGCAAGCTGGGCTGGCCGGCCGCCACGATCGACCTGGCGGCGCGGGGCGAGGGCGAGTACGTGGCGGCGCCGCCCACCCGCTTCGGCGGCCGGGGCTCGGTCCAGTGGGCGCGGCGGCCCACGCCGGCGAACCGCTGGCTTCCGGACACCGAGGAGCTGATCGACGCGCTGGCGTACGCGTGCGGCAGCGAGGCCGCGGCGGAACGCAAGCGCCGCCAGGGCTGACCCCCGGAACCCGCCCGCTCGCCCTCCCGCCCGCTCGCCCTCCCAACCCGCGGAATCAGGGCGAAAACTGATGACATAAGTAACGGCTCAGGCCTCTCCCCCTCCTCCTATGGTGAAGAAGGAACGACCAACGGGGACGTAAGAGAGGCAGGCGCATGCCGGACCAGGGCGATGCGACGGGTGGAACGTACGGAACGGGTGGCGCGCGATCCGCGCCGCCCGCCGTGCGGGTGGAAGGTCTGTGGAAGCGGTTCGGAGAGCACGTGGCCGTCGCCGGTGTCGATCTCGAGCTGCCCGCGGGGAAGTTCATCGGCCTGGTCGGGCCGAACGGCGCCGGCAAGACGACCACGCTGTCCATGGTGACCGGGCTGCTGCGCCCGGACATGGGGCGGGTCCACGTCGCGGGCCACGACGTGTGGGCGGACCCGACCGGGGTGAAGGCGCGGATCGGCGTGCTCCCCGAGGGCCTGCGGTTCTTCGAGCGGCTGTCGGGACGCGAACTGCTCGGCTACATGGGCCGGCTGCGCGGGCTGCCGGGCGAGGAGACCGACAAGCGGGCCACACAGCTGCTGGACGTCCTCGACCTCGCGGGCTCGCAGCACAAGCTGGTCGTGGACTACTCGACCGGCATGCGCAAGAAGATCGGCCTGGCGGCGGCGCTGCTGCACAACCCCGAAGTGCTCTTCCTGGACGAGCCGTTCGAGGGCGTCGACCCGGTGTCGGCGCAGAACATCCGCGGAGTGCTGGAGCGCTACACGGCGTCCGGTGCCACGGTCGTCTTCTCCTCCCACGTGATGGAGCTCGTCGAGTCGCTGTGCGACTGGGTGGCCGTGATGGCCGCCGGCCGGATCCGCGCCGCGGGTCCGCTGGCCGACGTACGGGGCTCCGCGCCCTCACTGCAGGCCGCCTTCCTCGAACTGGTCGGCGCGCACGGGCGGGACGCGGCCGGGGACTCCCTGGAGTGGCTCGGCGGCGGCTCCGGGGCGGGATCGCGATGACCTCGCCCGCGAACCCGGCCACCGGACCGGCCGGCACGGTGACCACTCCCGCCACCACGGCATCCGGGACCTCCGCAGACATGGGGTCCACGGGGGCCACCGGGGCCGCGTCCGGTGCGTCGATCCCGCTGACCACGGTCTTCGTCCGCCTCAAGCTGTCGCTGCTGCGCAACGGCCTGAAGGGCTCCTCCAAGCGCAAGGCCGCCTACTTCTCGACGCTCGCCCTCGCCCTGGTCGTCGGCTTCCTCGTGACGCTCGGCCTGGCCCTGCTGCACGGGAACGCCCACGCCGGCACGGCCGTCGTCCTGCTGGCCGGGGTCCTGGCCCTCGGCTGGACCTTCATGCCGCTGTTCTTCCCCACCGGCGACGAGACCCTCGACCCGAGCCGGCTGGTCATGCTGCCGCTGCGCCCGCGTCCTCTCGTACGGGCCCTCCTCGCCTCCTCGCTGGTCGGCATCGGGCCGCTGTTCACGCTGTGCCTGGCGATCGGCTCCGTACTGGCCGTCGCGCGCGGCGCCGCCGGCGCGGTGGCCGCCGTGGTGGCCGCGCCCCTGCTGGTGCTCGGCTGCGTCGCCCTGGCGCGGGCGACGGCCACGGCCAACGTACGGCTGCTGAGCAGCCGCAAGGGGCGGGACCTGGCGGTGCTCAGCGGGCTGCTGATCGCGGTGGGCGGGCAGCTGGCCAACTTCGCCAGCCAGAGCCTGTTCGATGCCGGTGGCCTGGCCTCGCTGGAACCCGTCGAGGCCGTGGTGCGCTGGCTGCCGCCGGCGACCGCCGTCGGCATGGTGGACTCGGCGAGCGAGGGCGCGTACGGGGTGGCGGCCGCCCAACTGGCCCTGACCCTCGCCGCCGTGGCCGGCCTCCTGTGGTTCTGGGAGCGGAGCCTGACGCGGCTGATGGTCACCCCGGACGGCTCGACCATCACGGCGGCCCGTCCGATGAAGGACCGCGGCGCGGGCGGGCTGGGATCCCTGCTGCCCGGCGGCCGGACCGGCGCGACCATGCAGCGCACGCTGCGCTACGCCGTCCGCGACCCGAAGACCAAGGCGTCCTGGGTGACCGGACTGGCGATCGGCATGATCATCCCCGTCTTCAACGCCGTCCAGGGCACGGGGTCCGTCTACCTCGGCTGCTTCGGCGCCGGCATGCTCGGCATGCAGATGTACAACCAGTTCGGCCAGGACACCTCCGCGTTCTGGATGGTGGCCCAGACCATCACCTCCACGCGTGACGCGTACGTGGAACTGCGTGCGCGGGCCGCCGCGCTGGCCCTGGTCACCGTCCCGTACACGGTCCTGGTGAACGTGGTCACGGCCGCGGTGATCGGGGACTGGTCCACCCTCCCGGCGGCCACCGGACTGGCGCTGGCCCTGCTGGGCTCGATGCTCTGCACGGGGGCACTGGCCTCGGCCCGCTTCCCGTACTCGATCCCGTCGGACGGCGCGTTCAAGAACGTCGCCCCGGGGCAGGGCGGGCTCGCCTGGGCGGGCATCTTCGCCGGGATGGGGGTCTCGGCGCTGATCTCCGCCCCGGTGATCGCCCTGACGATCTGGCTCACGGTGGGCGGCCATCAGGACATCTCCTGGGTCGTGTTCCCGCTGGGTACGGCCTGGGGCGCGCTGGCCGCCTGGGCGGGTCTGCGGCTCGCGGCCCCGACCGTGGCCCGCAGGCTTCCGGAGATCCTGTGGGCGGTCAGCAAGGGCTGACCCGGTCGCTGCCGTACGGGCCCGAACGCACGGCGGGCCGGCCTCCGCTCCTGTGAGGAGCGGAGGCCGGCCCGTCTTCGTGTGCAGGCGGCCTTCGTGTGGAGGCCCGCCTCAGACTGCGGTCGGGAGCTTCGCGGTGAAGGCGGTCGGGACGCTGACCACGTCGTCGAAGCTCAGCTTGCCGGGGCCGAAGGCGTCGGCGGTCAGGGCCTTCTTCTTGCCCCCGGTGACCTGCCAGACGGTGTTGCTCTCCGGCGACAGCAGCAGCGTGCCGTCGGCAGGGGCGGCCTTGGCGGCGGCCGCCGTCAGCCACTGGCCCGGGGCCCCCTCCAGCGGACGCTTGTCGTAGCCGAAGCCGGTGAAGTCGGCGTAGGTCAGCGGGACGGCGACGCCGCCGGCCATGACGTACACGGTGGCGTCGGCGCCCGAGGCGTCCTTGACGACGGTGCCGTTCGGCACCTGGCGGGTGCCGGCCGCCTTCAGCCAGTCGGTCGGAACGCCCATCAGCGAGCGGGTGTCGTAGCCGTTCGCCGTCCACTCGGCGGCCGAGATGTGCAGCGCGGAGCCGTTGACCATCACGAAGCGGGCCGGGTCGCTGCCCGACTGGTCCATGACCACGCGGCCGCTGGTGATGGTGCGGTGGGCGGCGTCCTGCAGCCAGGCGGTCGGAACGCCCATGTCGGCGCGGGTGTTGTAGCCGTCCGCCGTCCAGTCGGCCGCGGAGATCAGCAGCGCCGCCCCGTCGACCACCACGTAGCGCTTGGCGCCGCCCGCCTGGTCGTGGACCACCGTACCGGCCGGGGGCGAGCTCGGCAGGCCGTTGAACGCCGCGTTGTCCACGAGCACGATCTTGCTCAGGTCGTAGTGGCCGGGCGTGACGTCGGAGGCCGCCACCGGGATGCCCGCCCCGGAGATCATCACCTTCACGGCCGCACCGTTCGGCGACTTCACCAGCGTCCCGGCAGGCAGCGAGGCCGGGTCCGGGTAGGAGGGGGCGGTGGGGTACGGGTTCGCGCGGTCGGCGCCGAGGCCGGCCGCTGCGCCGCAGGAGGGCCAGGCACCCTGCCCCTGGCCCGCAAGGATCTTCTCGCCCGTCAGGATCTGCTGCTGCTTCGTCGCCTGGTCGGGGCGGGAGGCGTACTGCGTACCGCCGAAGGCGCGCCAGGTCGACATCGAGATCTGGAGTCCGCCGTAGTAGCCGTTGCCGGTGTTGATGCTCCAGTTGCCGCTGGCCTCGCACTGGGCGACCTTGTCCCACGTCGAGACGGAGGCGGCCGAGGCTTCGGTGCCGGTGAGCAGCGGGGCTGCGAGGGCGAGGAGGGCGGTGGCGGTGGCGGCGAGTGCGGACTTCTGGCGGGCGGCTGCGGAGCGCATGGAGGTGTCCTTCGGGCGGCAGGTTCGGGAGTCGGCGTGGGGCGCGGCACACCCCACCGCCCGGCCGGTGGGGACCGGGCGGTGGGGTGTGCTCAGGCGGCGATCAGGCTGCGATCAGCCGGGAGTTGCTCAACCGGTGATGGTCGGGAGCTTCGCGGTGAAGGCGGTCGGGACGCTGACCACGTCGTCGAAGCTCAGCTTGCCGGGGCCGAAGGCGTCGGCGGTCAGGGCCTTCTTCTTGCCCCCGGTGACCTGCCAGACGGTGTTGCTGTCGGGCGACAGGAGCATGGTGCCGTCGGCCGGGGTGGCCTTCGCCGCGGCCGTCTTCAGCCACTCGCCCGGGGCGCCCTCCAGCGGACGCTTGTCGTGGCCGAGGCCCGTGAAGTCGGCGTAGGTCAGCGGGACGGCGACGCCGCCGGCCATGACGTACACGGTGGCGTCGGCGCCCGAGGCGTCCTTGACGACGGTGCCGTTCGCCACCTGCTTGGCGACCGTGGAGCCCAGCCACTCACCCGGTGCGCCCATCAGGGAGCGGAGGTTGTAGCCGTTCGCGGTCCACTCCGCGCCGGAGATGTGCACGGCCGCGCCGCCCAGCATCACGTAGCGGTTGATGTCGGTGCCCGACTGGTCCATGAGGACGGTGCCGGTCGGCGGGGTCTTGGCGACGGCGGCCTTGAGCCACTGGCCCGGGACGCCCATGAGCATCTGGGTGTTGTAGTCGTCGGCGGTCCACTCGGAGCCCGAGATGTGCAGCGCCGCACCGTCCACCATCACGTAGCGGCCGGGGTCCGTACCCGTCTGGTCCATCACGACCGTGCCGGTGGGCACGGTGCGCTGGGAGGCGGCCTGCAGCCAGGCGGTCGGAACACCCATGTCGGCGCGGGTGTTGTAGCCCGCCGCGACCCAGTCCTCGCCGCCGATCAGCAGCGCCGCGTTGTCGATGACCACGTAGCGCTTGGCACCGCCCGCCTGGTCGTGGACCACCGTGCCGGCCGGAGGCGCGCTCGGCAGGGACCGGAAGGCGGTGTCGTCGATCAGCACGATCTTGCTGAGGTCGTACTTGTCCGGGGTGACGTCGGAGGCAGCCACCGGAACGCCGGATCCGGCGATCATCACCTTCACGTCCGCGCCGTTCGGCGACTTCACGAGCGTCCCGGCGGGCAGCGAGGCCGGGTTGGGGTACGAGGGGGTGTTGCTGCCGGCCGGGGAGATGTAGCCACTGATCGACTGGCCCCAGGGGGACTGGCCCACGCGCCACTTGGTGGTGGAGTTGGTGGAGACGTGGCCCGGGTAACCGCCCTGGTTGCCGCCGGTGATGGTGACCGTGTCGCCGGAGACTCCGGTGACCACGGCAACGTGGTCGGCGTAGCTGCCGCCGTTGTAGTTGTAGACGACGGCATCGCCGACGTGCGGGGTGTTCGACAGCGTGCCGTACTTCTTGCCGTAGTCGATGAAGCTGGCCGCTCTGTCGTCCAGGGTGCCCAGGCCCGTGACCCCGTTGCGGGCCCAGACCCAGCCGGCGAAGTCGGCGCACCAGGCGTGGGTGCGGGTGGTGCCGCCGGTGCAGCTGCTGGACTGGTTGGGACCGCCGACGTAACCGCCGTGAGCGCAGTAGGAGTTGCCGTTCTCGGCGCGGGCCGTGGCCGCTATGCCGTCGGTGAGCGGCGAGGCGCTGGCCGGGGTGACGGAGGCCGTGGCGAGTACGGAGACCGCGAGGGTGGAGGCGGAGACGAGGCGGATCGCGGTGGTCTTGATGGACTTGGACATGACAAGGCTCCGGGAGTGTGAAAGAGGTTCGGGTGAGTGCTGCGGCGGGCCGCAGACTGGCCTGATCGAGGCCGGAAGACTGTGGGCGCATGTCGTGGGACGCGGACGGCTGCCCTGCAGGAGCAGCTGTCGGACGGGGCACACGGGGGCGCGGGGCACACGGAGGCGCGGGGCGCGCGCTGCGACGCGGTGTGATGCGGTGTGATGCAGTGGGATGCAGTGGGATGCGCGGTCAGGGCCGGCTCTCAGCGGGCACGGCGGTCACAGGGGGACCGGCGGCCGGCGAGGCGGGCGGCCCGGCTACTCCCAGACGGTGGTGAGCTTCCCCGCCGGGGCGGTCTCCCAGACGGTGGTGAACTTCCCCGCCGGGGCGGTCTCCCACGCGGTGGTGGCGGTGGTGCGGGTGTACTGGTCGGCGCCGGTGTGGCCGGCCAGGACCGCGGTGAAGGCGGCGAGGGCGAGGGTGCTGACCGCGGCGGCCCGGGTGAGGCGGGTGCGAAGCATGGCAGTGATCCTTTGCGATGGCTGGAGTGAAGCGGTGACCTTCCGGATCCACGTCCCGCGGTGACGTCTTCTCCGGTTTCGCCTGCCGGGTCCTTGTGCTGTTCCCTGCTGGCAATCACTAGCTTCGCCGCAGCTCAGCGCGGGTGGAAGGGCATCCGGCTGGACGGAATCGGTCCTGGACGATTCCGTCCATCGAGTCCGGAAGCGGCCGTCAGGAGACGCTCGTAGTACGGAGCGACCAGAGGGGCGCGAGCGCGCGTGGCCGTCCAGCCGCGCAGCGCCGGCAGCACGTCGAGGGCGCGTCGGCAGAGGGCCTCCGTACGCCGCTCCGCCTCGCCCAGGCTCCCGGCGAGCAGGTAGACCCCGAGCACCGGGTCGGGCTCGGCCCGCAGGTGCGCGAAGACGTGCTCCACGGGGCTGTCGGGGTGCACCAGAGCCCGGACGAGCTCGGCGATGTGCGAGGGGAGCCGGTCATCGGCCGAAGGCGCCCGGAGCGCGGTGTGGATGAGATACATGTGCTCAACTCTTCCGAGCGGGCGAGCGTGAACAAAGCACACCAAGCTGGACGGTTCGGTCCGTGGCCGGAAGCGTCCACGAGCTGGTCGCACCCGTCGCCACGTGCAACCATTCGGTTACCTTGATCGATAAGGGCTCACACGGGGGGAACCGCTGTGCTCGCCACTCTCGGCCTCGATGCCACAGCAGAGGCTGTTTACCGCGCCATGCTCGCGTACCCGCAGGAGGGCGTGAGCGGCCTTGCCAAGCGCCTCGGCGTGCCCGAGGCGGACATCAGGCACAGCCTGGAAATACTCAGCGAACTCGCTCTGGTCCGGCCGTCCTACGAACGCGAGGGCCGGCTGCACGCGGTCTCGCCCGAGGTCGGCATGGAAGTCCTCATGGCCCGCCAGCAGGCCGAACTCGCCGCCCAGCAGCTGCGCATCGAGGCCTCTCGCGCCGCCGCCACCCAGCTCATCGCCGAGTTCGCCGACCTGACCCCCAGCGCCTCCAGCCCCGGCGTGGATCAGCTGCTGGGCCTCGACGCGATCCGGGACCGGATCGCGTCGCTGGCCCGTGACGTCCGCACCGAGCTGATGACCTTCGCACCCGGTGGCGGCCACCGCCCCGAGAGCCTGGAAGCCTCCAAGCCCAACGACCTCGCCCTGCTGGGCCGCGGGGTACGGATGCGCTCCCTCTTCCTGAACAGCGTGCGCAACAGCCAGACCACCGTGGCCTACGCGGCCTGGCTCGGCGAACTCGGCGGCGAGGTGCGGACCGCGCCGGAGCTGCCCACCCGACTGATGATCTTCGACCGGTCGACGGCCGTCATCCCGGTCAGCAGCGACGACAGCGCGGCCGGCGCGGTGGTCCTGACCGGGCAGGGCACCCTGACCGCACTGTGCGCACTCTTCGAAACCGTGTGGACCGCCGCCCGCCCGCTGAGCACCGCGGAGACCTCTCGGGACGAGGGCGGCCTCAGCGCCCAGGAGAACACCGTCATCCGGCTCCTCGCGCAGGGCATGACCGACGAGGCCATCGCCAAGCGCTTGGCCGTCTCCCCCCGCACCGCGCGCCGGCTGGCCACCGATCTGATGGAACGCCTGAATGCCCGCAGCCGCTTCGAGTTCGGCGTACGGGCGGTCCAGCGCGGCTGGCTCCCGGGCGCCGACTAGTCTGCCCGGCCTCCGCGGGCCGGGCAGCGGGCTGAGGGCGCTCGCGCCGGGTCAGCCTGCGGCAAGGACGGCGAGGACGGAGATGGAGCCCGCGAAGACGACGACGTGCCGCAGGTTCTGGAGGTAGGGCATGACCCAGCGGGGGAAGCCCTTCTCTGCGGCAGCGAGCATGGACCTGACGTCGATGCGCTGCAGTTCGGCGTCGCCGGACCTGGCGAAGGCGGCGGTCACGGACGGCACGGCGGTCAGGTTCGAGTAGAGGATCACGCAGTTCACGAGGATGACGAGCGGCTGGACGACCCAGGACACCGTCCCGCTCCACGAGCTCCCGGCGATCGAGAGCAGGGCGGGCAGCACCAGCGCCGCGGCGATCCCGACGGGGGCCCAGGTCTCGTGCCCGCCGGCGTCGAGCCGCATGCCGTTCTCGGCCATGACGGTGCTGCGCACCCCCTGCCGTCCCAACTCCGCCTCGACGGAGGCCTGGGCGCGGGCGCCGTAGCGGCTGCGGACGACGGGGATGCTCAGGAACGCGACGGCGATCAGGAGCTGCAGGGCGGCGACGGCGTCCATCGGGGTACCTCGTTTCTCGGTGCTTGCCTGGCGACACCGTCACCATCGAGCCGCCCCCTGACAGCCCCCGAACAGCCCGCTGACAGACCGCTGACACGCTCCCCGGCACCCGGGCCCGGTCGGGGCCACGGGCCGGTCCGCCGGGTGGTCAGGGGGCGCTGGCCTTGATGCCGTCGAGGAAGGGCTCCAGGACCTCGCGCCAGGCCGTCGGCTGGTCGTAGTGGAGGTAGTGGCCCGCGTCGGGGATTTCCGCGTACTGGCCGGCCGGGAGGACGCGGACCATTTCCTGGGCCTCGGCCCGGCCCAGTTCGCCGTCGAGGCCGCGGACCACCAGGGTCGGGCAGCGGACCTGCGCGAGCTCCTCCCAGTGGGCGTCGTGGACCCAGGTCTCGCGCGCCGTCAGCATCTGGCGGCGGGAGAAGACCGGGCGCCAGCCGTCGGAGGCCTCGTGCATGACCTCGGCGAAGAAGGCACCGCGGCCGGGGTCGGGGCGCTCCACCCGGGGGTCGTCCTCGCCGAACCAGCGGCGGGCCGCGTCCTGGGTGGGGAAGGGCAGGGGCCAGTGGTGGAACCACTCCTCCCATTCCTGCTGGGAGGCGGCGCCCAGGGCGGAGGCGCGCATGTCGCAGATGACCACGGCCTCGACCAGGTCCGGGCGGCGGGCCGCGAGCTGCCAGGCGGTGAGGGCGCCCATGGAGTGGCCGATCAGCGTCACGGGGGCGAGGCCGAGCTGGACGACGGCCGCTTCGGCGTCGGCCACGAAGGCCTCGCGGCCCAGGGAGGCCGGGGTGCCGTCGGGGTCGGCGGGCGGCCGGGCGCTCTGGCCGTGTCCGCGCTGGTCCAGGGCCACGACGCGGCGGCGCTCGCGGAGCCAGCGGGCGGTGCCCGCCCAGTGGAGGGCGCGGCCCATCAGGCCGTGCAGTAACAGCACTCCGGGGCGGGTGTCGGGCTCTGCCTCCGCTTCGCGGAACTCCCAGGCGGCAAGGCGGACACCTTCGGCCCCTGTCACATCGACGCGCTGTACCACCGCAGATGCACCCCCTTCGCTCCCCGCCAGACTATCGAACCCGCATTCGAAAACGGGTTTCTCGCCGACAACACCGCTCTTTCGAGTGACCTTGCTCAAGGATTGGCCGCCGCTGCCGATGGAGATCCTTTCAACAGGGAGGCGGGCCGCTCGGGGAAGACGGTCCGAGGGGACGACCTTGAGAGCTCGGGGCTCCAGGTCACAAGGGGAGGACCGGTCCCGGCGCCGAAAGGCGCCGGGACCGCCCACACCAAGGGCTGGTCGTCCACACGGGCTCACGACCCGTGGGATCGGCCCCCTGGGTCACGGCTCGTACGGACCGGTCCACCGGACGCGTCCGCGCGCATGTGCGCACATCCGCGCCGACGCGAACGCCACTGCGAACGAACGCCGGCGCACCGCGGAGATCAGCGCTTCGCGACGAACACGTGCGAGGCGACCTCCACGTCCAGCTCGGCGGCCTCACCGCCACTGCCGACCAGCACACCCCCCGGGGACTCGGTCACGCTCACCACCGAGCCCGGCTGCACGCCCGCCCGCCGCAGCGTGTACATCAGCTGGGCGTCCGTCTGGATCGGCTCACCGATCCGGCGGACGACCACGGTCTTGCCCTCGGAGCCCGGGTCGAGCTCGGACAGACTGACCATGCCGTCCTCGAGGAACGGGTCCGCCTCGGCCTTCTCACCCAGCTCCTCCAGCCCGGGGATCGGGTTCCCGTACGGCGACTCCGTCGGGTGGCGCAGCAGCTCCAGCACTCGCCGCTCCACCGCCTCGCTCATCACGTGCTCCCACCGGCAGGCCTCCGCGTGCACCTGCTCCCACTCCAGCCCGATGACGTCGACGAGCAGACACTCCGCGAGCCGGTGCTTGCGCATGACCCGCGTGGCCAGTCGGCGCCCCTCTTCCGTCAGCTCCAGGTGCCGGTCGCTGGCGACGGACACCAGGCCGTCCCGCTCCATGCGCGCCACTGTCTGGCTCACCGTCGGACCGCTCTGGTCGAGCCGTTCGGCGATGCGGGCGCGCATGGGGACCACGCCTTCCTCTTCCAGTTCGAGGATGGTGCGGAGATACATCTCCGTGGTATCGATCAGTCCGGACATTCGTGCCCCTCGGATAGCGTGCGCTGGCCCTGTCCCCAATTCTTACGCATCGGGCCGACAACCGTCCCGTGCCGAGGGCCAATACCGCTCCCGGACATCCCCCTGACATCCACCGGCAAGATCGTCCGGTGGCTTCCGGGGCCGTCCGGGGGCACACGACCACGGCTTTCGGCCCGGGATTGACGTTCGTATTGACAGGCCCTTGGTCCAGACCGCACGGTGAGCGGCGGACACGGACGCTCCCCCACCCTGGAAGGGCCATCGGCGTATGAGCGAGAGCAAGCTGGCCGGGCAGTTCTTCGATGCCGCCATCGGTCTGCTGGAGCGGGTGCGGGACGAGGAGGCCCCGCACATCGCCGAGGCCGGCTCCCTCGTCGCCGACGCGGTCGCCGCCGGCAACCGCCTCTTCGCCTTCGGCGCCGGGCACTCCTCGCTGCCCGCCCAGGACGTCGTCTACCGGGCCGGCGGCCTGGCCCTGATGAACTTCCTCGCCGTCCCCGGCACCGCCGGCATCGACGTCATGCCCGCGACCCTGGGCAGCGCCCTGGAACGGGTCGACGGCCTCGCCGGCGCCGTCCTCGACAGCAGCCCCGCCTCCGACGGCGACGTCCTCGTGATCATCTCCCTCTCCGGGCGCAACGCCCTGCCCGTCGAGATGGCGATGAACGCCCGCGCCATCGGCCTCAAGGTCATCGGTGTGACCTCGGTGGCCTACGCGACCGGAACCAAGTCACGGCACGTCTCCGGCACCTTCCTCAAGGACCACTGCGACGTCGTCCTCGACAGCAAGATCGCGGTCGGCGACGCCGAACTGAGCATCGACGGCATCGACGCACCCTTCGCCCCCGCCTCCACCGTCGTCACCAGCGCGATCATGCAGGCGGTCATGGCGGCGGCGGCCGGCGAGCTCGCCGCCCGCGGGGTGGAGCCCCCGCTGCTGCGCTCGGGCAACGTCGACGGCGGCCACGAGTGGAACGGCCGCGTGATGCAGGAGTACGGCGACCGGATCTTCTTCCGCCACTGAGCCCGGAAGGCGGCGGGCGGACCGCACCGGCGGGCGCGGACGGCCCCGCGGCGCCCCCGGGCTCCCGGGATGCCCCCGCCGGAACGCGTACCGCCGGTCAGCCCCCGCCCGGGCCGGCCGGACCCGCCGCCAGGTCCAGGTCGGCCGCCACCCGGGCCGCGACCTCCTCCGCGTACGCCGCGTCCACCCGCTCGAAGGCCACCCGCGAAGGCCCGCGCACGAACGTCAGCGCCCCCAGGGTCCGCCCCCTGCTCCGCAGCACCGTGCACAGCACGTGCGCGGCACCCTCGGGCCACTGGCGGGCCCGCGCCCACTGCGCGTCCGCCTCCCCGCCCGGGGCGCTCGTACGCACCGACCCGACCCGGTCCAGGGCCTGCAGCGCCGGGTGCCCGGCCGCGTACCGGACGGGGATCGCCCCGGGGCCCGGCAGCACCGGCGGCGACGCCGCCGACCGTACGAGCCTGCGCCGCTCGGGGTCGGCCGTGGGGTCCAGCACGTCCAGCAGCGCGTGCTCGGCGAAGCCCGCGAGCGCGAAGTCCAGACGTACGGCGGCCGCCTCCGCCGGGTCCTCGCACTCGGCGGCGGCCCGCCCCGCCCGGTGGAGCTGGTGCGAGCGGAACCGCAGCTGCGCCGTGTCCAGCTGCTCCTGACGCGCCTCGGTGACGTCCTGGAACAGCCAGCCGACGCCCAGCGGTACGGGCTCCTCCGCGAGCGGCGAGGCCAGCCGCAGGAACCCGCACCGCCAGCACCTGCGCCGCACCCCCTCGGGCGTACGCACCGACACCCACATCTCCACCGGCGCGGGCGGCGCCCCCTCGGCCAGCACGTGCTGGAGCGCGCCCTCCAACTCCTCCACGCCCTGGGCCAGCAGCTCCCCCAGGGGCCGCCCGAGCAGCGCCGCGCGGCCGGTCCCGAAGGCCTCTGCGGCATGCGCGTTGACCACGGCGGGCCGCAGGTCGACGTCGACCAGGACCACGCCCCACGAGGCGTCCTCCATCAGGGCCTCGCTCAGCGCGATGGACCGTTCCAGGTCGATCTGGGCGTGCACCTCGCTGAAGGCGCAGTAGACCCCGGCGGGTTTCCCGTCCGCGCCGGGCACCCCGGCGGACTGGGTCCGCACGAGGACGCGCCCGCCGTCCTTGGTCAGCAGCGCGAACTCGTGCACCTGCCGGCCGGGCACGTGCTGGGCGGCCATCAGCCGGTCCTGGACGTCGTGCGCGTCGGCGGCCCGCACCGCCCAGCCCTCGAACCCCTTGCGCCCCACCGCCTCGGCGGCGGCCCAGCCCAGGATCCGCTCGGCCTCCCGGTTCCAGTGGGTGATCACCCCGTCGGAGTCGAACGCGCACAAGGCGGCGTCCATCCCGTCCAGCAGCGCTGCGAGCAGATCACCGGCGGTCTCGTCCCGTCCGGAAGCAGTCACCTGGGACCCCCTGCAGGTGTTCGCGTATGCGGCACGTCAGATCATTCAACTGGAACGTGACGCAGCCCACACCCCATTTCCGCGATTGTCCAGTAATGATCCGCTTCGGACCCCTGGAAAATAATTGCTTGTGCGCAGGCGGAGGCGCTCCTAGGCTCTGCCTTACACGAGAAGGGAGGTGGTTCCCGAAATGTACGGAAACCGGACGCGTGAGGTGGCTGCGGGCTAGGGCCCGTCGTCAGTAGCGCACCCAGTGCGGTGCCCGGCGGAAAGCCTGGCGCCAATCCCAAGCAGTCACCCGACCCGCGGGCTCGCCGGTACGTCCGGCCGGCTTCTCTCACTGCAGGAGAGAAACCCGAGCCCGCGGGTCGTCTGCGTTCTCCGGAGCCGCTCCGGCCCTACGGGCAGAGCCGCTCCACGCGCCACTCGTCCCCGTCCAGGACGTAGCGCAGCCGGTCGTGCAGGCGGTTCTCGTGGCCCTGCCAGAACTCCACCGCCTCCGGGGCCACCCGCAGACCGCCCCACTCCGGCGGCACCGGGACCTGCTCGCCCTCCGGATAGCGGGCCTCCAGCTCGGCGTAGCGCCGGTCCAGCTCCGCGCGGGAGCCGATCACGCTGGACTGCTCGCTCGCCCAGGCGCCCAGCTGGGAGCCGTGCGGGCGGGAGCGGAAGTACGCGGCCGTCTCGTCGCGGCCGACACGGGCCGCCGTACCGGTGACGATCACCTGGCGGGCGATCGGATGCCACGGGAAGAGCAGCGCGACGTGCGGGTTCTCCTCCAGCTCACGGCCCTTGCGGGAGCCGTAGTTGGTGAAGAAGACAAAGCCCCGGCCGTCGAACTGCTTCATCAGCACCGTCCGGGAACTGGGCCGTCCGTCCGGGGTGGCCGTCGACACGACCATCGCGTTCGGTTCGAAGAGGTGCGAGTCGGCGGCCTGCTGGAACCAGAGGGCGAACTGGTCCATCGGATTCCCGGCGAGACTCCCCTCCTCGACGATCTCCGAGCGGTACTGCTTGCGCATCATGGCGGGGTCAATGTCCTGATCGGTCACGCTGGCCATCCTGCCGCAGCCGGACCGGTGACGGTGTGCCGTATGTCACGCTTCCGCAGTCGGGGTGGAGCGGCCAAAATCTTGGGGCCGGTCCGAAGGTCCCCGAGTGGGTGACCGACGGCCGTGCCGGGCATCAACGGGGATGACCGCGCCGGACCGCGAGTCACGCCGGGAGCCGCGCGTGTTCGCACTATCTGAGGAGCCGCCTGATGTCCGACTTCGTACCCGGGCTCGAAGGGGTCGTCGCGTTCGAGACGGAGATCGCCGAACCCGACAAGGAAGGCGGGTCGCTGCGCTACCGGGGCGTCGACATCGAAGACCTCGTCGGCCACGTCTCCTTCGGGAACGTCTGGGGCCTGCTGGTCGACGGTGCGTTCAACCCGGGCCTGCCGGCCGCCGAACCCTTCCCCATTCCGGTCCACTCCGGTGACATCCGTGTCGACGTCCAGTCCGCACTCGCGATGCTCGCCCCCGTGTGGGGTCTGAAACCGCTGCTGGACATCGACGTGCAGACCGCCCGCGACGATCTCGCGCGCGCCGCCGTGATGGCACTGTCGTACGTCGCCCAGTCCGCCCGCGGCCAGGGCCTGCCCATGGTGCCGCAGCGGGAGATCGACAAGGCCGAGTCCGTCGTCGAGCGGTTCATGATCCGCTGGCGGGGCGAGCCGGACCCGCGCCACGTCAAGGCCGTCGACGCGTACTGGACCTCGGCCGCCGAGCACGGCATGAACGCCTCCACCTTCACCGCACGGGTGATCGCGTCGACCGGCGCGGACGTCGCCGCCGCCCTGTCCGGCGCCGTGGGCGCCATGTCGGGGCCGCTGCACGGCGGGGCGCCGTCCCGCGTACTCGGCATGATCGAGGAGATCGAGCGCACCGGCGACGCCGTGGCGTACGTGAAGAAGGCCCTCGACAAGGGCGAGCGGCTGATGGGCTTCGGGCACCGCGTCTACCGTGCCGAGGACCCGCGCGCCCGCGTGCTGCGGCGCACGGCCAAGGAGCTCGACGCGCCGCGCTACGAGGTGGCCGCCGCACTGGAGAAGGCCGCGCTGGAAGAGCTGCACGCCCGCCGCCCCGACCGGGTGCTCGCCACGAACGTGGAGTTCTGGGCCGCGATCATGCTGGACTTCGCCGAGGTTCCGGCGCACATGTTCACGTCGATGTTCAGCTGCGCCCGTACCGCCGGATGGTCGGCGCACATCCTGGAGCAGAAGCGCACGGGCCGCCTGGTGCGGCCCTCGGCCCGCTACATCGGGCCGGGGCGGCGCAACCCGCAGGAGATCGAGGGCTACGCGGACATCGCCGAGACCGCCTAGCGGACACGCCCTGGCGCCACGCGTGCCGGGCGCCGTACCCCTGCCGACGGGGTGCGGCGCCCTGCGCGTTCCCGCCGCCCGCCTCAGCCCAGGGCCGCGTCGATGATCCGGGACCACTGGGCCACCACCCGGGCCCGGCGGGCCCTGTCGTCGGTGAGCACGTTGGCCAGGCCGAGGCCCCGTGCCATGTCCAGCAGGCCCTGCACGGTCTCCCGTACGCCCGGCACCGACTCGTCGGCGCCCAGCAGCTCGACGGCGATGCGGTGGGTCTCGCGGCCGACCCGGGCCTCCAGTTCGGTGACCCGGGGGCGCAGCTGCTCCTCGTTGGACGCGGCCACCCACAGCTGGAGGGCGGCCCGGAAGAGGGCGCCGGTGTACAGGTCCACGAGGGCCTCCACCACGGCGGGGCGGGCGGCCGGGCCGGCGTGGAAGAGGTCGCGCAGGGCGGTGGAGCGTTCCTCGGCCACGTACTCGACGGCCGCGGTGAACAGGTCCTCGCGGGTCGGGAAGTGGTGCTGGGCGGCGCCGCGCGAGACCCCGGCCCGTTCGGCGACGACCGAGACGGTCGAGCCGGCCCAGCCGTGCTCCGCGAGGCAGGACACGGCCGACTCCAGGAGGTGGCGGCGGGTGACGCGGCTGCGCGCCTGCTTGGGGCCGGTCACAGCGACCATGACGGTTCCCGGCGCTCGAAGCGGGCGGTGATGCCTTCGCGTGCCTCGGCGGAGGCGAAGAGTCCTGCGGACAGCTCGGTGAGGCGGGTGCCGTCGCGGGTGAGTGCCTCGCGTACGGCGGTGGAGGTCAGTGCCTTGGTGGTGGCCAGCCCCTGCGGGGAGGCCTTGCGCAGGCCTGCGAGTACGGGCTCCAGGGCCGCGTCCACGTCCTCGCCGTGCAGCGTGAGCAGGCCGATCCGGGTGGCCTCGGCGGCGTCGAAGGCTTCGGCGGTGAGGAAGTAGCGGGCGGCGGCGCGCGGGTCGAGGCGCGGCAGCAGCGGCATGGAGATCACGGCGGGGGCGAGGCCGAGGTGGGTCTCGGTGAAGGCGTACGAGGACTGCGGTCCGGCGGCGGCGATGTCGCAGACGCCGAGCAGCCCGAGGCCGCCGGCCCGGACGTGGCCGGTGACCCGGGCGACGACGGGCTTGGGCAGCTCGGCGGTCTCGCGGAGCAGGGCCAGGAAGTCGGCGGGGTCGCAGGGGGACTTGAGGTCGGCCCCGGCGCAGAAGGTGTTGCCGGTGTGGGTGAGGACGACGGCGCGGACGGCGGTGTCCTCGGCGGTGGCGGCGAGCGCGGACCGGAGCTCGCCGACGAGCCCGGCGGAGAGGGCGTTGCGGGTGCCCGGGGAGTCCAGGGTGAGGGTGGCGATGCCGGTCGCCTGGGCGGCGTGCACGAGTGGGGCCATGTCTCCTCCGGAGTGGTGTGCGGATGGGGGTACTTCGGGAACGGGGCCCCTCCGGGAGGGTACGTGGAGGTCCCCTGGTTCGGCGGTGCGCGGTCCCTGCCGGGCCCCTGCGGGGTGCTCGGCGGTGTGCGGTCCGGGCCGGTCCCCCTGCGGGGTGGCTCGGCGGTGTGCGGTCCGGGCCGGTCCCCTGCGGGGTGGCTCGGCGGTGTGCGGTCCGGGCCGGTCCCCTGCGGGGTGGCTCGGCGGTGTGCGGCTCGGGCGGTCCCCGCCGGGGTGGGCGCCTCAAACGCCGGCGGGGCTGGATTGGGGGTCTGTCGCTGTGCGGGGGCTGGCGGGTGTGGGGTGGTGCCCCGCACGAGGATCTCCTCGGCTCGGCGCGCGCGGGGCGTCCCGGCCAGACGGCCGTGGTCGCGCCTCGTCCTGCGGGGACCCTCCTACGTGTCACCACCCCACACCAGGGCTTCGACAGCCCACGCACACCAAGCCCCGCCGGCGATTGAGGCGACCACCCCAGGCAGGGACAGCCCGCGCACATCAAGCCCCGCCGGCGATTGAGGCGACCACCCCTGACGGGGACGACCCGCACAAGTTCAGCCCCGCCGGCGATTGAGGCGCGGGTCCGGGCAGAGCCCGGGACACGGCACACACCGCCGAGCCGCCCGCAGGGCAGAGGCAGGGCCACCGTTAGTAGGACTTGGGGAGGCCCAGGGTTTGGTGGGAGATGAAGTTCAGGATCATCTCGCGGCTGACCGGGGCGATGCGGGCCACGCGGGAGGCGGTGATGAGGGAGGCCAGGCCGTATTCGCGGGTGAGGCCGTTGCCGCCGAGGGTGTGGACGGCCTGGTCCACCGCTCGGACGCAGGCCTCCGCAGCGGCGTACTTGGCCATGTTCGCCGCCTCGCCCGCGCCCATGTCGTCGCCCGCGTCGTACAGGGCGGCCGCCTTCTGCGTCATGAGGCGGGCCAGTTCCAGTTCGATGCGGGCCTGGGCGAGCGGGTGGGCCACGGCCTGGTGCGCGCCGATGGGCGCCTTCCAGACCTGGCGGGTCTTCGCGTAGTCGACGGCTTTGCCGAGGGCGTGGCGGCCCATCCCGATGGCGAAGGCGGCGGTCATGATGCGTTCGGGGTTGAGGCCCGCGAAGAGCTGGAGGAGGCCCGCGTCCTCGTCGCCGACCAGGGCGGAGGACGGCAGGCGGACCTCGTCCAGGGTCAGTTCGAACTGCTTCTCCGCCGCCTGGAGTTCCATGTCGATGACCGAGCGGCCGAAGCCGGGGGCGTCGCGCGGGACGATGAACAGGCAGGGCTTGAGGCTGCCGGTGCGAGCGTCTTCGGTGCGGCCGACGATGAGGGTGGCGTCGGCGATGTCGACGCCGGAGATGAAGACCTTGCGGCCGGTGAGGATCCAGTCGTCGCCGTCGCGGCGGGCGGTGGTGGTGATCCGGTGGGAGTTGGATCCGGCGTCGGGTTCGGTGATGCCGAAGGCCATGGTGCGGCTGCCGTCGGCGAGGCCGGGCAGCCATTCCCGTTTCTGGGCGTCGGTGCCGAAGCGGGCGATGACCGTGCCGCAGATGGCGGGTGAGACGACCATCATGAGGAGGGGGCAGCCCGCGGCTCCGAGTTCTTCGAGCACGATGGAGAGTTCGGCGATGCCGCCGCCTCCGCCGCCGTACTCCTCGGGCAGGTTGACCCCGAGGTAGCCGAGCTTCGCGGCGTCGGCCCACAGCTCGTCGGGGTGGCCGCCGTCGCGGGCGACGCGGGCCAGGTATTCGCGGCCGTAGCGCTGTCCGAGGGCGGTGACGGCGGTGCGCAGGGCCTTGTGTTCGGTGGATTCGATGATGGAGCTCATGGCTGCGGTTCCTCCTGGACTACGGCGAGCAGGGTGCCGAACTCGACCTGTTGGCCGGTGGCGACGTGGAGCGCGGTGAGCGTGCCGGAGGCGGGAGCGAGGATGCGGTGCTCCATCTTCATTGCCTCCAGCCAGAGCAGGGGCTGGCCTGCGGTGACGGGGCTGCCGGGGGCCAGGCCCTCGGCGGTGCGGACGACGGTGCCGGGCATGGGGGCGAGCAGTGAGCCCGGTTCGGTGCGGTCCTGGGGGTCCGGGAACCGGGGAACGGGGGTGAGGGTGTGGGCGCCGAGTGCGGAGTCCACGTAGATCTCGGTTCCGTTCGAATTCTGTTTCACGTGGAACGTCCGGCGGATTCCGTCGACTTCGAGGGTGACGAGGGTCGCAGTGACCGCCAGGACCAGGATCCCGGGGTGGTTCACCGGGTGGTACTGGACCTCGTACTCGGTGCCGGCGGACCGGTAGCGGCGGGTGTGGGGTTGCGAGCGGAGGTTGCGCCAGCCGCCGAGGCGGGCGGCGAGCGGGGCGTCCGGGCCGGGGGCCGCTTCGGCCAGGGCTGCGGCGAGGGCGGCCGGGGTGGCGTCGGGGGCGCCGCCGGTGAGGGTGTCGAGGTGGCGGTCGTAGAAGCCGGTGTCGAGCTGGCCGGCGGCGAACTCCGGGTGCCGCAGGGAGCGTACGAGGAGCTCGCGGTTGGTGGTGAGCCCGTGGATGCGGGCTCCGGCGAGGGCGGCGGCGAGGGCCCGGACCGCTTCGGCGCGGGTGGGGGCGTGGGCGACGACCTTGGCGAGCATGGGGTCGTAGTGGATGCCGACGGTGTCGCCGTCCGTGAACCCGGTGTCCACGCGGACGTGGCCCGGGAGGTCGAGGGTGTGCAGGGTGCCGGTCTGCGGGCGCCAGTCCTGGGCGGGGTCCTCGGCGTAGAGGCGGGCTTCGACGGCGTGGCCGGTGGGCTGCGGGGGTGCCGGGGGCAGGGCCGCGCCCTCGGCGACGCGCAGCTGGAGGGCGACGAGGTCGAGGCCGAAGACGGCTTCGGTGACGGGGTGTTCGACCTGGAGGCGGGTGTTCATCTCCAGGAAGTAGGGGCGTCCGTCGGCGGTGACGAGGAACTCGACGGTGCCCGCTCCCTCGTAGGAGACGGCCCGGGCGGCGGCGACGGCGGCCTCGTGGAGGGTGGTGCGCAGGGTTTCGGGGAGGCCGGGGGCGGGGGCCTCCTCGATGACCTTCTGGTGGCGGCGTTGGAGGGAGCAGTCGCGGGTGCCCAGTGCCCAGACGGTGCCGTGGGTGTCGGCGAGGATCTGGACCTCGACGTGGCGGCCGCGTTCCACATAGGGCTCGGCGAAGACCTCGCCGTCGCCGAAGGCGGAGCGGGCCTCGGCCGAGGCGGCGTCGAGGGCCTCCCCCAGCTGGTCGAGGTCGCGGACCACGCGCATGCCGCGGCCGCCTCCGCCGGCCGCGGCCTTGAGGAGGAGGGGCAGGTCGGCGGGGGTGGCGGTGGCCGGGTCGACGGGGTCGAGGAGGGGCACCCCGGCGGCGCGCACGAGTTCCTTGGCACGGGTCTTGGAGGCCATGGCCTCGATGGCGTCGGGGGGCGGGCCGATCCAGGTCAGTCCGGCGGCCAGGACCTGGCGGGCGAAGTCGGCGTTCTCGGAGAGGAAGCCGTAGCCGGGGTGCACGGCGTCGGCGCCCGCGGCGAGGGCGGCCTTGATGATCAGCTCGCCGCGCAGGTAGGTGTCGGCGGGGGCCGCACCGGGCAGCCGTACGGCCGCGTCGGCGACGCGGACGTGCAGGGCGCCGGCGTCGGGGTCGGAGTGGACGGCGACGGTGGCCAGGCCCAGGGTGCGGGCGGTCCTGAAGATCCGGACGGCGATCTCGCCGCGGTTGGCGACGAGGAGGGAGGTGATGGGCTGCTGGGTCATGTGCGGGCTCACATCCGGAAGACGCCGAAGCCGCCACGGGCGCCCTCGACGGGGGCGTTGTGGACGGCCGACAGGCACAGGCCGAGGACGGTACGGGTATCGCGCGGGTCGATGACTCCGTCGTCGTAGATCCGCCCGGACAGGAACATCGGCAGGGACTCGGACTCGATCTGCGCTTCGACGAAGGCGCGCATTCCGGCGTCCTGCTCCTCGTCGTACGGGAGCCCCTTGGCGGCGGCGGACTGCCGGGACACGATGGAGAGCACTCCGGCCAGCTGCTGGGGGCCCATGACGGCGGACTTGGCGCTGGGCCAGGCGAAGAGGAAGCGGGGCTCGTAGGCGCGCCCGCACATGCCGTAGTGGCCTGCGCCGTAGCTCGCGCCGATGAGGACGGAGAGGTGGGGGACGCGGGAGTTGGAGACCGCGTTGATCATCATCGAGCCGTGTTTGACGATGCCGCCCTGCTCGTACTCCTTGCCGACCATGTAGCCGGTGGTGTTGTGGAGGAAGAGGAGCGGGATGTCTCGCTGGTTGGCGAGCTGGATGAACTGGGCGGCCTTCTGTGACTCGGCGCTGAACAGCACGCCCTGGGCGTTGGCGAGGATGCCGACCGGGTAGCCGTGCAGGGTGGCCCAGCCGGTGACGAGGCTGGGGCCGTAGAGGGGCTTGAACTCGTCGAAGTCGGAGGCGTCGACGATCCGGGCGATGACCTCGCGCGGATCGAAGGGGGTCTTGAGGTCGGGCGGGACGATGCCGAGGAGTTCCTCGGGGTCGTGGAGGGGTTCCTCGGCCTTCGGCGGGTCCTGGTGGGGCTTGCGGTGGTTCAGACGGGCCACGACGCGGCGGGCCTGGCGGATGGCGTCGTACTCGTCGAGGGCGTAGTGGTCGGCGAGTCCGGAGACGCGGGCGTGCATGTCGGCGCCGCCGAGGGACTCGTCGTCGCTCTCCTCGCCGGTGGCCATCTTGACCAGGGGCGGACCGCCGAGGAACACCTTGGAACGGTCCTTGATCATGATGGTGTGGTCGGACATGCCGGGGACGTAGGCGCCTCCGGCGGTGGAGTTGCCGAAGACGACGGCGACGGTCGGGATGCCGTCGGCGGAGAGCCGGGTGAGGTCGCGGAAGATCGCGCCGCCCGGGATGAAGATCTCCTTCTGGGAGGGCAGGTCGGCGCCGCCGGACTCCACGAGGCTGATGACGGGGAGGCGGTTCTGCCGGGCGATCTCGTTCGCGCGCAGGGCCTTCTTGAGGGTCCACGGGTTGGAGGCGCCGCCGCGGACGGTGGGGTCGTTGGCGGTGATCAGGCACTCGACGCCTTCGACGGTGCCGATGCCGGTGACCATCGAGGCGCCGACGGGGTAGTCGCTGCCCCAGGCGGCGAGCGGGGACAGTTCCAGGAACGGGGTGTCGGGATCCAGGAGCAGCTCGACGCGCTCGCGCGCCAGCAGCTTGCCGCGGGCCCGGTGGCGGGCCGTGTACTTGTCGCCGCCGCCCTGCAGGGCCTTGGCGTGCTCGGCGTCGAGGGCGGCGAGGCGCTCCAGCGCGGCGGTACGGGCCCGGGTGTGCTCGGGGGCGTGCGGGTCGACGGTGGTGCCGAGGCGGGTCATGAGGTGGCCTCCGGGGCCGGGAGGAGGGCGGCGGGGATGTCGAGGTGGCGGGCGCGGAGCCATTCGCCGAGTGCCTTGGCCTGGGGGTCGAAGCGGTGGCCGGAGGCGACGCCGTCGCCGAGGATGCCGGTGACGGTGAAGTTGAGGGCGCGGAGGTTGGGCAGTTCGTGCCGGGTCACCGCGTGGCGCGCGGTCTCGGGGAGCAGGGCCCGGAAGCGGTCGACGGTGAGGGTGTCGCGCAGCCAGTCCCAGGCGGGGCCGGTGGCGACCCAGACGCCGACGTTGGCGTCGCCGCCCTTGTCGCCGCTGCGGGCCCCGGCCAGCGCCCCGAGGGGGGCGCGGACGGTCTCCCGGGGCTCCGCCCCGGACCCGGCGGGGGCTGCGCCCCCGACCCCCTCGGGGGCTCCGCCCCCGGACCCCCGCGCCTCAAACGCCGGCGAGGCTGGAAATGCGGCGGTCTCCGCCGACCCGGCTGAACGTGCGGCCGGCTCGTCCGGCCCGGCTGAACGTGCGGTCGGCTCGTCCGGTGGGGCTGGATGTGCGGCGGGTGGGGCGGGGATCTGGACGCGGGTGCCGTCCGGGAGGACCGCGGTGTGGGGGACCTCCGTTGCCGGGGCGGAGGTGGAGGCGAAGACGCCGTAGGGCTGGGCCGGGCCCGGTGGGGTGGTGACGTGGAAGCCCGGGTAGCTGGCGAGGGCCAGCTCGATCGCCGCCGAGGTCAGGGTGCGGCCGACCCGGTCCGGGGACGGGTCGCGGACCACCAGCCGGAGCAGGGCGGAGGCCGTCTCCTGCGTGTCGGCGTCCTCGTGGTCGGTGCGGGCCAGGGTCCAGGTGGTGTCGGCCACGCCCGCCAGCACCTCGGCGAGCTGGGTGCGGACGAGGTCCGCCTTGGCCTCGACGTCCAGGCCCGTCAGGACGAAGACGACCTCGTTGCGCCAGCCGCCGAGCCGGGTGACGCCCACCTTCAGGGAGGGCGGCGGGGCCTCGCCGCGCACTCCCGTGACGCGTACCCGGTCGGTGCCCTCGTCGGTCAGCCGGACGGTGTCCAGGCGGGCGGTCACGTCCGGGCCCAGGTAGCGGACGCCCTGGGTCTCGTAGAGGAGCTGGGCGGTGACGGTGCCGGTGGTGACGGCTCCGCCGGTGCCGGGGTGTTTGGTGATGACCGCCGAGCCGTCCGCGGAGATCTCCGCGAGCGGGAAGCCGGGGCGGCGGACGTCGTGGGCGGTGAAGAAGGAGTAGTTGCCGCCGGTGGCCTGGGTGCCGCATTCCAGGACGTGGCCGGCGACGACCGCCCCCGCCAGCCGGTCGTGGTCCTCCGGCGTCCAGTCGAACCACCAGGCGGCCGGGCCGCTGACCAGCGCCGCGTCCGTGACCCGGCCGGTGACGACCACGTCCGCCCCGGCCCGCAGGCAGGCGGTGATGCCGGCGCCGCCGAGGTAGGCGTTGGCCGTCAGGGCGCCTTCCTCGCGCGAGGTGAGGTCGTCGCCCTCGACGTGGGCCACGGAGACGGGCACGCCCACCTTGGCGGCCAGCGCCCGTACCGCGTCGGCGAGTCCGGCCGGATGCAGGCCTCCCGCGTTCGTGACGATCCGTACGCCCCGTTCGTGCGCGAGCCCGAGGCCCTCCTCCAGCTGGCGCAGGAAGGTCTTGGCGTAGCCGAGCTCGGGGTTCTTCAGGCGGTCCCGGCCCAGGATCAGCATGGTCAGCTCGGCCAGGTAGTCCCCGGTCAGCACGTCGAGGGGGCCGCCGGTGAGCATCTCGGTCAGGGCGCTGAAGCGGTCGCCGTAGAAGCCGGACGCGTTGCCGATGCGCAGCGGCCGCCGGCTCATCGCCCGGCCCCCTGGTCCGGTCCGGCAGCCGGGTCCTGTCCGGCCTCCGGCTGCCGCCCGGCGCCCGGTTCGCGGCCCGCGCCCGCCGGGCCGGCGAACGCCTGGGCGATGTCCAGCCACTGGTCCGCGTCGGGGCCGGTCGCGGTCAGGGCGAGATCGGCGCGGTGGGCCCGCTGGGTGACCAGGAGGCAGAAGTCGAGCGCCGGGCCCGTGATCCGCTGCGGGGCGTCCTGCGGACCGTACGTCCACACCTGTGGGCCGTCGGGGGCCGTCAGCTCCACCCGGAACTGCTCTCCGGGCGCGGGCAGTCCGCGTACGGCGTAGGCGTAGTCGCGGGCCCGTACGCCGATGCGCGCCACGTGCCGCAGTCGGCCGGTCGGGGTGCGGCGCACGCCGAGCGCGTCGGCGACGTCCTGGCCGTGGGCCCAGGTCTCCATCAGGCGGGCGCTGGCCATGGAGGCGGCCTTCATCGGGGGCCCGTACCAGGGGAATCGGGTGTCGGGCGAGGCCGTGGCAAGGGCCTGGGCGAGGGTGTCGCGGGTCCCCCGCCAGCGGATGAGCAGTTCGGCGGGCGGCAGCCCCGCGTACTCGCGCGCGCCGTCGTCGACGAAGGAGTCGGGGGCCTTCAGCGCCTCCTCGACCATGACGCCGAAACCCGTGGCGTCGGTGAGGGAGAGCAGGGAGGCCCGGTCGGTCCAGTGCAGGTGGGCGATCTGGTGGGCGATGGTCCAACCGGGTGCGGGGGTGGGCCGGGCCCAGTCCGGTTCGGCCAACCCTCTTACCAGGGAGTCCAGTTCACGGCCTTCCTCGCGCAGATCTGCGAAGACGGCGACGGCTGCGTCGACGGCGGACGGATCGGGCACGGTGCGCTCCCCTTCTCGGCGTGAGGGGAAGACTGGCAGCACTCATCAAAACAATCAAGCATGCTTGCATGATGTTCTCGGGTGGCGGCACCTTCCCGCCACGCGGGCCAACGCACCTCACGGAGAGGGCAGTTGTCGCTCCGCCCGCCGGCCGCAGGTCCCGCCGCGCGGCGGCCCGCGGAACCGGCGGGGACGATTTCGGCCGCAACCCGGAAACTCGCGATACGTCACCGGATGTCCCGTCGATACTGAACGCTCCGCTCCGGGCCCGGGCGGGCGCACACGTTCCTGTCACTCGACGACGCCGAAGAGGATGGACCGACGTGACTCCAGCCGCCCGTACCCCCTTCTCCCGCACGCCCTTCTCGCTCTATCCCGAACTCGACGCGACCGCCCTCCTGGCCTTCGTCACCGCCCTGGAGAGCGGCGACGTCACCGGGCTGGCCCCCGCCCGCGCCGCCGAGGTCGCAGAGGTCCGCTCGGTCGCCGTCTTCACCCGGAGCAAGGTGACCGGAGCCGACGGGGACCTCCTCGACGCCGCGCTCTGGCGGCACACCGGGCCCCAGCCCCGCCCCGCCGTCGTCATGCCCTCGCCGTGGACCGGCCTGGGCTGGCTCCCGTACGCCGTCCAGGCCTCCCGCTTCGCCGCCCGCGGCTACAACGTCCTCGCGTACTCCGCCCGCGGCTTCGGCGGCTCCGAAGGCCAGGTCGACGTGGCGGGCCCGCTCGACGTCGCCGACGGCAGCCGGGCCCTGGACCACCTCGTCGAGCGCAGCACCGGCCCGGTGACGAGGATCGGCTTCCTCGGCGACTCGTACGGCTCCGGGATCAGCCAGCTCGTCGCCGCGCACGACACCCGCGTCGACGCCGTGGTCGCGCTCAGCACCTGGGGCGACCTCGGCGAGGCCTTCTACGAGAACTCCACCCGGCACGTCGCGGCCGTACGGGCCCTGCTCGACGCGGCCGCGAAGGCCCGGCTGAGCCCGCAGACGCAGAGCGTCTTCGACAACGTCCTCGCCGACCGCGACGTCCGGGGCACCCTGCGCTGGGCGGAGACCCGCTCGCCCTTCACCCACATCAAGGAGCTCAACCGCCGCCAGGTGCCGGTCTTCTTCTCGCACGCCTGGCACGAGACGCTCTTCCCGCCCAACCAGACGCTGAAGATGTTCAACGAACTGACCGGCCCCAAACGCCTCGCCGTCTCCATCGGCGACCACTCCGGCCCCGAGATGACCGGCATGCTCGGCCTGCCCAACCGGATCTGGACGGACGCCCACCGCTGGCTCGACCACCACCTCAGGGAGATCGACAAGGGCATCCACGCCGAGGGCCAGGTACTCGGCGAGGTCATGTGGAGCAGGACCCTCGAATTCCGGCCGACCTGGCCGTCCCTCACCGAACGCCTGGAACGGCTGCACCTGGCGGGCGACGGCGAGCTCGGCGACGAACCGCAGCCCGGCTGGACGTCGACCGTGCTGTGCGGGGTCGACACCCCGGCGACGGTCGCCGACACGGTGGTGCAGTCCGGCTACGCGGAGATCGCCGGCCGCCCGAAGACCTACCGGACCCAGGACATCGACCGCACCGTCGCCGCCGTGTGGACCGCCGACCCGGCCGCGGAGACGATGCGGCTGCGCGGGACACCGCGGCTGCGCGTGACGTACCGGGCGGCGAACCCCGGGTCGACCTTCGTCGCGTACCTCCTCGACACGGCCCCCGACGGCACGGCCCACCTCGTCACGCACGCCCCGTACACCGACCTGGGTTCCCCGCCCGACAGCCTGATCAGCGCGGACATCGATCTCCAGGCCACGGCCTACGACCTGCCGCGCGGCCACCGCCTGATGCTGGTGATCGACGCCCGCGACCCCTTCTACGCCGACGCCAACCTGCCCCGGGCGACCCTGGCGTTCACCTCCCCGGACGCCACCCCGTCCTACCTGGACCTCCCGCTCGGCTGACCCCGCACCCGGCCCGCCCGCCCCTCAGCAGACCTCGCCGTGCCCTGCCCGGGCCGTCGCCCGGAGCAGGTCGCGGAGGAGGTCGAAGTCGACCTTGGCGGGGTTGCGGAAGCGGAGGCAGGCCTTGCCCATGTCGTGGGGGGCCAGGCGGTCCGCGAAGGCGTCGCGGACGTCGGTGCGCAGCAGGTAGAAGGAGATGTACTGCTTCTGGTTCGCCCAGGCGATCTCGCCCTCGGTGCCGCCCGCCCGCACGTACACCGGCATGCCGTACGCGATCCCCTCCTCGAACCCGGTCAGCTCCTCCAGGCACAGCGCCCGCAGCCGCACCAGGGCCTCCCGCCGGGCCTCCGGGACCGCTGCCAGGTAGGTGGTGACGTCCATCAGGCGGCCTTCTTCCGGATCTGGGAGCGGACCGCGCCCATGCTGGCCGCGATCACGAGGGCGATGGCCAGGGCGTCCAGTGCGGACATGGCCTGGTGCAGGACGAGGAAGCCCGCGGTGGCGGCGATGGCCGGCTCCAGGCTCATCAGGATCGCGAAGGTCGGGGCCGGCATGCGCCGCAGCGCGAGCAGCTCCAGCGTGTACGGCAGGACCGAGGACAGGACGGCGACGCCCAGGCCGAGGGCGAGGGTGCTCGGGACCAGCAGGTTCGAGCCTGCTTCGGCGACGCCGAGCGGGAGCGAGACGACGGCGGCCACCGCCATCGCCAGCGCGAGCCCGTCCGCCTGCGGGAAGCGGCGGCCCGTACGCGCGCTGAACACGATGTACGCCGCCCACATGGCGCCGGCTCCGAGTGCGTAGGCCGCGCCCAGCGGGTCGAGGGAGCCGAAGCCGAGGCCGCCGCCGCCGTGCCCGGACAGCAGGACCACGCCGCCGAGCGCGAGCCCGGCCCACAGGAGGTTGACCAGGCGCCGGGAGACGACGACGGACAGGACGAGCGGTCCGAGGACCTCCAGGGTGACGGCCGGGCCGAGCGGGATCCGGTCGATGGACTGGTAGAAGAGGCCGTTCATCCCTGCCATGGCGACGCCGAAGGCGAGCACCGTGCCCCAGTCGGAACGGGAGTAGCCGCGCACCTTCGGGCGGCACAGGAGCAGCAGGACGAGCGCGGCTGCCGCGAGGCGCAGGGTGACCACGCCCGCCGCTCCCGCCCTCGGCATGATCATGACCGCAAGGGCGGCGCCGAACTGCACCGAGATCCCCGCGGAGATCACCAGCGCCACGGGACCGAGCCCCGAACCGGAACCGGAACCAGAGCCCGAACCGGAAGCGGAACCGGCGCGGGGGCCCTCGGCCGTCGACGGGGCCGGTGCGGTGACGGCCGGCGAGGCCGCCGGGGTGGACGAAGAGGAAGGTGCGGGCATCTCTCCAGACTAAGGGCCCGTAAGGAGTGTCGCCGTATGTCCTGCCTTACAACCGTGCCAACACCGTGCTACGGCCGCCCTACAACCCCTCCGCCAGGAGTTCCGCCAGGTGCCGGGCCCGTACCCCGCCCAGCTGTGCGATCTGCGTGCGGCACGAGAATCCGTCCGCCTGGATCGCCGTGCCGGGCGGAGCCGCCCGCAGGGCCGGGAGCAGCTGTTCCTCCGCGCAGGCCACCGACACCTCGTGGTGCCCGGGCTCGAAGCCGAAGTTGCCCGCCAGCCCGCAGCAGCCCCCGCTGAGCTCGCCCACGAGCCCGGCCCGCTCGCGCAGCCGCCGGTCGGGGCCGTCCCCGAGCACCGCGTGCTGGTGGCAGTGGGTCTGGCCGGCCACCTTCCGGTCCAGGCGCGGCGGCCGCCAGTGCGGGGCGTACTGCTCCAGGGTCTCGGCGAAGGTCCGCACCGCCCCCGCGACGCGGGCCGCGCGGGGGTCGTCGGGGAGCAGCTCAGGCAGGTCGGTGCGCAGGGCCGCGGCGCAGCTCGGCTCCAGCACCACGAGGGGCCCCGGTACGTCTACCAGTGCGTCCAGCGTCCGGCGCAGGACGGTGCGGGCGCGGTCGAGGCGGCCCGTGGACACGTACGTGAGGCCGCAGCACACCCGGGCCGCGGCGGCGGGCACCTCGACGCGCAGTCCCGCGGCCCGCAGCACCCGTACGGCCGCGCGGCCCGCGTCCGGGTTCAGGTACTGGGTGAACGTGTCGGGCCAGAGGGTGACCGGCCGCCCCGCACCGGTGCCCTCACCGGTGCCCGCACGAGACCCCGACGCTCCCTCCGCGCCCGCCGCTCCCTCCGCCCGCCACCACCGGGTGAACGGCTCGCGCGCCAGCTCCGGCAGGCGCCCGCCCCGGTCCCGGTCCAGCCCGGGTACGGGCACGTACCGGGCCAGGGCGTTGACGGCGCCCGCCGCCCGCAGGCCCGCGATCAGCCGGAGCCAGCCCGGCAGGCCGCCCAGGGTGTAGTGGGAGAGCGGGCGGATCCGGCCCGCCCAGTGCCGGTGCAGGAACTCCGCCTTGTACGCGGCCATGTCCACGCCCACCGGGCAGTCGCTGCGGCAGCCCTTGCACCCCAGGCAGAGGTCCAGTGCCTCGGCGACCTCCGCCGAACGCCAGCCGTCCGTGACGATCTCCCCGGCCAGCATCTCGTGCAGCAGCCGGGCCCGGCCCCGGGTGGAGTGCCGTTCCTCGCCCGTGACCCGGTAGGAGGGGCACATCACCGCGGAGCCGCCCGGTTCGGCCGTCCGGCACTTCGCGACGCCCACGCAGCGCGCGACCTCACGTGCGAGCGAGGTGGCGGGCAGCACCGCGAAGCGCAGGTTCTCGTCCAGTCGTGCCGGTCTGACCAGCATCCCCGGGTTCATGCCGCCCGCCGGGTCCCACACGTCCTTGTACGCGCCGAAGAGCCGGACCACCTCCGTCCCGTACATCCTGGGCAGCAGTTCCGCGCGGGCCTGCCCGTCCCCGTGTTCCCCCGACAGGGACCCTCCGTGCGCGACGACGAGATCGGCCAGTTCCCCGGAGAAGTCCCGGAAGCGGGCGATGCCCGCCGCCGACGCCAGGTCGAAGTCGATCCGTACGTGCACGCAGCCCTCGCCGAAGTGCCCGTACGGGGATCCGCGCAGCCCGTGCGCGGCCAGCAGGGCCCGGAACTCCCTCAGGTACGCCCCCAGCCGGGCCGGCGGCACCGCGCAGTCCTCCCACCCCGGCCAGGCCATGGCCCCTCCCCCGGACTCCGTCCGGGAGGTGCCCCCCGGCATCCGGGTGGCGGTGCCCGCCGCGTCCTCGCGGATCCGCCACAGCGCGCGCTGCGCCGCCGGGTCGGTGACCAGCAGCCGGTCCACCGCGTCGGCGGCCCGCAGCACCGCGCGCGCCCCGCCCTCGTCCGGCATCTCCACGAACAGCCACGCCCCGCCGCGGGGCAGCTGCGAAGCCGTGCCGCCGACCAGGTCCTCGGCCATTCCCTCCACCGTCAGCGGCCCGTACGGCAGCAGTCCCGCCGCCGCATCGGCCGCCGCGCTCTCGTCCGCGTACCCGAGGACGGCGAGCACCGGCGCGCGCGGCGCCTCCACCAGGTGCACCACCGCCTCCGTCACCACCCCGAGCGTGCCCTCGCTGCCGCAGAACGCCCGCGCCAGCCGCACCCCGTGCTCGGGCAGCAGCGCGTCGAGGCCCCCGTAGCCGGAGATCCGCCGCGAGAAGCCGGGCGGCATACCGGTGCGCAGCAGCCCGAGGTGTCCGGTGACCAGCTCCCGCAGGCCGGCGGGGGCGCCCGCCCAGCCGGTGCCGATGCGGTGCTCGGTGCCTCCGTACGCCGTCACGGCCAGCTCGGTCACGTTGTCCGCGGTGGTGCCCCAGGCCACCGAGTGGGCCCCGCACGCGTTGTTGCCGATCATGCCGCCGAGGGTGCAGCGGGAGTGCGTGGACGGGTCGGGCCCGAAGGTCAGCCCGTACGGGCGCACCGCGTCCCGCAGCCGGTCGAGGACCAGTCCGGGCTGGACGACGGCGGTCCGGGCCGCCGGGTCCACCGACAGCAGGGCGTTCATGTGCCGGGTGAGGTCGAGGACGACGCCCACCCCGGTGGCCTGGCCGGCGACGGAGGTCCCGCCGCCGCGCGGCACGACCGGGACCCCGGCCGCCGCGCACACGGCGAGGGCGGCCGCCACGTCGCCGGCGTCGCGCGGGGCGACCACACCCACCGGGACGCGCCGGTAGTTCGAGGCGTCCATGGTGGTCAGGGCGCGTGCGGCGGCGCCGAAGTCGACCTCCCCGCGCAGGTTCTCCCGCAATGTCCGTTCGAGTTCACCGGGTGACGTCACGTCACCACCCTGCCACTGGCCGGATCCGTCTCATCGGGTGGACGCGCCTCAGAAGCGCGGACCGGGACCCGATACGCTCCGCTCGTGGCTGAGATCCAGATTCCCGCTGACATCAAGCCCGCCGACGGACGCTTCGGCGCGGGCCCCTCCAAGGTGCGGACCGAGGCGCTGGACGCCCTCGCCGCCACCGGTACCTCCCTGCTCGGCACTTCACACCGCCAGGCCCCGGTCAAGAACCTGGTCGGCTCGGTGCGCCAGGGACTCCGGGACCTCTTCTCCCTGCCCGAGGGGTACGAGGTGATCCTGGGCAACGGCGGCTCCACCGCCTTCTGGGACATCGCGACCGCCGGTCTGATCGAGCAGAAGTCCCAGCACCTCACCTTCGGCGAGTTCTCCTCGAAGTTCGCCACGGCCGCGAAGCTCGCGCCGTGGCTGGACGCGCCGTCCGTGATCTCCTCCGACCCGGGCACGCACCCGGAGCCGGTGGCCGAGGCGGGCGTGGACGTCTACGCGTACACCCACAACGAGACCTCGACGGGTGTGGCGGCGCCGATCAAGCGCGTCGCGGGCGCCGACGCCGGGTCCCTCGTTCTGGTGGACGCGACGTCGGGTGCCGGCGGTCTGCCGGTGGACATCACCGAGACGGACGTCTACTACTTCGCCCCGCAGAAGTCCTTCGCCTCGGACGGCGGTCTGTGGCTGGCGGCGTTCTCCCCGGCGGCCCTGGAGCGCGCGGCCCGCGTGCACGCCTCCGGTACCCGGCACATCCCGGAGTTCTTCTCGCTGCCGACGGCGATCGACAACTCGCTGAAGAACCAGACCTACAACACCCCTGCGCTGTCCACCCTCTTCCTGCTGGACCAGCAGCTGCGGTGGATGAACGGCCAGGGCGGCCTGGAGTTCACCACGGGCCGTACGGCGGCCAGTGCGCGCAACCTGTACGGCTGGGCGGAGGCCTCGAAGTACGCGACCCCGTTCGTCGTGGACGCCGACAAGCGCTCCTCCGTCATCGGCACGATCGACTTCTCGGACGACATCGACGCGGCGGCCGTCGCCAAGGTGCTGCGCGCCAACGGGATCGTGGACACCGAGCCGTACCGCAAGCTGGGCCGCAACCAGCTGCGCATCGCGATGTTCCCGGCGATCGACCCGGCGGACGTGCAGGCGCTGACCGCCTGCATCGACTTCGTCATCGACAAGCTCTGACCACCGTCCGCCCCCTACGGCCCGAAGCCCCCGGTGACCTGCGGTCGCCGGGGGCTTCGGCGTTCCCCGGACACCCCGAGGCCACCGGCGTGGGGGTTCGGCCGCACGCGGTACCTTCAGGGCTCCGGCGGCGATTCTTGGAGGCAGCGGCGTGAGCGTGCGAGTGACGGCGGCCCAGAGCGGTGTGGACCCCTTCGGCACGGCCCGGCTGCGGCGCGGGGTGCTCGACGCGTGGGGCGCGGGCCCGGCCCGGTTCCGTGAGGACGCCAACGCCGAGGAGGACCTCGCGCTCGGCGGCTACCGGGACCGGCTCGTCATCGAGCTGGCGCAGAACGCCGCCGACGCCGCGGCCCGGGCCAAGGTGCCCGGCCGGCTGCGGCTCACCCTGCACGAGGGCGAGGCCGGCCACGCACTGCTGGCCGTCGCCAACACCGGTGCCCCGCTGGACGCGACGGGCGTGGAATCGCTGAGCACGCTGCGCGCCTCCGCCAAGCGGGAGCCCGCCGGCGACAGCGTCGGCCGGTTCGGTGTCGGCTTCGCGGCCGTGCTGGCCGTCTCCGACGAACCGGCGGTGCTCGGCCGGCACGGCGGGGTGCGCTGGTCCCTGGCCGAGGCCCGCGAACTGGCCCGGGGCGCGGCCGTCGGCAGCCCCGGCCTCGGCGACGAACTGCGCCGCCGCGACGGGCACGTTCCGCTGCTGCGCCTCCCGCTGCCCGCCGAGGGCACCGCCCCCGAGGGCTACGACACCGTCGTGGTCCTCCCGCTGCGCGACGCCGCCGCCGAGGGGCTGGTGGAGCGGCTGCTGGCAGGCGTCGACGACGCCCTGCTGCTGACCCTGCCCGGGCTGCGCGAGGTCGTCGTGGAGACCCCGTCCGAGGGGACGCGCACCCTGCACCGGCGCGACGAGGGCCCGTACACGGTCATCGAGGACACCACCGCCTCCGGTACGGTCACCCACCGCTGGCGCACCGTCCGCCACGGCGGCCCCATCGAGCGGGCGCTGCTCGCCGACCGGCCCGTCGAGGAGCGGCTGCGGCCCGCCTGGGCGGTGTCCTGGGCCGTGCCCGTCGACTCCGACGGCGCCCCGCTGCGCCCGGTCACCGCCCCGGTGGTGCACGCGCCGACCCCCACCGACGAGCCGCTGGGCATCCCGGCGCTGCTCATCGCGACCCTGCCGCTGGACACCACCCGCCGGCATCCGGCGCCCGGGCCGCTGCTGGACTTCCTCGTGGAGCGCGCGGCCGACGCGTACGCCGAACTCCTCGGCGCCTGGGACCCGGTGAGCACCGCCCTCGTGGACCTGGTGCCCGGCCCGCTCGGCAAGGGCGAGCTGGACGGGGCCCTGCGCGCCGCCGTGCTCCAGCGGCTGCCCCGTACGGCTTTCCTCGCACCGGCCGCGCCGCCCGAGCACGCGGAGGAGCGCGCCGCCCTGCGCCCCTTCGAGGCCGAGGTGGTGGAGGGCGCGGGCGCCGACACCGTACGGGTCCTCGCCGAGGTCCTGCCGACGCTGCTGCCGGCCGGCCTGGAGCGCCGGGCCGAGCTGCGCACCCTGGGGGTGGGCCGGCTCCCGCTGGGTGACGCCATCGAGCGGATCGCGGGCATCGAGCGGACCCCCGAGTGGTGGCACCGGCTCTACGACAGCCTCGCCGGGGTGGACCCCGACCGGCTGTCGGGGCTGCCCGTGCCGCTCGCCGACGGGCGCACCTCCATCGGCCCCCGGCACATCCTGCTGCCCGGCGCGGACACCCCGGCGGACCTGGCGCGGCTGGGCCTGAAGGTGGCCCATCCGGACGCGGCGCACCCGCTGCTGGAGAAGCTCGGCGCCCTCCCGGCCACGGCCCGCGCGGTCCTGACGACGCCGCAGGTGCGGGCCGCCGTCGCGGCTTCCCTCGACGCGGGGGAGATCTGGGACGAGGACGCCGACACCCTGGACGCCGACGAGCTGGCCGAGGTGGTCCTGGGGCTGGTCCGGGACGCCGATCTGGCACCGGGCGACGAGCCCTGGCTCGGCGCGCTGGCCCTGCCCGACGAGGACGGGGAACTGGTCCCGGCGGGCGAGCTCCTGCTGCCGGGCAGCCCGCTGGCCTCGGTGATCCGCGAGGACGAGGTCCCGTACGTGGACGCGGACCTCGCCGAGCGGTGGGGCGCGGGCCCGCTCACCGCGTGCGGGGTCCTGGCCACCTTCCAGCTGGTCCGTGCCACCGACGTGGTCCTGGACCCGGACGAGCTGGAACCGCGCGAGGGCGACTTCGCCGAGCCCGACGACGCGGGCCTGCTGGACGCGGTGGACGTGTGGTGCGAGGACGTCCTGGACCAGCTGCCCGACCTGCCGGTCCCGCCGGTGGCGACCGAGCTGATCGCCGTCCGGGACCTCGACCTCGTCGACGACGACTGCTGGCCGCAGGCCCTCGCCATGCTCGCGCAGCCGCCGCTGCGCGACGCGCTGACCCAGCCCGTGCGGATCCTGCTGCCGGACGGCACCACCCAGTCGGTGCGCCCGTACACGGCGTGGTGGCTGCGCGACCACCCGGTGCTCGACGGCCGCCGCCCGGCGGGTCTGCGCGCAGCGGGCGGCGACCCGCTGCTGGCGGGCCTCTACACCTCGGCGGACGCCACCGGTTTCGAGGACGAGCAGGTCCTGCGGGCGCTGGGCGTACGCACCTCCGTCGCGGCCCTGCTGGACGAGCCCGGCGGCGCCGCCGAACTGCTGGGCCGGCTCGCCGACCCGGACCGCGAGGTCAGCGGCCACCAGCTGCACGGCCTCTACGGCGCGCTGGCCGATCTGGACCCCGAGCAGGTCACCCTCCCGGACGAGCTGCGCGCCGTGGTCGACGGCGAGGTGCTCGTGGTGGACGCCGCCGACGCGGTGATCGCGGACGCACCGGACCTGCTCCCGCTGACGGCGGGGCTGCCGCTGCTGCCGGTCCCTCCGTCGCGCGCGGCGGATCTCGCGGAGCTCCTCCAGGTCCGCCGCCTCTCCCAGACGGTCCCGGCGGAGGTGACCACGCCCGGCGAGGAGCACGAGGTGCCGGAGTCGGTGCTCGTGCTGCTGGGTCCGGCCACTCCGGTGACGTACGTCGAGCACGAGGAGCTGGTCGCGGGCGGCACGGAACTCGACTGGCGCCGCACCCCCGACGGCACGCTCCACGCGTCCACCCTGGAGGGCGTGGCCGCCGGCCTCGCCTGGTCGGCGGGCCAGTGGCCGCGCCGCTTCGAGGTGGCGGCGCTGCTGGAGGACCCGTCGCGTACGGCGGAACTGGCCCGGGACCGCTGGTTCGACTGACCTGCGGGGGGCCGGGTTCCGGGCGGGCGGCCGCCCGGAACCCGTGCTCTCCCTTTGACAGGCGGCACGTGCCGACTCAGACTGATCAGTGCTTTCGTCCGACCAGCGGATCCACGACCACGAAGAGAACGCGCCCTCAGGGAATCGTTCAGGGGGAGCGTCATGCCCGACAGGAGAGCCCGTTCGGCCGGCTTCCGGTGGTCCCGCGGGCCGGTTTCCGAGCTCTTTTCCGGCCGGAACAACAGCCTGGGCCTCCTGCGGCTGATCCTCGCGTCCGCCGTCGTGGTCTCGCACGCGGGCATCCTCGGCTTCGGCAGCCATGAGATCGGTCACGGCTTCTCGCAGGGGCAGATCGACCTCGGGAAGATGGCCGTGTTCGGCTTCTTCTTCCTCTCCGGCATCCTCGTGACGCGCAGCGGGAACCGGCTGCCCGTGGGCCGCTTCCTGTGGCACCGCGCGCTGCGTCTGCTGCCCGGTTTCTGGGTCTGCATGGCCGTCACGGCCTTCGCCGTGGCCCCGTACCTGTACTGGCGTCAGCACGGCAGCACGGCCGGGTTCTGGGACCACCCGCAGGGGCCCTTCGCGTACGTCGAGGCGAACTGGGCCGTGGGTGTCGGGCAGTGGGGGATATCCGGTGTGATGGAGACCGGGACCACCAAGGGGCTCACGCACAACGCGGCGATGAACGGCGCCCTGTGGTCACTGGCCTACGAGATCCTCTGCTACCTCGGGGTCGGCCTGCTCGCGCTCGGCGGGTCGCTGGTGCGGTCCCGGCGCACCGTCCTCGCGGTGGCCGTGGTCCTGGGCGGCCTGGTCGTCGGGGACGCCGTAGGCAACCGCCTGAACTCCGGGGCCGGGAGCGCGGCGCACGGCGGTGACCTGGTGATACCGCTGATGGGCCCGCACAGCGTGAACTTCATGGTCTACCTCGGTTTCGCCTTCGCCCTCGGTGCGGTGCTGGAGCTCTACAAGGAGCGCGTCCCGGTCAGCGACCCGCTGGCGGCCCTCAGCGCGGTGGTGTTCGCGCTGACCCTGCACTACGGGTACTTCTTCGCCCTGGGCGTGCCGGCCTTCTGCTACCTGCTGCTGTGGCTGGCCATCCGGCTGCCGAAGCCGTTCCAGCGGATCGGCGCCCGGCACGACTACTCGTACGGCATCTACATCTACGGCTTCCTCGTGCAGCAGTCGCTGGCCGTCCTCGGTGGCGCGCGCTGGGGTTTCGCCGCCTACCTGGGTCTCTCCCTGGCCGGTGCGCTGTTCGCGGCGGTGCTCTCCTGGCACCTGGTGGAACGCCCGGCGATGCGCCTGAAGGACATCGGCGCCCGGCGCCGCCCCGCGAACGGCGTCCCGGGCCCCCGGCAGGCCGCCACCGCCGAGGGCCAGCAGCCCGTGTCGGTGTCCTGACCGGTCAGGCCGGGACCTTCCGGTCGACCCACCTGAAGGTGAACTCGATCAGGACGGCCGCGCCCACGGCGACGGCCACCGCGATCCACGGCACCACGGCGCCCACCAGCTTGAGCTGGAAGAAGTCCTGCAGCCACGGCACGACGAGGACGATCAGGAACGCCCCGCCCATCGCGCCGACCAGGGCCACCCGCCACCACGTGTAGGGGCGGGCGATGATCGCCAGTACCCACATGGACGTCAGGAACAGCGTCAGCGTGGCCGCGCTGGACTCGGCTTCGAGGGCGCCCTGGCCCGTGTAGTGGTGGCGGGCGATCAGGTACGAGACGAAGGTGGCGACGGCCGCGACGACGCCGCCGGGGATCGCGTACCGCATGACCCGTTTCACGAAGTGCGGTTTCGCGCGTTCCTTGTTCGGGGCCAGGGCCAGGAAGAAGGCCGGGATGCCGATGGTGAGCGTGGACAGCAGCGTCAGGTGTCGGGGCAGGAAGGGGTACTCGACCTGCGAGCAGACCACCAGGATGGCCAGCAGTACCGAGTAGACCGTCTTCGTGAGGAAGAGGGTGGCCACGCGGGTGATGTTGCCGATGACCCGGCGGCCCTCGGCGACCACCGACGGCAGGGTCGAGAAGCTGTTGTTGAGGAGGACGATCTGGGCCACCGCCTTCGTCGCCTCCGAACCGGAGCCCATGCTCACGCCGATGTCGGCGTCCTTGAGGGCGAGGACGTCGTTGACCCCGTCGCCCGTCATGGCGACCGTGTGGCCCTTCGACTGGAGGGCCCCCACCATGTCCCGCTTCTGCTGCGGGCTCACCCGTCCGAAGACCGAGTTGTCGTCGAGGACCTTCGCCATGTCGGTCCGGTCGGTGGGGAGCCGCCGGGCGTCCACGGTGTTCTCCGCGCCCGGCAGGCCCAGCTTGCCGGCGACCGCGCCGACGGAGACCGCGTTGTCACCGGAGATGACCTTCGCGCTCACGTTCTGGTCCTCGAAGTAGCGCAGTGTGTCGGCGGCGTCGGGCCGCAGCCGCTGTTCCAGGACGACCAGGGCGGTGGGCCGGACGCCGGTGGCGACGGCCGCGTCGTCGAGTTCCCGGGCGGAGCGGGCCAGCAGGAGGACGCGCAGTCCCTGCTCGTTGAGGTCGTTGATCTCGTCGAGGGCGGGGTCCCCGGCGGGGAGCAGCACGTCGGGGGCGCCGAGCAGCCAGGTGTTGTTCTCCCCGTCGCCCTCGCTGAAGCTGGCTCCGCTGTACTTGCGGGCGGAGGAGAAGGGCAGGGACTCGGTGCAGCGCCACTCCGCCATGTCGGGGTAGGCGTCGATGATCGCCTGGAGGCTGGCGTTGGGGCGCGGGTCGGACTCGCCGAGGGCGCCGAGCACCTTCTTGACGTACGAGGGCTCCGCGCCGCCGAGCGGACGCAGCTCGGTGACGTCCATGCCGCCCTCGGTGAGGGTTCCGGTCTTGTCGAGGCAGACGACGTCGACGCGGGCGAGGCCTTCGATGGCGGGCAGCTCCTGGACCAGGCACTGCTTGCGGCCGAGGCGGATGACGCCGATCGCGAAGGCCACGGAGGTGAGCAGGACGAGTCCCTCGGGGATCATCGGGACGATGCCGCCGACGGTCCGGGCGATGGAGTCCTTGAGGTTGTTGTCCTTGACGAGGAGCTGGCTGATGATCAGGCCGATCGAGGTCGGGATCATCATCCAGGTGACGTACTTGAGGATGGTGGAGATGCCGGAGCGCAGCTCGGAGTGGACGAGCGTGAAGCGGGAGGCCTCTTCGGCCAACTGGGCGGCGTAGGCCTCGCGGCCGACCTTGGTGGCGGTGAAGGCGCCGCCGCCGGCGACGACGAAGGACCCGGACATCACCGGGTCGCCGGGCTTCTTCAGGACGGGGTCGGCCTCGCCGGTGAGCAGGGACTCGTCGATCTCCAGGCCGTCGGCCTCGCCGACGGATCCGTCGACGACGACCTTGTCGCCGGGGCCGAGTTCCACGACGTCGCCGAGGACGATCTCGGAGGTGGAGATCTCGGCGGTCCGGCCGTCGCGGCGGACGCTGGGTTTGGCCTCGCCGATGACGGCGAGGCTGTCGAGGGTCTTCTTGGCGCGCAGTTCCTGGATGATGCCGATGCCGGTGTTCGCGACGATCACGAACCCGAAGAGGCTGTCCTGGATCGGTGCGACGAAGAGCATGATCACCCAGAGCACGCCGATGATCGCGTTGAACCGGGTGAAGACGTTGGCGCGGACGATGTCGGTGGTGGAGCGGCTGCTCCGCAGGGGAACGTCGTTGACCTCGCCCCGCGCGACCCGCTCGGCGACCTCGGCGGTGCTGAGCCCGCCCGGCTTGAAGAGGGGCGCGGGCGGTCGCACCGGATGTACGGGGTCCAGCTCCGCTCCCGCGTCGATGGCGGGGGCGGCCGTCCCACCACCCGGCTCCGGCCCGTCGGATTCGGTTCCAGCCCGCTGCGTCATGTCTTCGACGTTAAGCGGGGTTCTTGCGCTTCACTCGCTGAGCGGCGGGAAGATCCGACCTCAGGATGACCCGAATCGTCCCCTGGTAGCCCGCGCGCCGCCCCACCCCGAGCCCCCTCGGATGAGCCGCCTACGCCTGCGGGGCCGGGCCCGCCTGCCCGTCCCGCTCGGCCTGCGCAGCAGCTTCCGCGTGACGTTTCAGCGCCGCGTCGCGGCCTCGGACGTACCAGATGCCGATCAGGCCGAGGAAGCCTCCGGCCGCGCAGGTCCAGACCCACCACAGCCGGCCCCGGTCGGCGAACCACCCGTAGAAGGGCAGCTGGACCAGGAAGAGGGCGAACCACAGGATCGTGCCGCCTGTGACGGTGGCGACGACGGGGCCCTCCAGGGGCTCGGGCGCCTCGTGCTTCGCAATCCATTTCGCCATGCGGCAAGTCTAGGCGGCGCGAAACGTCATCTACGCGCGGAGATGGACGCCCTTTCGTTCATGTGTTCATACTGAAACGGTTTGGGCGCGGCCCATTTTCTTCGTATGAACCACCCAATGAGGACCGTATGAGCACCCCGGCCCCCGCCCCCGCAGCGACCGCCCCGGAGCCTTCCCCCCAGGAGCCCTCCGGCCCGCTGGACCGCTACTTCAAGATCTCCGAGCGCGGCTCGACCCTCGCCCGCGAGGTCCGCGGCGGCTTCGCGACCTTCTTCGCCATGGCCTACATCATCGTGCTCAACCCGATCATCCTGGGCAGCGCGAAGGACATGTACGGGCACCAGCTCGACAACGGCCAGCTCGTGACGGCCACCGCCCTGACGGCGGCCTTCACGACCCTCCTCATGGGTGTCATCGGCAACGTCCCGATCGCGCTCGCCGCCGGCCTCGGCGTGAACACGGTCGTCGCGCTCCAGCTCGCCCCCCGCATGAGCTGGCCGGACGCCATGGGCATGGTGGTCCTGGCCGGTTTCGTCGTGATGCTGCTGGTCGCCACCGGCCTGCGCGAGCGGGTCATGAGCGCCGTCCCGCTGGGCCTGCGCAAGGGCATCGCCATCGGCATCGGCCTGTTCATCATGCTGATCGGCCTGGTCGACGCGGGCTTCGTCTCCCGCATCCCCGACGCCGCGCACACCACGGTCCCGCTCCAGCTCGGCAGCGACGGCCACCTGCACGGCTGGCCGGTCCTGGTCTTCGTGATCGGCGTGCTGCTCACCCTCGCCCTGCTGATCCGCAAGACGCCGGGCGCGATCCTGATCTCCATCGTGGCCATGACCGTCGTGGCCGTCGTGGTCCAGCTGTTCGCGAAGCTGCCCGACTCCGGCTGGGGCCTGACCGTGCCCGAGTGGCCCGGCAACCCGGTGGCCGCGCCCGACTTCGGGCTCGTCGGCGAGGTCAGCCTGTTCGGCGGCTTCGGCAAGGTCGGGATGCTCACCGGCATCCTGTTCGTCTTCACCGTGCTGCTGTCCTGCTTCTTCGACGCGATGGGCACGATCCTCGGCGTCGGCGACGAGGCGAAGCTGATCGACAAGAAGACCGGCGAGTTCCCCGGGATCAACCGGGTCCTGCTGGTCGACGGTCTGGCGGTCGCCTCGGGCGGCGCCACCTCCTCCTCCGCGACCACCTGCTTCGTGGAGTCCACGGCCGGTGTCGGCGAGGGCGCCCGTACGGGCATGGCGAACGTCGTGACGGGCGGCCTCTTCGCCGTGGCGCTGTTCCTCGCCCCGCTCGCCACCATGGTCCCGTCCCAGGCGGCCACCCCGGCGCTCGTGGCGGTCGGCTTCCTGATCCTGGCGGGCTCGGTCAAGGACATCGACTGGAGCGACTTCACCATCGCCGTCCCGGCCTTCCTGGCCATGGTGATGATGCCCTTCACCTACTCGATCACCAACGGCATCGGCATCGGCTTCATCAGCTTCTGCGTGCTGCGCCTGGCGACCGGCCGGGGACGCGGGGTCCCGGTGGCCATGTACGTGGTGTCGGCGGTGTTCGTCTTCTACTACGCGATGCCCGCCCTCGGCCTCGCGCACTAGCTCACGTCAGACCGTAGAACTTCTCTGTCTCGTCGACGGCCGCCTTGAAGCGCTCGTCGAAGTCGTCGCGAATGAGCGTCCGGACCACATAGTCCTGGACGCTCATTCCGCGTTTGGCGGCGTGGATCCGGAGCCTGTCGAGGAGCTCCCCGTCTATGCGCATGCTCAGCACATGTGTCCCCATGCCGAAAGAGTCGGGGCACGGGGTGCGCGCGCGGGCCGCTTTCAGCCGCCGACTCACCCGTATGAGTGACCCCAGGTGTAACCCGGGAAACCGGTTTTCCTTAGGAAGAGTAATGAGTTACTCTAAATACATGCATGACCTCTCCCATGGCGACGACGCAGCCGCCGTGAACGATCTCCGCTCCGCCGTCATGCGGCTGGGGCGACGCCTGAAGCACCAGCGTGTGGACGAATCGCTGAGCCCGACCGAGATGTCGGTCCTCGGCACCCTCGCCCGCTGCGGCCAGGCCACACCCGGTGAGCTCGCCCGACGCGAGCACGTCCAGCCGCCGTCGATGACACGCATCGTCGCGTTGCTGGAAGCCAAGGGACTGGTCACGCTGGAACCGCACCCCGACGACCGCCGCCAAAAGGTGGTCCGCCAGACGCAGGAGGCCGAAGCGATGCTCGAAGAGAGCCGCCGCAAGCGCAACGCCTTCCTGGCAGGGCTCGCAGCCGAGCTGACCGAGGACGAATGGGCCAAGCTCCGCGCGGCCGCACCCGTCCTGGAGAAGCTCGCGCACCTCTGAGGAACGACGCCAGGAGGCGAACGCTTTTGAGTACGGGAACCGGAGCAGACTCCGCACCCGGCCACACATCCACCCCCACCACCGCCGTGAGCGCCCCCCGGGCCGTCACGGCACCCGCGGGCAAGGGCTCCATGTTCAGCTCGCTGAAGATCCGCAACTACCGGCTCTTCGCCACCGGCCAGGTCGTCTCCAACACGGGCACCTGGATGCAGCGCATCGCCCAGGACTGGCTGGTCCTCTCGCTGACCGGCTCCGCCTCCGCCGTCGGCATCACCATCGCCCTGCAGTTCCTGCCGATGCTGATGTTCGGCCTCTACGGCGGCGTCCTCGCCGACCGGCTGCCCAAGCGGCCGCTGCTGCTGGCCACCCAGAGCGCGATGGGCCTGACCGGCATCGCCCTCGCCGCCCTCACCCTGGCCGGGCACGTCCAGGTGTGGCACGTCTACCTCGCCGCCTTCGCGCTCGGCCTGGTCACCGTCGTCGACAACCCGGCCCGGCAGACCTTCGTGTCCGAGATGGTCGGCAAGGACCAGGTGGCCAACGCCGTCAGCCTGAACTCCGCGAACTTCCAGTCCGCGCGGCTGGTCGGCCCGGCGATCGCCGGCGTACTGATCACCGCCGTCGGCTCCGGCTGGGCCTTCCTGCTGAACGGACTGTCCTTCGCCGCACCCCTCGCCGCCCTGCTGATGATGCGGACCGACGAACTCCACCCGGTCGAGCCGCGCCCCCGCGCCAAGGGACAGCTGCGCGAAGGCCTGCGCTACGTCGCCGGCCGCCCCGAGCTGATCTGGCCGATCGTGCTCGTGGGCTTCATCGGCACCTTCGGGTTCAACTTCCCGATCTGGCTCTCGGCGTACGTCAGCGACGTCTTCCACGGGGACGCGGGCACGTACGGGCTCTTCAACACCCTGATCGCGGCCGGCTCCCTGGTGGGCGCCCTGCTCGCCGCCCGGCGCGGACAGTCCCGCCTGCGGGTGCTGGTGGCCGCCGCCGCCCTGTTCTCGGTCCTCCTCCTGGTGACCGCCTTCGCACCCGGCTTCTGGCTCTTCGCCGCCCTGCTCGTGCCCATCGGGATCTTCGGCCTGACCGTCAACGTCACGGCCAACTCCAGCGTGCAGATGGCCACCGACCCCGAGATGCGGGGCCGGGTCATGGCCCTGTTCATGATGGTGTTCACCGGCGGCACCCCGCTGGGCGCTCCCCTGCTGGGCTGGATCACCGACACCTACGGCGCCCGGATCGGCATGGCCGCGGGCGGTGTGATCTCCCTGGCCGCCTCCCTCGCGATCGCCGTGGTCCTGGCCCGCGTCGGCAACCTCCGGCTGCGGGTGAACCGGCACGGCGTGACCTTCGTCCCGGCCGTCCCGCGCCACCGCGAACTGGTGACGGTGGCCTGACCCTGCGGCCCTGCGGCCCTGCCTTTCGGGCTGCGCCCGGACCCGCGCCTCAAACGCCGGCGAGACTGAAACACAGCCCCGCCGGCGTTTGAGGCGCGGGGGTCCGGGGGCGGAGCGCCCGACAACGGCGCGCGCACGGCTACGCTCGCCGGCATGAGACTGTTCGCAGCCGTCCTCCCACCGGACGAGGCCGTCGCCGAGCTGGCCCGGGCCGTCGACCCGCTGCACGACGACCGGCTGACCTGGACCGGACGGCCCGGCTGGCACTTCACGCTCGCCTTCCTGGGCGAGGTACGGGACGAGGTGCTCCCGGAACTGCACACCCGCCTGGAACGGGCCGCCCACCGCACGGCCCCCTTCGCACTGCGGCTGCACGGCTGCGGCCACTTCGGGGAGCGCGCCCTGTGGGCCGGAGCCGCCGGGGAGCTCACCGGCCTGCGGATGCTCGCCGAACGGGCGAACGCCGCCGCCCGGCGAGCCGGCGTACCGATGGAACAGCACCACCGGTACACCCCGCACCTCACCCTGGCCCGCAGCCGCGGCACCACCCCGCTGCGGCCCTACCTGGACGCCCTCGCCGACTTCGCGGGCACGCCCTGGCAGGTCGACACGCTCAGCCTGGTCCGCAGCAACCTCCCCGTCAGCGGGGTGCCGGGCGAGCAGCCCCGCTACGAGACCGTCGGGGCCTGGCCGCTCGTCGGCTGAACCCCTGCGTCCAGGACGCGGGGGCCGCCGCGTTACGCTCGACGGGTGGATCCCAAGACCAGAAACCGTGTGATGGCCGGTGTGCTCGTACTGATGTTCGTCGTCGTGGCCGTGGCGGCTGCCGTCGGACAGTAGCCCTCCGGGCCGTACTTACCAGGCGAAGGCCTCCGGCGACGCTCCGGGACCGGGGAAGACCTCGTCCAGGCCGGCCAGGACCTCCTGCGAGAGCTCCAGCTCCACGGCGCGCAGGGCCGAGTCGAGCTGTTCCTGCGTGCGCGGCCCGACGATCGGCCCGGTGACCCCCGGACGCGTCAGCAGCCAGGCCAGCCCGACCTCGCCCGGCTCCAGGCCGTGCTTGTCGAGCAGGTCCTCGTACGCCTGCACCTGCGCCCGCACGGTGCTGTTCGCCAGCGCGTCCGCCGACCGGCCGGAGGCGCGGCGACCGCCCTCGACCTCCTTCTTGATGACCCCGCCGAGCAGGCCCCCGTGGAGCGGGGACCAGGGGATGACCCCGAGGCCGTACTCCTGCGCGGCCGGAATGACCTCCATCTCGGCGCGCCGCTCGGCGAGGTTGTAGATGCACTGCTCGCTGACCAGGCCGAGCCGGCTCTGGCGGGCCGCGATCTCGTTGGCCTGGGCGATCTTCCAGCCGGGGAAGTTGGAGGAGCCCGCGTAGAGGATCTTGCCCTGCTGGATGAGGACCTCGACGGCCTGCCAGATCTCCTCGAAGGGGGTCAGCCGGTCCACGTGGTGGAACTGGTAGACGTCGATGTAGTCGGTCTGGAGCCGCTTGAGGCTGGCTTCGACGGCGCGCCGGATGTTCAGCGCCGACAGGCGGTCGTAGTTGGGCCAGGTGTCGCCCTCGCGGTACATGGAGGCGTACACCTTGGTGGCGAGGACCGTCTTCTCGCGGCGGTCGCCGCCCTGGGCGAACCAGGTGCCGATGATCTCCTCGGTGCGGCCCTTGTTCTCACCCCACCCGTACACGTTGGCCGTGTCGAACAATCCATTTTGACGCTGCGCCCGCCCGGGCCCTAGCGTCGATCTCCAAGCACCACAGGGGATGGGGAGAGCAAGTGGCAAGAGTCCTGGGAGTAGTCCGCCTGTCGAAGGTGTCGGACGAGACCACATCGCCGGAGCGCCAGCGCCGATCGATTCAACGATGGGCCGACCAGGAAGGGCACGTTGTCGTCGGGTGGGTCGAGGACATCGACGTGTCCGGCGGTGTCGAGCCGTGGAAGCGCCCGGAGTTCGGCAAGTGGCTTCCGTCCACTATCGGCAAGGAGGTCAGCTCGATCGAGCACCGGATCGCGCTGGAGGAGTCCCGGGCCGACGAGTACGACACCATCTGCGCGCTGAAGCTGGACCGCCTCTCACGGCGCGTGCTCCACGTGCACACGCTCGTGGAATGGTGCGAGAAGCACGGGAAGGAGGTCGCCACCGTCGAGGACGGGATCAACCTGAACACGCAGATGGGCAAGTTGCTGTTCAGTCTGATCGCTTCCTTCGCGGAAGGGGAGCTCGAAGCCATCAAGGCCCGGGCGAAGTCCTCGTACAACCACTTGGTGAAGGAGGGGCGCTGGCGTGGTGGTCGGATCCCGTACGGCTACCGGGCGGAGAAGCAGGACACCGGTGACGGCTGGCGGCTGGTCCTGGACGACTACGGAACGGACACCGCCGGGACGCTGCGCGAGATCGTCCGCCGACTTATCGAGGGCGAGTCGGCGAACAGCATCGCCCAGTGGCTCAATGAGGACCCGACCAAGACCCCGGTATCGCTCGATGCCCAGCTGATCAGGAACGGCAAGCCCCCGAAGGGCGGCCGGTGGACCGCCGCGAACACAGCCAAGGTGGTGCGCTCCCTGAACGTTCTCGGTCAGATGGAGGTGACGGAGGAAGTTGTCATCGACGGCCAGAAGATGAAGCGAACTCGCGTCGTCCGTGACGCGGAAGGGCGTCCTCTCCAGCGTGCGGAGCCGCTGATCACCCAGGAGGAGTGGGAACTGGCGAACAAGAAGCTGGACGAGAACACCAGCAAGCGCAACGGCAACCGGAAGGGCGGCTCTCCGATGCTCAGGGTCGCCTTCTGCACCTGCGGAGAACCGGCGTACCTCGGTCCGGGTCGGAACTGGCCGTACTACCGCTGCGCTTCCCGGACCACGCACAAGCCCTGCCCTACGGGCAGCAAGGGCATTGCGGCTCATGTATTGGAGGGGGCCGTCGAGGAGGTTTTCCTGCGCGCGGCCGGCGATGTCGAGATCGTGCGGAAGGTCTTCCGCCCGGGCGTCGACTTCACACGGGACATCGAGGAAGTGAACCGCGCGCTGGGAGAACTCCGGGAGGACCGCGAAGCTGGCCTCTACTCCAGTGAGCTGGGCAAGCAGGAGTACCGGGATACGTACAAGCGGCTGGACGCACGACGCGAGCAACTCATGGCCCAGCCCACCCGGCCGGACGGCTGGGACGAGATCCCAACGAATGAGACCTATCGCGAGCGCTGGGCAAAGCTGTCGACCCAGCACGAGAAGGGCAAGGAACTCCGGGCAGCCGGAGTCAGGGCGATCATCTACGCCGAGGAACTGCCACCCCTGACCGCTGTGCAGGCAATGTCCCCGGAAGGACATGACGGCATGTGGCAGGAAGGAAAGGGCCGCGTGCAGGTCTTGATCCCGATGGACTTCAAGCGCCGCGTCCGGGACTTGGCGGCGGTGCACAGCGAGAGCTGACCATCTCCTCCCCTGTACGGCAGGAGGGCCCCTCTGCGGGCCCTCCCCTGCTCCGTAGGATTTCTGCCAGGTCACCGCCGTCGCTCTCGACTGCATGAGACCGAGTCCAGACCCGAATCCTGGGCACCCTGTGAGGACCATGCCGACTGTGGCTGGTCCACCCCCGCGAAGAAAGGGAGGCACATGTCCCGCCACCAGGCGGGGGTAACTGGCGCAACCCGTGCGCCGCACAGGAAGGAGCCGCGCTCAGTGGCTATCCACTTCGGTACCGGTCGCTCTTGGGGCGGGATCTCCCAGCATGAGTACCGGCGCATGGCCCAGGACTCCCGGCACCAGCTCGCCTACCTCGTCCACTTCGCCACCCTCGGGTGGGCCGACTGCCAAGGCCACGCGAGCTTCGGTCCGGGAAAGTTGGCCGCTCTGCTGGGCAATGAGGACCAGCCCCTGTCGGGCCAGAGCGCGACCAATGCCGTCATCCGAGCGAAGCGGCTGGACCTCGTGTCACCGCGATCCGCGGCCGCTTGCCTCGTTGTCCTTCCAGAAGAGGAAGGGCGCCCAGGTACCGTGCCGCATCCACCAGGACCGATAGCAGCCGCTCCCGCGGGCGAGTGTGATCGTTCGTCTTCAGGTTGATGGTGCTGGACGAGTAGAACACGATGAGGGAGCCGGAAGCCGTGCGGTACACGTTGGGGCAGTCGCCCTGTCCACATTCTCCGTTTCCGTTGCCGATGAGCCGGGTCAGTTCTCACGCGCCATGTGAGCCCCCTGGTTCGCGACCCTGGTCAGGGCCGACCACCAAGACCGTACGGAGGGTGGCGGTCAGCCGTCTATGCATCAACGCGACTATGCGCGTTGATGCATAAATCAGGGACCATGTGGGCCGCTCTTGCCTGGAGTGGACTCGAAGCAGTTGGCTTGGGTCCATGAAGTACACGCAGCTCGGACGCACCGGACTCAAGGTCAGCCGACTCGTTCTCGGCACGATGAACTTCGGTCCGCAGACAGACGAACCGACCAGCCACGCCATCCTGGACGCCGCCCTCGACGCGGGTCTGAATTTCGTGGACACGGCCAATGTGTATGGGTGGGGTGAGAACAAGGGCCGAACCGAGGAGATCATCGGCACCTGGTTCGCGCAGGGAGGTGGCCGGCGCGAGAAGACGGTCCTGGCCACCAAGGTCTACGCCTCCATGTCCCGCGAGGGCGAGACCTGGCCGAACGAGGACCGGCTGTCGGCGCTGAACATCCGCCGGGCCGTCGAGGCCAGCCTCAAGCGGCTCCAGACCGACCACATCGACGTCTACCAGTTCCACCACATCGACCGCCTGACCCCCTTCGAGGAGATCTGGCAGGCCGTGGACGTGCTGATCCAGCAGGGCAAGATCCTGTACGCGGGCTCCTCCAACTTCCCCGGCTACAAGATCGCCCAGGCCAACGAGACTGCCGCCCGGCGCGGGATGGTCGGCCTGGTCAGCGAGCAGTGCCTCTACAACCTCGCCGAGCGGCGCGCCGAGATGGAGGTCATTCCGGCCGCGCAGGAGTACGGCCTCGGGGTCATCCCCTGGTCCCCGCTCCACGGGGGCCTGCTCGGCGGGGTCATCAAGAAGGAGGTCGAGGGCGGTCGCCGCGCCTCCGGCCGGTCGGCGGACGCGCTGGCGAACAGCACCGTGCGGGCGCAGGTGCAGGCGTACGAGGACCTGCTCGACAAGCACGGCCTGGAGCCGGGCGAGGTCGGGCTGGCCTGGCTGCTCACCCGGCCGGGCGTGACGGGCCCCATCGTCGGCCCGCGCACCGCCGAGCAGCTGGACGGTGCGCTGCGCGCGCTGGAGCTGGAGCTGAGCGAGGAGGTGCTGGCCGGGCTGGAGGAGGTCTTCCCCGGTCCCGGACCGTCCCCGGAGGCCTTCGCCTGGTGATCAGGTAGCCGTACGTATGGTGGTCGTCGTCCCTTCGCCCTGGGCGGCGACCACCTCCTACTCAAGCTGGCGTCAAAGTGCCTCATTGGCCGTGTCGAAGTAGTTGATGCCCGCATCGAGGGCGGAGTCCATGATCGAGTGACTTTCGGGCTCCCCTGTCTGGGGGCCGAAGTTCATGGTGCCGAGAACGAGTCGGCTGACCTTGAGGCCGGAGCGTCCGAGCTGCGTGTACTTCATGAGGCACTAGCCAACTGCTTCGAGTGCGCTCGAAGCAAGACCCCGTCGTGCCAGGCGTGTTACGGCGCCGGCGCGGGCCGGTAGGGGGCGCCGATCCCCCACGCCTGGTGCAGGACGGCCGCGAACTCGCCCGCCAGCCGGTGCTCGCCCGAGGCGTTCGGGTGAGTGCCGTCGTAGGTGTCGCGGTGGATGTCGTACGCGTCCGGGCGCGCGGCCAGCAGGATCGGCGAGGCGTCGGTCGTCAGGTCGGCGACCGCCTTCGCGAGGAGCTCGTTGAAACGGGCCACCTCGGCCGCGAAGGGGGCGTCCTCCTCGGCGCGGCTGTTCGGGATGACCGGCAGCAGGACCATCCGGACGGAGGGGCGGGCGGCGCGCGCCCCGGCGACGAACCGGCGGGCGTTGGCGGCGGTCTGCTCCGCGTCGGTGTAGAAGCCGAGGTCGATCAGCCCGAGGGAGACCAGGAGCACGTCGGCGCCGGTGTCGGCGACCGCGGGGCCTATGAGGGGAGCCATGTGCTGCCAGCCCTCGCCCCAGCCGGCCAGGTGGCGGCGGGCGCGCTGCGGGAAGGCCGGGTCGGCGTACGCGTGGCTGGTGGGCGCATCGGCGACGGTGTCGTACAGCTCGCAGCGCGGACCGACGATCCGGTACGGACCGCCGAAGGTCGAGCTGAGGTGCTGCCACATCCGGTAGCGCCAGGTGTAGTCGCCGGCGCGTCCGATGGTCATGGAGTCGCCGACGAACATGAAACGCATCCGGTCATCATCGCGGATCGCGCGACAGAAACCCCTGTGACGCCGGACACGCGGCACGTACTGGCAGGCTGGGAGAATGCGCCTGCCCATGCCGCCCGCCGCCGCGTCCGCCGCCGTTGCCCTGACCACCGCCGTCGCCGCCGCCGCACTCGCCGTGCTGCCGGGCCCGGCCCTCGCGGCCGAGAACCCCGCCTCGTCCTCCTTCACCATCTCCGACCCGCGGATCAAGGAGTCGAGCGGCCTGGCCGCCAGCCGGATCCACCCGGGCGTGTACTGGACGCACAACGACAGCGACGACGGCCCGTACATCTACGCGGTGGACTCGGCATCGGGCAGGACGGTGGCCCGGGTGACGCTGAAGGGGATCGGGAAGCCGCGCGACGTCGAGGCGATCTCGCTGGGCCCGGACGGGCAGCTCTACGTCGGGGACATCGGCGACAACCGGGGCGGCACCTGGGACCACGTGTGGATCTACCGCTTCCCGGAACCGAAGCAACTGGGTGATGTCACGGTCGAGGCCGCGCAGTTCACGGTGAAGTACGCGGACGGCGCGCGCAACGCGGAGGCCCTGATGGTCCATCCGGTGACGGGGCGCGTCTACATCGCCAGCAAGGACGAGAACAAGGGCGGCCTGTACGAGGGCCCCGCCGAGCTGACGGCGGGCGGCACGAACGTGTTCCGGCGGGTCGCCGCCGTGCCGTGGGTGACGGACGGGGCGTTCTCCCCCGACGGCACCCGGCTGACGCTGCGGGGCTACTTCACGGCCCGCACCTACCCGTGGAAGGACGGCCTTCCGGTGGGCGAGGGCGAACGGGTGGACGCGCCGTGGCAGGGGCAGGCGGAGTCGGTGACGTACACGCCGGACGGCTCGACGCTGATGTTCGGCGCGGAGGGGCAGGGCAGCCGGGTGATCGCGGTCCCGGTCGCCACCGGCACCGCCCCCTCGGCCTCGGCCTCGCCGCAGCCGGGTTCCCCGCCGGGCGCGTCCTCCATGACGGAACCGCCGGGCGGCTTCGGCAAGGGAGCCCTCGTCCTGGCGGGAGCCCTGGCCCTGGTCTTCGGCGCCAAACGCCTCTTCCGCCGCCGCGGCAGCAGCTGACCCGACGCCACCCCGACTCCGGCCTCGCCGCCCCCGTCCCCCATCAGCCTCGCCGGCGTTCGAGGCGCGGGGGTCCGGGGCAGCGCCCCTGCCCATCCGGCTCGGCGCCAACCACCAGCCTCGCCGGCGTTCGAGGCGCGGGGGTCCGGGGGCAGCGCCCCCGGCAACGGCGCCGCGCCGGAGCCCGAACCGTTCGGCGCCCGCGCCGCTGCCGGGGCTCCGCCCCGGACCCCGCTCCTCAAACGCCGGAGGGGCTGAATGGGCGGCCCGAGGGGCTGGGAGGCCGGCGGTTACTCCTCGTGGATCGGGATGCGGCCGTTCACCGGCGGGGTGGCCGGGGACGGGGTTCCCGGGGCGGGGGGCTGGCCCATCGAGGCCAGGAGCTGGCGGGCCACGCCCAGGCCCGTGCCGCCCATGGTCAGCGCCTTCGCGAACATCTCCGACATGCCCTCGGCCCCGTTCAGCAGGACCATGTGCTCCACGTTCCCGAAGGCCCCCGCGCCCGCCTCCACGATCGCCGGCCAGTTCTCGGCCAGCTGCTGCGCGACCACCGCCTCCTGGTTCTCCGCCAGCGCGGCGGCCCGCGCCTTGATCGCTTCCGCCTCCGCCAGGCCACGCGCCTTCGCCGACTCCGCCTCCGCGAGACCCCTCGCCTGCGTGGCCGCCGCCTCCGCCTCACCGGTCGCACGCGTGGCCTTCGCCGAGGCGATGCCCCGCGCCTCCACGGCCTGCGCGTCCGCCGTCGCCGCCGTCGTCACCCGCGTCGCCTCCGCGGCCGCCGCGAGCTCCGTCTCCCGCGCCTTCGCCTGCGCCGCCGAGATCCGGGCGTCGCGCTCGGCCTCCGCCCTGGTGCGGGTCTCGTACGCCGCCGCGTCCGCCGGCTTGCGTACGTCCGCCTGCAGCTGCTGCTCGCGCCGGTGCGCCTCCAGCTCCGCGACCCGGGTCTCCTGGACGACGACCTCCTGGCGGGCCGCCGCCTCCGACAGCGGGCCCGCCTGACGGGCCGTCGCCGCCGCCTTGTCCCGCTCGGCCTGGTAGCCGGCCTGCAGGATCTCGCTGTCGCGCGTCGCCTCGGCCATCCGGGCGAAGGCGGCCTGCTCGGCCTCCGTGGCCAGCCGGTTCGCCTCGGCCTGCGCGATCCGCGCGTCCCGCTGGACGGCCGCCGCGTGCGGCATCGCCAGGTTCTTGATGTAGCCCGTCGGGTCCTCGATCTCGTGGATCTGCAGCGAGTCGACGATCAGGCCGAGCTTCTCCATCTCCGTACCGCACGCCATCCGGGTCTGGCCCGTCAGCTTCTCCCGGTCGCGGATCATGTCCTCGACCGTCAATCCGCCCACGATGGACCGCAGATGGCCCGCGAAGACGATGTGCACGCGCTCGGGCATCATCTTCTGCTGGTCCAGGAAGCGCCGGGCCGCGTTCGCGATCGACACGAGGTCGTCGCCGACCTTGAAGATGACGACGCCCTTCACCCTCAGCGGGATGCCCTGATGGGTGACGCAGTCCACGGACAGCTGGGTCTCGTTGAGGTCCAGGGAGAGTTTCCGCACCGCCTGCACGCCCGGGAGGACGAGCGTCCCCCGCCCGGTGACGATCCGGAAGCCCATGCCCTGGCCGAGGCCCTCGGTCTTGTGCGTGGAGCCGGAGATGACGAGTGCCTCGTTCGGTTCGGCCACCCGCCACATGAGCTTGAACAGGCCGATCACAGCCACGATTGCGGCGAGCACGATTCCCGCCACGACGCCGATAGCCATCGGCAACGCCCCCTTCGCGCGATGCCGTTCGGCACCGACGAGGGTGAGTCTGCGCCTGCCGCGACCCGCCGGGAAGACACCGGCCGCGTCTTGTCGCCATCCTGATACGTACAGGTGGGACGGGGCGTCAGTTGTCGTACGCGGCCATCACGTACACCGTGCGCGGCGGCAGGTACTCGACCACCGTCACCACCGTCCCGACGGGAATGCGGCCCGTCCCCGCGACCGGGTGGGCGAGGAAGTGCTCCGCCCCGCCCCGGATCCGGACGATGACCTCGCCCACCAGCCCCGGACCCACCGTCCCGGTCACCCGGCCGGTCAGTCCCACCATGTCCGTGTCCGCGTCGCTGTCCCCCATGGGGCGAGGGTACGCCGGGCGCGGGTCCCCTACGAGTGGCCGAGGTCCGCGGCCGGCAGGTCCGACTCCGAGACCGGCACCGAGCCGGTGTCGGGGGCCGGTCGCAGGGTGAACTCGTCCGAGGCCATCGAGTCGAGCACCGGCGGGGCCGGCCGCAGCGGGGCCGGCATGACCGCGGCCTCCGAGTGGCCGCCGCAGCCGTAGGAGAGCGACACCAGGCGGCCGTCGGCCGGGCTGAACTCGTTCGCGCAGACCCCGAAGGCCTGGCCGAGCGAGCCGCCGATGGCGACCAGGAAGCCGCAGGACACGCACGACGCGGGCGCGGCCTGCGCCATCGGGGTCTTGGCTCCGAAGGACTCGTCCCAGCGGTCGGCGGCGGTGTGCAGCCCGTACCGCGAGAGCACGCGCGCCCGGCGCATGCCGAGCTCCTCGGCGACCGAGGTGATGGAGCCGCGTACGGGGACCACCGCGCGGTCGGTGACGTCGGCGTCCTCGGCCTCGACCAGTTCGGCCATCTCGGTGGAGACCACCGAGTTCGGCGGCGGGGCGTCCTCGCCCGACCAGCCCGGCTCCAGGCGCAGGTCCTCGGCGTCGGTGGGCAGCAGGTCGCCGGGGCCCATGTCACCGGGACGCAGCCGCTCGCTCCACGGCACCCACTCGGGGGCCAGCAGCGCGTCGTCGCCGGGCAGCAGCACCGTTTCGTCGAGGGTGACGTTCTTCGCGCGGGAGGCGCGGGTCACGGTGACGGCCCAGCGCCAGCCGCGGTAGCCCGGCTCCTTGGACTCGAAGAAGTGGGTGACGACGCGGTCGCCCTCCGCCACGGCGGAGACGTGCGCGCCCACCACTCCGGGGAAGGCGGCCTCCTCGGCCGCCGCGCGGGCGAGTTCTACCGCCTCGACGCACAGGCGGTCGGGGGTACGCGGGGTACGGCTTCGCGTCGTCGCAGCACTCACTGGTCTCGTTCTCTCCTACGCCGTCTCACGTGTGCGCCGTCCGTACTGTCGTCCACAACGACCCGTCGGTGCTGTCCGTACGTGGCACGGGCGGAGCGGACCAGAGGGCCGCGTCGACGTCCGCACCCGATCGGACTCCGGGCGCACCTCACTGCGACCCATTCTGCGGGATCACGAAGAGGCGCGCGGCCAGGAGCAACCGCCGGTGGCGCGCTACGCACGCTACCTCGTCTTAAGCCTCGGGCACACATGCAAGGTCCGATTCGCGGACAAGCCACCGGCCGGGCGACGCGCCGGGAGGCATCCCGGCGGGGCCGGGTGGGGCACTATGTCGAGTGTGGCACCCGTACGGTCGTCCGACGACGGCTCGGGACCGGCCAGGCGGGCCGGCCGGGCTGTCGGGCGTGCGCTGCACCTTCCGGCGCGGGGGATCCGGCGGGCCACGCACGCGCACGGGGCCGGTGAATCGGGCCTCGGCAAGCTGATCGAGCTGCACGCCATCAACGGCGCCGGCGACATGCTGATCACGGTGGCGCTGGCCTCGACGGTGTTCTTCTCCGTTCCCACGGACGAGGCACGGGGCCGGGTGGCCCTGTACCTCGGCATCACGATGGCCCCGTTCACCGTGCTGGCCCCGGTGATCGGCCCGCTCCTGGACCGGCTGCCGCACGGCCGCCGGGCTTCGATGGCGGCCGCGATGCTGGCCCGGGCGCTGCTGGCGCTGCTGATGTCGGGGGCGGTGGCGACGGGGGGCATCCAGCTGTATCCGGCGGCGCTCGGCGTGCTGGTGGCGTCGAAGTCGTACGGGGTGGTGCGCAGTGCGGTGGTGCCGCGGCTGCTGCCGCCGCGGTTCTCACTCGTCAAGGCGAACTCGCGGGTCACGCTGGCCGGTCTGCTGGCGACGGGCGTGGCGGCGCCGGTGGGTGCCGCGCTGAACCTGATCGGACCGCAGTGGCCGCTGTACGGGGCCTGCCTGGTCTTCGTGTGGGGCACGGTCGCGGCGTTCACGCTGCCGCACAAGGTGGACGAGGCCAAGGGGGAGCGCCGGGCGCGGCTGTCCACGCACGAGGCGCACTCGAAGCGGCCGGGCCTGCGGACGGTCAGCCGGTCGGTGCTGTGCGGGCTGCTGGCGAACGCCTCGATGCGTGCGCTGTCCGGGTTCCTGATCTTCTTCCTGGCGTTCCTGCTGCGCGAGCATCCCCTGGCGGGGCAGAGCGCGGCGGTGTCGCTGGGCATCGTGGGCGTCTCGGCGGGCGTGGGCAACGCCTGCGGCACGGCGGCGGGGGCGTGGCTGCGGGCGCGGGCGCCGGAGGCGATCATCGCGGCGGTGCTGTGCCTGACGCTGGGCGTGGCGGTGCTCGCGGCGGTGTTCTTCAGCGGGCTGTTCATGGCCGTGCTGGGCGCGACGGCGGGCTTCTGCCAGGCGCTGGCGAAGCTGTCGCTGGACGCGATGATCCAGCGGGACGTGCCGGAGTCGGTGCGGACGTCGGCGTTCGCCCGTTCGGAGACGCTGCTCCAGGTGGCGTGGGTACTGGGCGGTGCGATCGGCATCGTGCTGCCGCTGAACGGCGTACTGGGCATGTCGGTGGCGGCGGCGATCGTGGCCCTGGGCACGACGATGGCCCTGCGCGGTGTCCTCTCGGCGCCGCGCCCCCGCCAGCCGGGCACCTCCCGCCCCCGCGTGGCGTAGCCGACCCGCCGGCCGCTGCGCGTGGCCGGGGTGCGGCACCGTTGCGGGGGCGCTGCCCCCGACCCCCCGCGCCTCAATCGCCGGCGGGGCTGGATTTCCCCGCCGGGGGGCACCTCCCAGCGGTAGCCGGGGGAGCTTGAGGCGGGGGTCCGGGGCGGAGCCCCGTAAATGCCCGGGCGGAGCCCGGGGCACGCTCGCGCCGAGGCGCCGCACCCGTCCGAACCGGCCGAACCGGCGGAGCCGATCCGCGCCGCGCCGCAGGCCACCGGTACCCCGTGCGGCGGCGCAGCCCACCGGCCCGATAGCCTTCGGCTCATGACCGCACCGCTTTTCTCGGGTAGGGCCCGCCGCAGCGTCGCGGCCCTCGGAGCCGTGTCCGCCGGCCTCCTCCTCCTCTCCGCCTGCGGCGAGAAGCCGACACCGCTGGCGACCGTGACGGTCGGCACCTCGTCGGTGTCCGCCGAAGCCTCCTGCCACAACGACGGCAAGGAGCTCTCCATGGACCAGGTCCAGGAGTGCCTCACGAACCTCAAGAACCCCAAGACCGTCGAGTACGCCCGCGGCGACACCCTGCGTCTCGGGGTCGAGCCGGAGATCGTCGAGGACGGCAAGCGCTGGTCGGCGGTCCTGGACGGCCAGCCGATCACCGAGCCCTCCTCGAACACCTACCGCAGCTTCCCGGGCGCCGACGTCTTCGCGACCGGCGGCCAGGGCGAGGCCCCTTCCTCGAAGAAGCTCGCGTTCCTGCAGATCGCCGAGGACGGCAAGCCGCTCGCCGTCTGGTCCTTCAACCTCAAGCTCAAGTAACCGGGCGGCAGTGGTGCGCGCGCTCGTCGTGACCGCGGTGGCGGCGGAGGCAGACTCCGTCACCACCGGTCTGACCCCTCATCCGGACGCGTTCGGTCCTGAGCCACGCACCTTGCCCGGCGGCTACCTCGTCAACCGCCGGGACCTTCCGGGCATCGCCTTCGACGTGCTCGTCGGGGGCGTCGGTCCGGCGGCGGCCGCCGCCGGGACCGCCACCGCCCTGGCCCTCGCCGACTACTCGCTGGTGGTCTCCGCCGGCATCGGCGGCGGGTTCGCGCCCGCCGCCCCGCTCGGTTCCCTGGTGGTCGCCGACGCGATCGTCGCCGCCGACCTGGGGGCCGAGACCCCCGACGGCTTCCTGGACGTGGCGGAACTCGGCTTCGGGCACGGCGTGCACCTGCCGCCCGCCGAGCTCGCCGCCCGCGCCGCCGAGGCGACCGGGGCGCTGCTCGCGCCCGTGCTGACCGTCTCCACCGTGACCGGGACCGCCGCCCGGGCCGCCGTGCTCACCGCGCGGCATCCGATGGCCGGGGCCGAGGCGATGGAGGGTTTCGGGGTCGCGGAGGCGGCCGCCGCGCACGGGCTGCCCGTACTGGAGATCCGCGCCGTGTCCAACGCCGTGGGCCCCCGTGACCGTGCCGCCTGGCGGATCGGGGACGCGCTCGCCGCGCTCGCCGACGGCTTCCGCGTGCTGGGGCCCGTACTCGCGAACTGGGGAGAACGCCATGAGCACCAGCATCAGCACCGGTGAACCGCTGAAGATCGCCTACTCGCCCTGCCCTAACGACACCTTCGTCTTCGACGCGTGGGCGCACGGCCGGGTCCCGGGCGCTCCCGACCTCGACGTCACCTTCGCGGACATCGACATCACCAACGGCATGGCCGAGCGCGGTGAGCTGGACGTGCTGAAGGTGTCGTACGCCGTGCTGCCGTGGGTGCTGGAGGAGTACGCGCTGCTGCCCTGCGGCGGGGCGCTGGGGCGCGGCTGCGGCCCGCTGGTGCTGACGCGCGAGCCGGGCCTGGACCTGACGGGGAAGACGGTCGCGGTGCCGAGCGAACGCTCCACCGCCTACCTGCTGTTCCGGCTGTGGGCGGCGGACGTGCTGCCGGAGGGCGTCGGCGAGGTCGTCGTCCTGCCGTTCCACGAGATCATGCCGGCGGTCCGGGACGGCCGGGTGGACGCCGGGCTGGTGATCCACGAGGCCCGGTTCACGTATCAGGACTACGGACTGCACCGCCTGGCCGACATGGGTGAGCACTGGGAGTCCACGACCGGCCTGCCGATCCCGCTCGGCGCGATCATCGCCCGGCGCTCGCTGGGCGCGGAGCGGCTGCGGGCGCTGGCCGAGTCGGCCCGTACGTCGGTGCGGATGGCCTGGGACGACCCGGAGGCCTCCCGCCCGTACGTCCGCGCGCACGCCCAGGAGCTGGACCCGGCCGTCGCCGACCAGCACATCGGTCTCTACGTCAACGAGTTCACCGCCGACCTCGGCGACTCCGGCTACGCGGCGGTGCGCGGGCTGCTCACCCGGGCCGCGGCCGAGGGACTGGTACCGGCCATCCCGCCCGGTTCGCTGGACTTCCCGCAGGGCTGACCGCCCCGCGCACACGGCTGCGCCCCGCCGCTCTTTCGAGTGGCGGGGCGCAGCCGTACGCGTGACGGCGCGGGGCTCAGACGTCGAGCTGGTCGGCGACCGCGCGCAGCAGTCCGGCGATCTTCGTGCCGTGCACCTTGTCGGGGTAGCGGCCGCGCTCCAGCATCGGGGTGATGTTCTCCAGCAGGGTCGTGAGGTCCTGCACGATCGAGGCGAGCTCGTCGGGCTTGCGCCGCTGCGCCGCCGCGACGGAGGGTGCGGGGTCCAGTACCGTCACCGAAAGTGCCTGGTCACCGCGCTGACCCGCGACGACACCGAACTCGACGCGCTGGCCGGGCTTGAGGGCGTCCACCCCGGCGGGGAGCACCGACGAGTGGACGAAGACGTCGCCGCCGTCGTCGCGGGAGAGGAAGCCGAAGCCCTTCTCGCTGTTGAACCACTTGACCTTGCCGGTAGGCACGTCCGTCCTCTGTCCTTGTGCTCGTCGGGGGTCCGAAGGGCCGCGAACGGCTCCGGACAACAGCGCAGCGGGCCATGAGTGACCCGCCACCTCAAGGCTAATGGTCGGGAGCCGGGTGACAAGACGTTCTCCGGTCCTTCACGGTCGGCTGCTTCGGCCAGGGAACTACCCTGGTGAGGTGACTGTTACTCCTCATTCCGACGAAGCGCGGCCCGGCGACGGACTCGTGAAGGCCGGCGGCATCGTGTTCATCGCCGGGGCCGTGGCCACGCTGGCGACCATGGCTCCGCTCTTCCTCGACATCGACCCGTTCCCGCCGTACGCGTGGGCGGTCTGCATGCTCATGGGTGTCGGCTTCGCCATCTCCGCGGCGGGCGTGCTCCGCTCGGCCGCGGCGCAGCGCAGGGCGGCCCGGGCCTCGCAGGCGTAGGCCCGCTCCTCTCCTACGGCTAGACGGGCTGCGCGGCGACGTACTGCGCGAGCCACTGCGGCAGCGCGGTGAGGTCGGGCAGCACCACGTCCGCGCCCGCCCCGCGAAGCTCCTCCTCGGGGCACGGGCCGGTCGGCACCGCCACGGACAGCGCGCCGGCCGTGCGGGCACCGCGTACGTCGCCGACGTGGTCGCCGACGTAGACCTGTGCCCCGTACTCGCGCAGCGCACCGGCCTTGGCCTCCGCCCAGAGCCAGCCGACGACCGCGTCGGCCTCGATGCCGAGGTGCGACAGGTGCAGACGGGCGTTGGGCTCGTGCTTGGCCGTGACGACGATCGCGCGGCCGCCGAGTGCCTGGACGGCCCCGATCGCCTCGCGGGCGCCCGGCATCGCCGGGGTCGGCCCGATGGCGTACGTGGGGTAGATCTCCCGGTAGCGCTCGGTCATGGCCGGGATCTCGGCCTCCGGGAACCAGTGCGCGAGCTCCTCCTCCAGCGGCGGACCCAGTCGGGTGACGGCCTCGTCGGCGTCGATGAAGGTTCCCGTCTCGGCCGAGAGGGCCTGGTAGGTGGCCCTGATTCCCGGGCGGGAGTCGATGAGGGTCATGTCGAGGTCGAAGCCGACGGTGAGGTTCATACCTTCCATTGTGCCGAGGCGGCCGTACGGGAGACCGACTGCGGGCCTACACCGGGGGAGCGCCCGCCGAGGACTGCCCGACCGGAATTCCTCGCGTCCGTGCTCAACCTTTTCCCGGCGGCAGTGCTCAGGGCAGGGGTGAGAGACACCATGTGAAGGGGAGGGCGGATGCCACCAGGCACCGAGCACGACTTCGAGGCCTTCGCCCGGGGCAGTCAGCGCAGGCTGTACCGCACCGCGTACCTGCTGTGCGGGAACGCGGACGGCGCACGTGATCTGACCCAGACCACGCTCGCGAAGCTTTTCCAGCACTGGCGGCGGGTGTCCACCGCCGACCACCCCGAGGCGTACGCGAGGACCGTGCTGACCCGCACCTTCCTCGCCGAGCGCCGGCGCCGGCTGCGCGACCTGCTGGCCCACCGGCGCGCCGATCCGCCGCCCCGGCCCGAGCACGCCGACCTGCGCGTCACCCTGCTCGCCGCGCTGGCCGAACTCCCGCCGCGGGCCCGCGCCATGGTCGTCCTGCGCTACTGGGAGGACCTGAGCGTCGAGACCGTCGCCGAACTGCTGCGCTGCAGCGAGGGCACGGTCAAGAGCCAGTGCTCACGCGCCCTGGTGAAGCTGCGCGCGCGGCTCGGCGAGGCCCACATCTACGCGACCGAGAGCTGAGGAGACACCATGGGTACCAACGAAGACCGCACCGAGGACCGGGCCACGGCCGTGCTCGTCCGGGACGCGATGGACCGTGCGCTGGCGGAACTGCCCACCACGGCGGACCTGGTGGGCCCGGCCCGCGCCCAGGGCCTGCGCCGCAGGGCGCGCGTCCGGGCGGCGATCGGCGGTGCGGTACTGGCCGTGGCCGGGCTCGGCCTGGCCGGAGCCTTCGTCCTGCCGGGCGACGGCGACGACCGGGGGGCGACGGGATCCACCGGGGTCGTGGACGTGGCCGGGCCGCCGACGAGCTCCGCGCCGCCGCCGCCGATCCACCTCGAACCCAGCCCGGGCGAGTCGTCGATGGCCGACCTGCCGCCCGCCGAACGGGCCCGGCAGGAGAACTTCCAGAACCAGGCCGTCGGTGTGCTCCAGCAACTGCTGCCGCCGTCGGTCGGCACCGTGCAGCGGATCGACCTGAGCGTGCGGCAGTACCAGGGCAGCAAGGACGGCAAGACCTTCCGCATCATCTTCTCGGTGCGGCCGTCCGAACCGGGCATGGCGCCCCAGACCTGCCGCGAGATCAAGGACACCGTCTGCTCGAAGGCCACCCTGCCCGGCGGCATCCGGGCCGACGCGGCCGTCTCGCCGATCAACAACGGCAACGTCACCGAGTCCCGGGTCTGGTTCCGCTACGGGGCCAGCGACGTCTCGCTGAGGGTCGGCCCGCACGACGCGTCGAACACCTCGGCGCCCGTCACCGGCCAGCAGCTCCTCGACGTCGCCGGGTCCGCCGCCTTCCTCGACCTGGTCAAGGCGGCCGACCGCGACCCGGTGGAGGAAATGCAGCGCACGGTCATCGGCGGCTGACCGGGCCGTCTAGCGCCGCCGCGCCCGCCACACCAGGTAGGCCGCGGAGGCCAGCGCAGCGCCCCGCAGGACCCACGGCCACATCCCGTGCATCGCCCCGCTCAGCTGGTCGTCCGGCAGGGTCTCCCCCCACTTGCCGTTCATCCGGCCCCACACCCACAGCACCGCCCCCGCGAGCACCGCGCCGGGCGGGCCGAAGACCGCCCATTTGCGCTCCGCCGGACCCAGCACGCGCGAGGCGAACGGAAGGAACCAGCCGACCACGAGGAGCAGCCAGTAGCCGCTGACCATGCCGACGACGAGGACGGCCGCCGCCAGCAGCAGGAAGGCGTTCGGCCGCGGGCGGGCGGCCGGGGCCGCCGGGGCGTCCGGGCCGGCGGCCCCGGCCGCCGCGTCCTTCCTCGCACGCCGCCGCTCGCGCAGGAACCGTACGAGGCTCCGCGCGCCCCCCTCGTCCTTCCCGGGCGGGGCCGGCGCCGCCTCCTTCTCCGCCTGCTCGTCCTGCGGTCCGTCCTTGAAGAGGTCCGGGATCTCGATGCCGCCCGCGAAACCCTCGACCTGCGGGCCCGCCCCGTACGTCCCCGGGCTCACCCGCCACCAGTCGGGCTCGGCCCCGCCGGAGGGGCCGAGCTCGTCCAGCCCGGCCAGGTGCGGCGGCACGTTCTCGGGCTCCGCCGCCGGGCGGGCCGGGGGTGCGTTCCTGCCGCGCGGGCGGCCCGGTCCCCGCTGGACGGGGACCGACAGGCCGGCGTCGGCGGGCGCCGCCGGGGCGGGGGCCCCGCCCTGCCGGGAGCCGAGGGTGTCCAGGACCTCCTCGGGGGTGCCGATCCGCTCCAGGATGCGCCGTACGGCGGCCGGGGTGTCGGGGTCGTACTTGGCGCGCCGACGGTCGATCTCGTCCCGCAGCCCCGACACCAGCCTCATCCGGTCGCCCGAGGACAACTGCCGCTGCTGCGCCAAGTCCCCGACGCGGCTCAGATATTCGTAGACCAGATGGTCGCTCTCGATCCCCACGCCCAGGCTCCTCCCTTACCCCCTGCCCCGAAGGTAGCGCGTGCGCCCGTGGAGCTGCCGCGGGCGCAGCGGATACCGTTGACCGGATGGGGACCGGCCGACTGACCGGCCGACGCGACCAGGAGGCGACTGTGCCCGAGGCAAGCACTGCGGCGGGATCCGCCGGCGGGAGCCCGGCGGGAAACTCCCCGCGTTCACTCGCCGAGGCGCTGCGCGCCCGTGACGACGCGGCACTCGCGGCCCTGTTGCGGGCCCGCCCGGACCTGCTCGGACCGGTGCCCGGCGATGTGACGCAGCTGGCCACCCGGGCGGGCACCCGGGCCTCGGTGGTGCGCGCCCTGGACCGGCTGGACCGGTTCGCCCTGCAGACCGCCGAGGCGCTCGCGGTGGGCCCGGACCCGTGCCCGTACCCGGTGCTGGAGGGGCTGCTGACGGGCGGCGAGGACGAACGCGCCCGCGCCGCGCTCCCCGGCGCCCTGGCCACCCTGCGCGACCAGGCCCTGGTGTGGGGCGACGAGGACCGGCTGCGGCTGGTCCGCACGGCGCGCGAACTGCTCGCCCCGTCCGCGTCCCGGCCTTCGCCCACCGGGCTGGGGCCGACCGTCGCCGAGGCCACGGCCGGGATGTCGCCGACCCGGGTGCAGGAGATCGTGGCGGCCGTCGGGCTGCCCGCCACCCACGACCCGGTGTCCGCGGTGACGGCCCTGACCGGCCTGTTCACCGACCCGGAGCGGATGTCGGCGCTGCTGGACGAGGCTCCGGCGGAGGCGCACCAGGTGCTGGGGCGGCTCGTGTGGGGCCCGCCGTACGGCGAGGTGACACCGAATCCGACGCCGCCGGTGCGCTGGCTGCGCGACCGGGGGCTGCTGCTGCCCGCGACGGCGCGGACCGTGGTCCTGCCCCGCGAGGTGGCCCTGCACCTGCGCGGTGGGCTCGCGCACCGGGACACCGCGCCGGTGGCTCCGCCGGTGCCCGCGCACCGCGAGCACCGTCCACAGCTTGTGGACGCGAACGCCGCCGGGCAGGCGCTGGCCGCGCTGGCCACCGTCGAGGAACTGGTGAAGTCCTGGGAGCATGCGGGCCCGCCGGTGCTGCGGGCGGGCGGGCTCTCCGTACGGGACCTGAAGCGGACCGCCGCCGCACTGGACACGACCGAGCAGCAGGCGGCCTTCTGGGCCGAACTGGCCTACGCGGCCGGTCTGCTGGCCAGCGACGGGGAGGCGGACGAGCGGTACGCGCCCACCCCGGCCTTCGACGACTGGCTCGAACTGCCGCCCGCCGAGCGCTGGTCGCACCTCGCGGCGGCCTGGCTGCCGGCCACCCGCACGGCTCCGCTGGTCGGCGAGCAGGACGCCAAGGGGCGCACGCTCTCCGCGCTCGGCCCCGAACTCGACCGCTCCGCCGCCCCCGAGGTGCGCCGACGGGTCCTGGAGCTCCTCGGCGACCTGCCGGAGGGCGGCGCGCCCGACCCCGACGCCCTGCTGGCGCGGCTCGCCTGGGAGCGGCCCGTACGCGGCGCGAGCGATCTGCGGGCCCGCCTCGCGCACTGGACGCTGGCCGAGGCGGAGGTGCTCGGCGTGACCGGCCGGGGCGCGCTGTCCGGGCCCGGCCGGGCCCTGCTGGAGCACCGCGACCCGGCGCCGCTGCTGGCCCCGCAGCTGCCGGAGCCGGTGGACCACGTACTGCTGCAGGCGGACCTGACGGCCGTGGCCCCGGGGCCGCTGCGCCGCCCGCTGGGCGACACCCTCGCCGTACTCGCGGACGTGGAGTCCAAGGGCGGGGCGACGGTGTACCGGTTCACGCCCGGCTCGGTGCGCCGCGCCCTGGACGCCGGCCATGCGGCCGCGGACCTGCACGCCTTCCTGAAGGAGCACAGCCGCACCCCGGTGCCGCAGCCGCTGGCCTACCTGATCGACGACGTGGCGCGCCGGCACGGCCACCTGCGGGTGGGCGCGGCCTCCTCGTACGTGCGCTGCGACGACGACGCGATGCTGGGCGAGATCCTGGCCGACAAGCGTTCGGCCGGGCTGGGTCTGCGCCGCCTCGCGCCGACGGTGCTCGCGGCGCAGGCGGATCCGACCGTGCTGCTGGAGGGGCTGCGGTCGATGGGCTACGCGCCGGCCGCGGAGTCCCGTACCGGCGACGTGCTGGTGGCACGGGCCGACGCCCGCCGCACCCCGGCCCGCTCGGCGCCCGTACCGGTGCCGGAGGGGCCGCCGGTGCCGGACGCGACACTGCTGGCGGCGGCGGTACGGGCGATCCGGGCGGGTGACGTGGCGGCGACGGCGGTGCGCAAGGAACCGGCGGCGGCCTCGGCGTCCGCCGTACCGGGTGAACTGCCGCGCACGAGCGCGGCGGAGACCCTGGCGACGGTGCAGGCGGCCGCGCTGACCGGGTCGGCGGTGTGGATCGGGTACGTGAACGCGGAGGGTGCGGCGAGCCAGCGGGTCATCGCGCCGGTCCGGGTGGAGGGCGGCTTCGTCACCGGGTACGACCACACGGCGGACGAGGTACGGACGTACGCGCTGCACCGGATCACCGGTGTCGCGGAACTGGCGGACGACCAGGTGTAGGAGGGGTTCCGGTGGGGCGGACGGTCACGGTGCAGGGCGTGGTGTTCGAGCTCGACGAGCTGGTCGCGGTGCACCTGCAGCGCGGATACACGGGCGGGGTGCTGGACCTGCGCACGGCGGACGGCGAGCACCACACCTTCGAGTTGTCGATCCGCGACTCGGCGGCCGACCACGCGGCGTACCTGGTGCTGAAGTACGAGTCCGGCTGCTACACGGAGACATGGCCGCGCTGGGGCGGCTCGCGGTCTGCGCCGGCGCCGAAACCCGATGGCCGTCGGGATGACGAGCCGTCATCCTGAGCGCATGTCCGACGATGTACCGAACCGCCAGATACGCGCGGCGCACACCGACACCACGATCACCGTGTACCAGGCCTACTCCCCCTCGCTCGGGTTGCCGGCCGCGCGCGACGGCCGTTTCCCGCCCGCCTGGAAGCGGGAGCGGATGACGTGGATCAAGCCGTCGTTCCTGTGGATGATGTACCGCTGCGGCTGGGGGACCAAGGCCGACCAGGAGACGGTGCTGGCGGTCGAGATCACCCGGGAGGGCTTCGACCGGGCGCTGCGCGACGCCTGCCTGTCCCACCACGTGCCGGACGTGCACGGGGACCGGGCCGCCTGGAAGGAGTCCCTGCGGGCGGCTCCGGCCCGGGTCCAGTGGGACCCGGAGCGGGATCTGCGGCTGAACCCGCTGCCGTACCGCTCGCTCCAGCTGGGCCTGTCGGGGCCGGCCTCCCGGGCCTACGCGGACGAGTGGACGGTCGCGATCCGTGACGTGACGGGCCTGGCCCGGGAGATCCGCGGCCTGCTCGGGGCCGGGGACGAGGCGGCCGCGCGCGCCCTGCTGCCCGCGGAGACCCCGTACCCGGCGGGTCCGCTGCCCCACCTGGGGGCGTAGCCGGGCGGCCGCGGTCGGTTCAGTCGCGGACGAGCAGGACGACGAATCCCGCCACGGCGCCCACCAGCAGGGCGATCAGGGCGTGGCGGGGCCGGTTCTCGCGCAGCACCGGAAGGTGGTGGTCCACGGCGAAGCGGCCGGGCCCGGTGAGGGTGAGGGCGACGACCGCGGCGAACAGCACCACTTCGAGTTCGACGCCCTTGGGCGGGAAGTAGGCGCTCAGGCCCCGGACATCGAGGATGTTGATGAAGACACCGGTCAGGGCCGCTCCGGCGAGCGGGGTGAGCAGGCCGAGGGCGAGGCCGAGGCCGCCGAGGGTCTCGGAGAGGCCCGCGATGACGGCCATGGCGTCCCCGGCGGGGTAGCCGGCCATCGAGAAGCCCTTGCCGGTCGCGGTGAGACCGGGGCCGCCGAACCAGCCGAAGAGCTTCATCGTGCCGTGGCCGGCCATGCTGAGGCCGACGACGAGCCGCAGCAGGAGCAGGCCGGCGTCGTGGGTGACGGTGGTGGCGGGAGCCGCGGAGGTGCTGAAGAGCGGCTGGTCCCAGCGTGCTTGCGTCATGAGGGTCCGTTCCGACGTCGCCAGTGGGCGCCTGGGGGAGCCTGGGGGCGCCTGTCACCCTAGGACGCCCGGCCGCGCCGCACGGGCCGCAACATCACCGCCCGCACCCTCGGCTTCCTGCGACGACCCGTTCGGCCCTGGAACGCCTGACCGCAACCGGGTCGAGCGGCCGGTGCGGCGCGACCGGTGCGGCCGGCGCAACCGGTGCGGCGCGGCCGGCACGGCGCGGCCGGTGCGGCCGGACCGCGAGTTCCACGGCGGCCTCGGCCTGCTGCCGGACGGCCTGGGCCGCTGACGCCCGGGGCGCCCGCCCGGTGCCCCCGCCGAAGCGGCGTGTTCCCACCCTCCGCGCCGTACGGCACACTGGAGGTTTGACCTGAATGAAACGGGGCGCCGCGCGTGAATGGTCCACTCATCGTCCAGAGCGACAAGACCCTCCTCCTCGAAGTCGACCACGAGCTCGCCGGAGCCGCCCGGCGTGCCATCGCCCCCTTCGCCGAGCTGGAGCGGGCCCCCGAGCACATCCACACCTACCGGATCACCCCGCTCGGCCTGTGGAACGCCCGGGCCGCGGGCCATGACGCCGAGCAGGTCGTCGACGCGCTCGTCGAGTACTCCCGCTACCCCGTCCCGCACGCACTCCTCGTCGACGTCGCCGAGACCATGGCGCGCTACGGCCGCCTGACCCTCTCCAAGCACCCCGTGCACGGACTGGTCCTCACCAGCACCGACCGGCCGGTGCTGGAGGAGATCCTGCGGTCCAAGAAGATCGCCCCGCTCGTCGGCGCGCGGCTCGACCCCGACACCGTGGCCGTGCACCCGTCCGAGCGCGGGCAGATCAAGCAGACGCTGCTCAAGCTGGGCTGGCCCGCCGAGGACCTCGCCGGCTACGTGGACGGCGAGGCGCACCCGATCGACCTGGCCGAGGACGGCTGGGCGCTGCGCCCGTACCAGCAGCAGGCCGTCGAGGGCTTCTGGCACGGCGGCTCCGGGGTGGTCGTACTGCCCTGCGGCGCCGGCAAGACCCTGGTCGGCGCCGGAGCCATGGCGATGGCCAAGGCGACGACGCTGATCCTGGTGACGAACACCGTCTCGGCCCGCCAGTGGAAGCACGAGCTGGTCAAGCGGACCTCGCTGACCGAGGACGAGATCGGCGAGTACTCCGGCACCCGCAAGGAGATCCGGCCCGTCACCATCGCCACCTACCAGGTCCTGACGACCAAGCGGAAGGGCGTCTACCCCCACCTGGAGCTCTTCGACTCCCGCGACTGGGGCCTGATCGTCTACGACGAGGTGCACCTGCTGCCCGCGCCCGTCTTCAAGTTCACCGCCGACCTGCAGGCGCGCCGCCGGCTCGGCCTGACGGCGACGCTGGTGCGCGAGGACGGCCGGGAGTCGGACGTCTTCTCCCTCATCGGCCCGAAGCGCTTCGACGCCCCGTGGAAGGAGATCGAGGCGCAGGGCTACATCGCGCCCGCCGACTGCGTGGAGGTCCGGGTCAACCTGACGGAGTCGGAGCGGCTCGCGTACGCGACGGCCGAGACCGAGGAGAAGTACCGCTTCTGCGCGACGACCGCGACGAAGCGCAAGGTCACCGAGGCACTGGTGGCCAAGCACCGTGGTCAGCAGACCCTCGTCATCGGGCAGTACATCGACCAGCTCGACGAGCTGGGCGAGCACCTGGACGCCCCCGTGATCAAGGGCGAGACCTCCAACGCCCAGCGCGAGAAGCTCTTCAACGCCTTCCGCGAGGGCGAGATCAGCGTGCTGGTCGTCTCGAAGGTCGCGAACTTCTCCATCGACCTGCCGGAAGCCACCGTCGCCATCCAGGTGTCGGGCACCTTCGGCTCCCGCCAGGAGGAGGCCCAGCGCCTGGGCCGTGTGCTGCGGCCGAAGGCGGACGGCCACGAGGCGCGGTTCTACTCGGTCGTCGCGCGCGACACGATCGACCAGGACTTCGCGGCACACCGCCAGCGTTTCCTCGCCGAGCAGGGGTACGCCTACCGGATCATGGACGCCGACGAGCTGCTGGCCGACGGCTGACTCCGGCAGGCCCGGGCGGTCAGGACGGCCAGCAAGGGAGCGCACCAGACCCACAGCGGCGGCCAGTCCAGGACGAGCGCCCGGGCCGCGTCGGCCAGATGCCGGGTCCAGAACTCGGCGGAGGCCTCGGGCAGGACCAGCAGCCCGAGCAGGGCGGTCCCGGCCGAGGCCGCCAGCGCGGTGAGCCCGGCGCGGACGCGACGGGTCAGCAGGAGGTACGCGGCGATCGCCGCCGGGGCGAGGGTGATCCCGGCGGCGACACCCAGCGCGAAGCCCTTGCCGAGCGCGGAGCGCGGCCGGCCGAGGTCCCACAGGACCAGGCACGCGAGAGCCAGATTGATCAGCCCGGCCAGCGGGGCCTGGAACAGCGGCTGCAGCCACAGCCCGCCGATGGTCGCGGCCAGTACGGGCCCGGGCCGGGACCGGAGTCCCGCGAGGCGGCAGGACAGGGTGATCAGCAGAGCGAGCAGGCCGGCGTTGCCGAGGACGAGAACGGCCTTCAGCGCCCCGCTCGGCAGCCAGGCGGCCGGCGTGAACAGGATCGCGGCGAACGGCGGATACGTGGTGGGCGGCCCCCACTCGGCCGCGGAGAAGCCCTGGACGAGGGCGTCGGCCACCGGAATGCGCAGGGCGATGCACAGCACGCCGAGCAGCAGCAGCGATCCGGTCAGCAGCACACCGGCAAGAGACGACGGTGAGCGGCTGGGAACGGGACTCGGGGTCACCCGCGTGACCCTAGTGGATCAGTGGATCAGTGGATCAGTGGATCGGTGGATGGGCCGCGCGGGGCCCTGGCCCGGGGGCAGTGGCGTGTTCAGTGGCGTATGACGCCCGCGTCCTCGGTGTATTCACCGAGCACGACGACGCTCACGGCGGTCGCCGCGAAGATCTTGACGGCGCGCAGCATGCCACCGAGGCCGTTGCGCTGACGGGAGTCGGAGTCGGCGCCGCTAGGACGGCTGCCCTGGATCGGGGTGAAGGTTGCGGGGCTCATGAATCCATGGTCCGTTTTCGCGGCCTCCCGCACATCGCTCCCGGGAGGGAACCTCATGAGCCCCCGGGTCCTCCTCCCGTCGCATGCGCACCCCTAGGGGTGGATACCAAGGTCTGACACTCCCCGGTACGACACCCGTCCGGATGCAGTGCGGCCGGCCGCGGCGGACCCTGGGAAGGTCCGTGTGCCGACGACCCCGTCAGGGGAGTGATCCGCATGACCCACCGTTCCCGGACCCAGCGCCTCGCGCTGCTCTCCACGGCGACGGCCCTGGTCACAGCCGGGCTGCTGCCGTCCACGACCGCGTTCGCCGCGCCGCCGCACCGCGCTGCGGCGGTGGCCTCGGCGGTGGCCGCGCCCACGCCCCCACCCACACCCGCTCCCACGGCGTCCCCCGCGGAGTCGGTGAAGACCACCGATCCCCCCAGCGGCATCACGGCCGAGCTCCCCGGGAAGGCCAAGGTGCGCTCGGGCGCCATCCCCATGGAGGGCGGTTCGATCGACGCCCGCGTGTACGGGGTGGACACCCCGGACGGAGCCACCGGCTTCGCCGTCTACGACATACCGGGCGACCGTCTCCCGCTGGAGGACGCCCTCAAGGGCTTCGTCGACGCGTACGGCCTGATGGGCGGCGGAACCCTGACCAGCTCCGACGTCCGCAAGACGACCGTGGACGGCCACCCGGCCCTCGACGCGACGCTCACCGGCAAGGAGGGCGACGAGTCGATGACCGGCTCCATCCGCTTCATCTCCGACGACGACCACCTCGTCATGGCCCTGACCTACGGCGGCGCGGAGAACGAGAAGGACCTCGAAGCGATGCACCAGCAGCTCCTGGACTCCCTCCAGATCCCCTGACCCGCTGCCCCCTGCCCCCTGCCTCCCGCCCCAGCCCCAGCCCCAGTCCCCCTGCTCTCCGTGGTCCCCGCCCCCGTTATTCGTTCGCGCCGCACCGCCCCGGTGGCTAGAATCTCCGCTCTTGCCGCCTCCCGCCGCCTCATCGGGGAGAGCCGCCCTCCGGCCGGAAACCGGCGGGCCATCTGTTCCGCATCCAGCAGCTGGAGGCAGTTCCGTGCCCGCGCACGCCCCCGAGACCACGCACGACGACCCGACCCCCACCACCGCGCCCGTCGACCCGCTGGGCCGTGAACGGGCCCACCTCACCGCCTCGCGTTCCGCCCTGCGCGCCATGCGCGAGGACGTCCAGTCCCTCGACATCCGCGACGTCACCGCGAACTGGGTCAACGCGGCCGTCCTGCAGGCCCAGATCGACGACCGCATCAAAGCCCTCGCCGACCTCGCCCACACCCCGCTCTTCTTCGGCCGCCTCGACTACCTGCACGCACCCGGCGCGGACCTCGCCGAGGGCGCGGAGGGCGAGCAGTTCTACATCGGCCGCCGCCACGTCCACGACGCCGACGGCGACCCGATGGTCATCGACTGGCGCGCGCCCGTCTCCCAGCCGTTCTACCGGGCCTCCAAGACCGACCCGCAGGACGTCTCCCTGCGCCGCCGCTTCGGATACACCGGCGGCGAGCTGACGGCGTACGAGGACGAGCACCTGTCCGACCCGGGCGAGGCGGCCGCGGTCAGCAAGCTGCTCCAGCAGGAGATCGAGCGCCCGCGCGTCGGCCCCATGCGGGACATCGTCGCGACGATCCAGCCCGAGCAGGACAAGCTGGTCCGCTCCGGCCTGGGCGGTTCCGTCTGCGTGCAGGGCGGCCCCGGCACCGGCAAGACCGCCGTCGGCCTGCACCGGGTCGCGTACCTCCTCTACGCGCACCGCGACCGCCTCGCCCGCACGGGCACGCTCGTCATCGGGCCGAACCGTTCCTTCCTGCACTACATCGAGCAGGTCCTGCCGGCCCTCGGCGAGCTGGAGGTCAAGCAGGCCACCGTCGACGACCTGGTCGCCCGTGCGGACGTCGAGGTACGCGGCACGGACTCCGCCGAAACCGCCGTGGTCAAGGGCGACGCCCGGATGGCGCAGGTGCTGGACCGCGCCGTCCGCTCGCACGTCACCCGCCCCACGGAGCCGCTGATGGTGGTCCGCGGCTCGCGCCGCTGGCGGGTACCGGCGTACGAGCTGGAGGAGATGGTCGAGGAGCTGCAGAAGCGCGACATCCGCTACGGCGCCGCCCGCGAGGCACTGCCGCAGCGCATCGCGCACGCGGTGCTCGTACGGATGGAGCAGGCGGGCGAGGCCCCCGACGACCGGGTGCAGGACGCGGTGGCCCGCAACGCGGCGGTGAAGGCGGTGGTCAAGGAGGTCTGGCCGGCCGTCGAACCGGCGAAGCTGGTCCTGCGGCTGCTGTCCGACCCCGAGTTCCTCGCACTGCACGCGGCGGACGTGCTCACCGAGGACGAGCAGAAGCTCCTGCTGTGGCCGAAGCCGTTCCGCAGCGTGAAGTCGGCGAAGTGGTCGGCGGCCGACCTGGTGCTGATCGACGAGGCGGCCGACCTCGTGGAGCGGACGCATTCGCTGGGCCATGTGGTCCTCGACGAGGCCCAGGACCTGTCGCCGATGCAGTACCGGGCGGTGGGGCGGCGCTGCACCACGGGCTCGGCTACGGTCCTCGGCGACCTCGCACAGGGCACCACGCCGTGGGCCACGCGCAGCTGGGAGGAGGCCCTCGCGCACCTGGGCAAGCCGCAGGCGGTGCTGGAGGAGCTGACGGCGGGCTTCCGCGTGCCGCGCGAGGTGATCGCCTACGCCTCCCGGCTGCTGCCGTCGATCTCCCCGGGCCTGGCCCCGGTCTCCTCCGTCCGCGAGACGCCGGGCTCGCTGCGGGTCGCGGAGGTCCCGGACCTCACCGCGGCCGTGCTCGCCGCCTGCCGCGAGTCGCTGGCCCATGAGGGCTCGATCGGCCTGATCGCGGCGGACGCGCGGGTCCCGGTGCTGGCGGAGGCCCTGTCGGCGGCGGGCCTGCCGTTCCTGTCGCCGGGCGAGGAGACCACCGCCGAGTCGCGGCTGACCCTCGTCCCGGCGTCGCTGGCGAAGGGCCTGGAGTACGACTACGTGGTCCTGGACGAGCCCGCGGCGATCGTGGACGGCGAGCCGGACGAACGGACGGGCCTGCGTCGGCTGTACGTCTGCCTGACCCGCGCGGTCTCGGGCCTCTCCGTGCTGCACACGGCCCCCCTGCCCGAGCCGCTGCTCCCCTGACCCGAGGCTCCGCCCCCGTATTCCAGCCCCGCCGGCGACACTCCAGCCCCGCCGGCGTTTGAGGCGCGGGGTCCGGGGCGGAGCCCCGTATTCCAGCCCCGCCGGCGTTTGAGGCGCGGGGGTCCGGGGGCAGGGCCCCGGCAGCGGTGGCGCGCCGACCGCCGACCCCGTCAGTCCAGTACGGCCCGCCACTCGGCGACGGCCGCCGCCGAGACCGGCCCGGCCCACCCGGAGGGACGGGCCGCGCCACCGATGTGGAAGGCGTCGATCCCGCCCGCGCGCAGCACCGGCAGGTGCGCGAGCGTCAGCCCGCCGCCCACCAGGATCCGCGCCCCGTACCCCGGCTCGCCGACCCGCTCCGCCTCCGCGAGCAGGACCGGCAGCCCGGCCGACACCCCCGCCGCGGAGCCCGCCGTGAGGTACGTGTCCAGCCCCGGCAGATCGGCCAGCGCCTTGCGCAGCTGGTCCCGGTCGGCCGCGCGGTCGATCGCCCGGTGGAAGGTCCACCGGCAGCCGTCCAGCTCCGCGACGACCGCCTCGACCGCGGCGAGGTCGGGGGCGCCGTCGGCGTCCAGGAAGCCGAGGACGAACTCCTGCGCGCCTTCCGCCCGCAGTTCCCGTGCCGCCCTGACCAGCTCGGACACGTCGCCGGCCGCGAACCCGTCCGTCCTGCGGAGCATCACGCGCAGCGGGATGTCGACCGCCGCCCTGATCGCCGCGAAGGTCTCGCGCGGCGGGGTGAGCCCGTCGGCGGCCATGTCGGTGACCAGTTCGAGTCGGTCCGCCCCACCGGCCTGGGCCGCGACCGCGTCCTCCACGTCGAGGGCGATCACCTCCAGGAGCGCACGGTTGCTCATTCGATCCCATCCTTCTTCGGCAAGCTCGGGAACCCCTACCAAGGGAGAGGTCTAGTCCAATATTCAGAATACGGGCCTCCACCCGCCCTTCACCAGCACAATCGCGCCACCCCACAATGTGCCCATGGACACAGGCACCCCGAGCAGCGACACCCACCCGGACACCGCCGGTCTGCGGGCCCGCTGGCAGGCGACCGTCACCGCCGCCGGCGCCCCCGCCGACCGTGATCCCGCGCCCTACGCCGACCGCCTCCTCGCCGCCTGGGCGGAACCGCAGCGCCGCTACCACACCACCGCGCACCTGGCCGACGTCCTCGCGCGGATCGACGTACTGGCCCCGCACGCCGCCGATCCGGCCGCCGTGCAGCTCGCCGCCTGGTTCCACGACGCCGTCTACCGACCCGACCGGTCCGAGAACGAGGAGCGCAGCGCCGCCCTCGCCGAGCGGGCCCTCCCCGAGCTCGGCATCGGCCCCGCGCGCACCGCCGAGGTGGCCCGCCTGGTCCGGCTCACCGTCACCCACGACCCCGCCCCCGGTGACACCGACGGCGAGGCCCTCTGCGACGCCGACCTGGCCGTCCTGGCCGGTGATCCCGACGCGTACGCTGCTTACGCGGCCGCCGTCCGCGCCGAGTACGGTTTCGTCCCCGACGACGCCTTCCGCACCGGGCGCGCCGCCGTCCTGCGCCAGCTCCTCGGCCTGCCGCGGCTCTTCCGCACCCCCTACGGAGCCGCCCACTGGGAGGCTCCGGCCCGCGCCAACCTGGCCGCGGAGCTCGCCGCTCTCGCCCCGTAGGGAATTCGATCGCGTTCGCACCGGTTGGTGACAGTCATGCCCTCAGCAGTCGCACGCCCCCGCATGCCCGTCGCCGTGTACGTCCTCGGACTGTCCGTGTTCGCACTCGGCACCAGCGAGTTCATGCTCTCCGGGCTGCTGCCGCCCATCGCCGAGGACATGGGCGTCACCATCCCGCAGGCGGGCCTGCTCATATCCGCCTTCGCGATCGGCATGGTCGTCGGAGCGCCGCTGCTGGCCGTGGCCACCCTGCGGCTCCCCCGCCGCACCACCCTCATCGCCCTCATCAGCCTCTTCGGCCTCGGGCAGGTCGCGGGCGCGCTGGCCCCCACGTACGAGCTCCTCTTCGCCTCCCGCGTCGTCTCCGCGTTCGCCTGCGCCGGCTTCTGGGCCGTGGGCGCGGCCGTCGCCATCGCCATGGTCGACAAGGACCAGCGGGCCCGTGCGATGGCCGTCATGATCGGCGGTCTGTCGATCGCGAACGTCCTCGGCGTCCCCGCCGGTGCCTTCCTCGGCGAGCACCTGGGCTGGCGCTCCGCCTTCTGGTCGGTCGCCGCCGCCTCCGCGATCGCCCTCGTCGGCATCCTGGCGCTGATCCCGAAGATCCCGCTGCCCGCGCAGAGGCCGTCGCTCGGGCGCGAGCTGCGCATCTACCGCGACCGCCAGGTGTGGCTGTCCATCGGCGTCACCGCGCTGGCCGCAGGCGGCGTCTTCTGCGCCTTCAGTTACCTGTCACCGCTGCTCACCGACGTGGCCGGGCTGGACTCGAAGTGGGTCCCGTGGATTCTCGGCCTCTTCGGCATCGGCGCGCTGGCCGGGACCACCGTCGGCGGCCGGGTCGCCGACGCGCACCTGTTCGGTGTGATGATCTGGGGCATCACCGCCTCCACCGTCTTCCTCACCGCGCTCGCCCTGCTGGCCGGCGCCGCCGCCGCGGCGGTCGCCCTGGCCTTCCTGCTCGGGTTCTCGGCGTTCTTCACCGCCCCGGCGCTCAACGCCCGCATGTTCAACGTGGCCGGCGCCGCCCCGACCCTGGCCGGCGCCACCACGACGGCCGCCTTCAACCTCGGCAACACCGGCGGTCCCTGGCTCGGCGGCACCGTCATCGACGCCGGCCTGGGCTTCGCCGCCACCGCCTGGGCGGGAGCCGCGATGACCGTCACCGCGATCGCCCTCACGGTGCTCGCCCTGCGCCTGGACCGCCGTACGCCGCCGCGCGCCACCCGCGTGGTCACCGGCAGCAGCGCCCCCGCCGCCCCGGCGCCCACCCACGCCTGACGACGCCCGCTACCCGTCCCCGAAGATCGCACCGGCAGAGACCGCGGTGACGGCACGCCGGAGCCAGCGGCCCAGGGTCTCGGCGTCACCGCAGCCGATGATCCGCTCACGAACCGCCTCGGGGACATCGATACCCCGTTCCGCGAGAACGGCCAGGACGTCCTCGGCCGCGCGACGCGCCTCGCCCTCGGCCCGGCCCTCGGCCCGGCCCTCGGCCCGGAGTTCCTCGGAGAGGGACGACTTGTAGAAAGAGAGGTCCACGGCCACCAGCTTCCTCCAGAGTGCTGCGGATGGGTGCTTGCCCATGCCTTGTGCGATGAATTCGACGATCGGGTTTGCGAGGACTGCGGGGGTGTCCCTCAGCACGTTGGTCATCGCTTTGAGTATGGCTCCGATGTCCGGATTCGTGGCGTGGGTGATCGCGGCCAGGGTGGCGAGCGCCAGGTCCTTCCGGACTTCGGCGGGGTTGGTGATCAGAGGCATGTTGTGCGGCCCTGCCACCAGCGGGCACAGGGTGAGCAGGGGCCACTGTGGAGGCCCGAAGCTGACCGGTCGGGCGGCCCATTCTGCGGTCGAGCGGTCTTGGCAGACGACCAGCAGCATCGGCTGCAGCCGGTACTTCGTGAGGAGGTAGGAGGCGTAATACGCCCAGCTGGCGGGCTTGTCCGGGTCCTTCTTGCCTTGGGCCTCGACGGCGAGGAGGAAGGACCCGTCGCCCTCCGTGTCGAACCGCAGCAGGGTGTCGACGCGGCGTTCCAAGGGCTGGGTCTCGGTGAGGTCGTTGGGCAAGACGGTGAACGACGTGGGTGGGGCGAAGTCGACGCCGAGCACCTCCGACACCCGGGAGAAGAGCTCTGGGTGTTCCTGGAAGATGCGGTGCATCGCCTCGTGGGGCGAGCTGACCATCGGGGTTCCTGTGGGACTCGTGGGTTGGGGAAAAGGCCTCTGGTATATGCCGTGGATGCGTCTTGCGGGGAGCGTAGGGAGCGGTGCCGTACGGAACGGGCCGATGCGGCGATGGTTCACCCCGAGGGGTGAACCCCGGGCGGTTCGGTCAGGCGGCCGCGGCAGCCATTGCAGGTCGCCCCACGCTCCGGGCCGCGGAAGGCGTGGTCGCAGAGGACGCAGTTCTGGAGCGGGTGATTCCTGGCGGCCGCAGGGTCCGCCGGTGCCGCCTTGACGCGGAACGGCGGCATGGGCGGGAGCTGGGCCGTGAGGCGGTGGGCCACGAGGGCGGCCGGGCGGTACAGGGGCTCCGCCGGCAGGTCGGCGGTCAGGGCGTGGTGCACGGCGCTCGGAGACAGGTCGCGCTCCAGCCAGGCCGCGACTCCGGGGGCGAGGTGCTCGACCTCGGTGACGGAGAGCAGCAGGCGCGGATCCCCGCGGCGCAGGCCCGCGAGGACCTCGACGGCGGACCGGAGCAGGTCGGGGGCACGGTACGCGGGCTGCGGCACCGCGGGCAGGGCGCGGCGCGTCGGCTCGCCCTCCTGCCGGGCGGCGCGCCGGGGCGTCGGTCGCGGCCGGTCCGTGACGCCGGAGCGGCCCGGCTGGTTGCAGGAAACCGTACGGGTGACGACGCGGCCGCCGCTGGTGCGTTCGCAGGTGCGGCGCAGGTAGCCGTGGGCCTCCAGCTCGCGCAGGGCGGCGGCAATCCGGGTCTTCCCCTCGGGGAAGCGGGCGGCCAGGGTCCGGATGTCGATGAGCGCGCCGCCGGGCAGGGACTGGATGTGCACGGCCAGGCCGATGGCCAGCAGCGACAGCTCGGCGTGCTGGGCGAGGTGGTTGCCGATCACCGTGAAGCGGGCGGTGTGACGGGTGTTGTCGTGGATGACGCCGCCGGACCGGGTGCGAGCACGGGTTCGCCGGGAGGGGTGGTTTTCCCCGTCGTTGCGGGACTGGGCGTCCGGGCGCGCGCTAGTGTTCTGCGTATCCATCAGGAAGGTACTGCTTCCTCGGTGGTCAGGCCCCCGCACTGGGATTGCAGTCCCGGCGGGGGCCGACGTATGTCAGCGGTGATGTGGTGCGTCGCGCTGAGCGTAGATCAGGCAACCCTCCCCGAAGCCAGCCAAGTTGGCATATTTCACTCAAGCGAGTGAGCGTGCCTCCATGGGCGGGAGGGGGTGGGGTTGGGTGTGGTGCTTTCTCTCCCGTGTTCTGGATCCCGGGATCGTCCCCGCCACCGGAGTCCCACCGGGCGGGCTCCGGTGCGCGAGCGATTTCCGCAGGTCAGGCAGTTCGGCCCGATGGCCGCGGCCGGTACTGTCAGCAGGACTGCCGGGCCCGGCCCCAGCGGCCCCGCCCTCCCGGTGGGCGGCGACTACGGCCCCCCGCCGGTCGACGTCCGGGTCCGGCTTCCGCCCGGCCCGACCGGGAAGGGGCGGGGGACGGGGCCCGCCGGGCCCGGTCGCCGCGCCGGAGCCGGGTTCCTACGATGGGAAGGTCCGCTCGGGGATCAGAGGGCCGCTCGGGGACGAGCGTCAGGGGTGATCCTCCATGGGCCGGTACCGCACGCCCACCGTCCTGGCAGCCGCCTCGCTGCTGCTGACCGCGCTGTGCGCGGGCCAGGCTCCCGCCGCCGCCCCGCCGGGCCGGGTCGACATCGACCCCGTGATCGCCGAGCAGCTCGACGACGCGATCACCGCGGCCATGCACAAGGCCGCCATCCCCGGGGTGGGCGTCGGCCTGTGGATCGACGGCGAGGACCCCTACGTGCGCGCCTTCGGCACCTCCGACAAGGCCACCGGCGTACCGATCAAGACCGACATGCACACCCGCATCGGCAGCGTCACCAAGACCTTCACCGTCACCGCTGTCCTCCAGCTCGTCGACGACGGGAAGGTGCGGCTGGACGCGCCGATCTCCACGTACCTCGACGGCGTGCCGGGCGGCGACCGGATCACCGTCCGGCAGCTCGCCGACATGCGCAGCGGCCTATACAACTACACCGAGGACCCGAGCCTGCTGGCCGCGTACAAGGCCGACCCGCACCGCGCCTGGACCCCGCAGGAGCTGCTGGACACCGCGTTCCGGCACCCCGCCAACTTCCCGCCGGGCACGCGCTGGGAGTACTCCAACACCAACACCGTCGTGCTCGGCCTGCTCGTCGAGAAGGTCGGCGGGCAGCCCCTGCACACCTACCTGCAGCAGCATGTCCTCGAACCGGCGGACCTGGACTCGACCTCGCTGCCGACCGGCGCCGAGATCGCGTCCCCGTTCGTGCACGGCTACACGAACTTCACCCCGAACGGCGCGACCGTGGACGCCTCCGCCTGGAACCCGTCCTGGGCCTGGTCGGCCGGCGCGATGATCTCCACCATGGACGACCTGCATTCCTGGGTCCCGACCCTGGTCACGGGGAAGCTGCCCGACGGCGACCGGCTGCTGGAGCCGGGCACCCAGGCCCAGCGGCTGCGCATGCTGCCCACCGGGCACCCTGACATCGGCTACGGGCTCGGCATCGCCGAGCTCGACGGCTGGATCGGCCACAACGGCGAGCTGCCCGGCTACGAGACCATCGCCGTCCGGCTTCCGCAGGCCCGCGCCACCATGGTGATCGTGGTGAACTCCGACGTCGACGGAAAGTTCGGCAACCTGAGTTCCCTCATCGCCAACACGGTCACCAAGATCGTGACTCCGGAGCACGTCTGGGAACTTCCGGCGGCGGCCCAGCCCAACGCCGTCCCGGAACCGTCCCCGAATCCGAGTCCGAGTTCGTAGGCCCGCGGCCGGTGGCGTCCCCGCCGGGCGGTCGCACAGTGACGCAGTCGTTGCAGGTGTGCGGATCCGGGCCGCGGTAGCCGCGGTCGCAGGACCCGCAGTTGCGGAGCGGATGTCTGGCCGCCGGGGGGTCTTCCGGGGCGCGGAAGCGCGGTACGGGCGGGAGCTGGGCGGCCAGGCGGTGGCCCACGAGGGCGGCCGGGCGGTGCAGGGGCACCGGCGGCAGGTTCGCGGTGAGGGCGCGGTGCACCGTGCTCGGGGACAGGTCGCGCTCCAGCCAGGCCGCGACCCCGGGGGCGAGGTGCTCGACGTCCGCGGCGGAGAGCACGAGGCGGGGATCCCCGTGGTGGAGCCCGGCGAGGACCTCGACGGCGGACCGGAGCAGGTCGGGGGCGGGGTACGCGGGCTGCGGCACGGCGGGGAGGGCGCGGCGCGTCGGCTCGCCCTCGCGGCGGGCGGGGCGCCTGGGCCCCGGTTTCGGCGGAGGGCGGTCCGGGTCTCCGGACCGGCCCGGCTGGTTGCAGGACACCGTACGGGTGACCACGCGGCCGGTGTCGGTGCGTTCGCGGGTGCGCCGCAGATAGCCGTGGGTCTCCAGTTCGCGCAGGGCGGCGGCGATCCGGGTCTTGCCCTCGGGGAAGCGGGCGGCGAGGGTCCGGATGTCGACGAGGGCGCCGCCCGGGAGGGACTGGATGTGGACGGCCAGGCCGATGGCCAGCAGCGACAGCTCGGCGTGCTGGGCGAGGTGGTTGCCGATCACCGTGAAGCGGGCGGTGTGGCGGGCGTTGTCGTGGATGACGCCGCCGGACCGGGGGCGCGCACCGGTTCGCCGGGAGGGGTGGTTTTCCCCGCCGTTACGGGACTGGGCGGGCAGGCGCACGCTAGTGTTCTGGGTATCCATCAGGAAGGTACTGCTTCCTCGGTGGTCAGGCCCCCGTCCCGGGATTCGCAGTCCCGGCGGGGGCCGACGTATGTCAGCGGGGGTGTGGTGTCTCGCGCTGAGCGTAGATCAGGCAACCCTCCCCGAAGCCAGCCGAGTTGGCATATTTCACTCAAGCGAGTGAGCGCCCCGCCATGGGCGGGAGGGGGTGGGGTTTGGTGCGGTGCTTTCACTCTCGTGCCTTGAATACCGGGACCGTCCCCGCCACCGGAGGCCCACCGGACGGGCTCCGGTACCTGGACGATTTCCGCAGGTCAGGGGCACGGCGGTCCGAGTGCGGGCCGTATGGTCGGCCAGGGGACGGGCCGGGACCGACGCCACCGCCCGGCGAGCGCCCGGGCACGGACGGGCCGCGCCCGGAGCCGGTGAGGACCGCGACGACACCCTCCCGCGGAAGCCCTGCGCAGGCACGGGGATTCCGGCCGCGGGGCGGCGGAAGCGGTTACGCGGCGGGCCGGCCCTTCGGGCGGCGCAGACCCGCCGCGGTGAGGCGGCGGACGAGTTCCTTGCTGCCGATCTCCACCGCGCCGGCGCCGACCGCGTCCGCGTACCGGTACGAGGGCACGTCGTAGTGGTCCCGCTCGAAAGCCCGCGGCGGACAGCCGATGGCCGCCGCGAAGGCGTGCAGCTCCTCGTACGAGACGTCGCTGACCAGGTGCGACCACATGCGGCCGTGCCCCGGCCAGGTCGGCGGGTCGATGTAGACGGTCACCGGCGGCTCACCGGAGTCCGAAGACCGGGCCCAGGCCGCCGATCGCGGCCACCTTCACACCCGCCTCCGAACACACCCAGTGCGGGTCGGGTCCCAGCTCCGGCTCCACGTCCAGCGCGTGCGGCTCACCGTGGTTGCAGACCGGGCAGAGCGGCCATCGTCCGTACTTCTCCAGCAGCGCGTCCTTCACGTCCTGGGCGACGAGTCCGGCAAGGTAGTCGACACCCTCCGGCCACTGCTCCACCCACCACCGGCGGTGCGTGACCGAGTCCTCGACGAGGGAGACGACATCGGCGTCGGCGACCTCGCCGGCGGCGAGGTCGGCGAGAACGAGGGCACGGGCGACGTGCAGCGCCTGCTCCAGGGGGGTCGCGTGGTCCATGCGCCCATTGTGGACCCGCGAGGCCCCGGCGACGAAGGCCCTCTTTCCGACGACCCAACGGCGTATTGACCGCACCCCGCCCTGAAAATAAGTTTCAGTAGTGAGCCAGAACGCGAAGGAAACCGCCAACCGCCCGCCCACCGGCCCCGCCGCACGTGCCACCGCACACCCCGCCCCGGCCCCCGCCGCACGCTCCAGCGCAGGCCCCGCCGCAGGCGCAACCGCAGCCGCACGCTCCAGCGCAGGCCCCGCCGCAGCCACAGCCGCAAGCTCCAGCGCAGCCGCAGCCACAGGCACCGCCCCGGCTCCCCCGCCCCACGCCCTCCGGGCCCGGATCCGCAGCCTCGGCCCCTCCATGACCCGCTCCGTGCAGGCCGTCGCCGAGGCCGTCGCCGCCGACCCCGCCGGCTGCGCCCGGCTCACCGTCTCCGCCCTCGCCGAACACACCGGCACCAGCGAGGCCACCGTCGTCCGCACGGCCCGCCTCCTCGGCTACCCCGGCTACCGCGACCTGCGCCTCGCGCTCGCCGCCCTCGCCGCCCAGCAGGAATCCGGCGCCGCCTCCGCCGTCACCGTCGACATAGCCGTCGACGACCCGCTCGCGGACGTCGTAGCGAAGCTGGCCCACGAGGAGGCGCAGACCCTCACCGACACCGCCGCCGCCCTCGACCTCACCCAGCTCGCCGCAGCCGTCACGGCGCTCGCCACCGCCCGCCGCATCGACATCTACGGCGTCGGCGCCTCCGCCCTCGTCGGCCAGGACCTCGCCCAGAAGCTGCAGCGCATCGGCCTCCTCGCCCATGCCCACGGCGATCCCCACCTGGCCGTCACGGGCGCCGTGCAACTGCGCCCCGGCGACGTCGCCGTCGCCATCACCCACTCCGGCACCACCGGCGACGTGATCGAACCGCTGCGCACGGCCTTCGAGCGCGGTGCCACCACCCTCGCCCTCACCGGCCGCCCGGGCAGCCCCGTCACCCGCCACGCCGACCTCGTACTGGCCACCTCCGCCGCCCGCGAGACCCGGCTGCGCCCGGCCGCCATGTCCAGCCGCACCAGCCAGCTGCTCGTCGTCGACTGCCTCTTCGTCGGCGTCGCCCAGCAGACCTACGAAACCGCCGCACCCGCCCTCGCCGCCTCCTACGAGGCCCTCGCCCACCGCCACACCGCCCGCTGACACCCCCAGCCGGCCCGCCAGGGAGCCCGCCATGACCGCCCACGCAGACCTCCGCGCCCAGCTGGACACCCTCACCACCGAGGCCTTCCGTCCGGAGCTCGCCGAGATCGACCGCCTCCCCACCCTCGACATCGCCCGCACCATGAACGCCGAGGACGCCACCGTCCCGGCCGCCGTCGCCGCGCAGCTCCCGCACATCGCCGCCGCCGTCGACGCGATCGCCGAGCGGATGTCCCGGGGCGGTCGGCTCGTCTACGCGGGCGCCGGAACCGCCGGCCGGCTGGGCGTCCTGGACGCCAGCGAATGCCCGCCCACCTTCAACACCGACCCCGGCGACGTGGTCGGCCTGATCGCGGGCGGCCCGTCCGCCCTGGTCACGTCCGTCGAGGGCGCCGAGGACTCGAAGGAGCTGGCCGTCGCGGACCTCACCGCGCTGGAGATCGGGCCGCACGACACGGTCGTCGGCGTCTCCGCCTCCGGCCGCACCCCGTACGCGCTCGGCGCGGTCGAGTTCGCCCGTACCCGCGGCGCACTCACCGTCGGGCTCTCCTGCAACGCCGGGTCCGCCCTCGCCGCGGCCGCCGACCACGGCATCGAGGTCGTCGTCGGACCCGAGCTCCTCACCGGATCCACCCGCCTGAAGGCCGGCACCGCCCAGAAGCTCGTCCTCAACCTCATCTCGACCATCACGATGATCCGCCTCGGGAAGACGTACGGGAACCTGATGGTCGACATGCGCTCCTCGAACGAGAAGCTGCGCGCCCGCGCCCGCCGGATCGTGGCGCTGGCCACCGGCGCGCCCGACGAGGAGATCGAAGCCGCCCTGACCGCGACCGGCGGCGAGGTGAAGAACGCCGTACTCGTCGTCCTCGGCGGGGTCGACGGCCCGACGGCCGCCGAGCTGCTCGCCGCCTCGCAGGGGCACCTGCGCGCCGCCCTCGCACTCGCCCCCACCCGCTGAACCCCGTCCCCCGTCCCCCGCCCCCGTCCCCCCGTCCCCGACCCAAGGCGACCCCACATGTCCACTGACAAGAACCGCGCCACCGCCGCCGCGATCCTTCCGCTGGTCGGCGGCCCGGACAACATCACCTCGATCGCCCACTGCATGACCCGCCTGCGCATCTCGCTGCGCGACCGCTCGCTGGTCCAGGACGAGGCCCTGCGCGCCCTGCCCGCCGTCCTCGGCGTGGTCGAGGACGGGACGAGCTACCAGATCGTGCTGGGCCCGGGCGCCGTCGCCCGCGTGACCCCGGAGTTCGAGGCGCTGGTGGAGGAGGCCCGCTCGGCCACCCCCGTCACCCACGCCACCGCTCCCGCCACCGCCCTCGCCTCCGCATCCGCCTCCGCATCCGCATCCGCGATCACCGCGGACGACCTCGCCGCGCAGGGCGCGGCACTGAAAGAGGCTCAGAAGGCCCGCAACGCGACGCCCTTCAAGCTGTTCCTGCGCCGGATCGCGAACATCTTCGTCCCCCTGATCCCGGCACTGATCGGCTGCGGCATCATCGCCGGCCTGAACGGCCTGCTGACGAACCTCGGCTGGGTACCGGCCGTCGTCCCCGCCCTCGCCGCCATCGCCTCCGGTTTCATGTCCCTGATCGCGGTCTTCGTCGGATACAACACGGCCAAGGAGTTCGGCGGTACGCCGGTCCTGGGCGGCGCGGTCGCCGCGATCATCGTCTTCCCGGGCGTGGCGAAGATCGACGCCTTCGGCCTGGAACTCAAGCCCGGCCAGGGCGGGGTCCTCGGCGCGCTCGCCGCCGCGGTCCTCGCCGTGTACGTGGAGAAGTGGTGCCGCCGGTGGGTGCCGGAGACCCTGGACGTCCTCGTCACCCCCACCCTCACCGTGCTCCTCTCCGGCCTCGTCACCCTCTTCGGCCTCATGTACCTCGCCGGTGAGGCCTCCGCCGCCATCGGCACCTGCGCGAACTGGCTCCTCTCCCACGGCGGCGCCTTCGCGGGCCTGGTCCTCGGCGGCCTCTTCCTCCCCCTCGTGATGCTCGGCCTGCACCAGGCCCTCATCCCCATCCACACCACCCTCATCGAGCAGGACGGCTACACCGTCCTGCTGCCCATCCTCGCCATGGCGGGCGCGGGCCAGGTCGGTGCGGCCATCGCCGTCTACCACCGCCTCCCGCGCAACGGTTCGCTCCGCGCCACCATCAAGTCGGCGCTCCCGGCCGGCTTCCTGGGCGTCGGCGAACCGCTGATCTACGGCGTGTCCCTGCCGCTCGGCCGCCCGTTCGTCACCGCCTGCGTCGGCGGCGCGGCCGGCGGCGCCTTCGTCGGCCTCTTCGGTCAGCTGGGCATGTCCTTCGGCTCCACCGCCATCGGCCCCTCGGGCTGGGCCCTGTTCCCGCTGCTCGACGGCCGCGCCGGGGCGGGCACCACCCTCGCCGTCTACGCGGGCGGCCTGCTGGTCGGCTACCTGGTGGGCTTCGCCGCCACCTACTTCTTCGGCCTGAGCCGCGCCCAGATCGCCGCGCTCAACCGGAGCGAGGACGAACCGCCCGCGACCCCGGCGGACCGCCCCGGCCACTCCCCCGCCCCGGCCCCGGCGGCCGGCGCCGAGCCCGCGGATCCCTCCGTACTCACCCACTGAACGGGACGGCCGGCCCCCGCCCGCCCCCGGCGCTACGATCGCGGCCATGAGCGACAGCGCGATCATCGTCGCGGAGCTGACCGTCCCCGCCCGGGAAGCCCCCGACCGCGCGGCCGCCACCGCCGACTGGCTCCTCGAAGAGGGGATCATCCGGACCAACGACCGGCCCGACCCCCTCTGGCGGCCCAGCCGCTACGTCCCCGGCCCCACCGCCTCGACGGCCCTCGCCGACCGGCGCCACACCCCCGGCGACGCCGTCGGCGACGGCGTCGACCTCCTCGACCGGCGCCAGGTCCACGACCCCGGCGGCAACTACACCCCTCCGGGCTGCCCGCGGTGCGCCGTCCCGCTCGACGAGGACACGCACACCGCACTGATCCTGCCCTGGTTCGACGGGGACGAGCCCCTCGCGACCTGCGCACACTGCGGGGCCGCCGCACTCCTGGGCGACTGGACCGGACACTGGGCCGTCCTCGTCTCCAACCTCGCCGTGCGCTTCACCAACTGGCCGCCGCTCGGCGACGCCTTCCTCCGCGCACTGCACGCCCGCCTCGGACCCCGCTGCCGCCTGATCCACCATCTGCTCTGAGCCGGACACCCCGACACCGGGCAAGATGGCAGCCATGATCAACTCCATACCCGCCGTGGTCCCCGCCGGACGGATGCGCGCCCTGCCGCAGCCGGAGTTCGAGCTGCCGGGCGGACTGCTGCTGCGCCCCTGGGCCGCCCACGACGTCCCCGCGCTCGTCGAGTCCTGCCTCGACCCGGACATCCGGCACTGGAACCGGCCCGCCCTCCTCACCCCGGCCGAGGCCGAGGAGCGGATCGCCCGCTGGCACGCCCGCTGGCAGGACGAGGAAGCCGCGATGTGGGCCGTCGCCCCCGCCGCCGGAGGCCCGGCCGTCGGACTCGTCGGCATCGCCGACCTCGATCTCGCGGGCGGCAGCGGCGAGATCCTCTACTGGCTGCTGCCCGCCGGGCGCGGCCGCGGGGTCATGGTGCCCGCCACGGAACGCGTCGCACGCTGGGCCTTCGAGGACCTCGGCCTGCACCGCGTCCGCATCACCCACTCCGTGGCGAACCCGGCCTCCTGCGCCGTCGCGACGAAAGCCGGTTTCCCCCTGGAAGGCACCATGCGCGGCGCCCTCCTGCACGCGGACGGCTGGCACGACGAACACCTCCACGCCCGCCTGCGCACCGACGCCCCCGTGTGAGGGAGGGTCAGCGGGCCTGGGGCGGAGGCGGCGTGGGAGCGGCGGTCGAGGGCGGGGCAGCGCCCTTCTCGGTGGCGCGGGCCTTCTCCAGGAGCTCCGGATAGGGCGTCTGCGCCATGGAGCCGTGCTCACGCGAGAGTCCGTACCGCTCGATGGCCTCCTGATTCTCCAGGGGGTGCGGACCGCCGTAGTCGATCCGTTCCCCGGGCGGTGACACGTCCACGTTGAAGCGCGGCCAGTCGCCGCTGTCGACCTTCCACACGGTGATGCGCTGCGGGCCGCGGGTCGCGTTGAGGATCTCGCTGCTGTTCTCCATCTGCGACCGGTCCCGGTACGCCGCGCCCTTCGGAGCCCCGTCCCCGTCCTCCTTCACGATCCGGGCGGCATCATCCACCCTGGAACGCTGGTAGTCGGGGGACAACGTCATCCTGTCCTTCCTGATCACATACACCTCGGTCTCGGCCCTGAGCGCCTCGTACGGATGCTCCTTGCGGTTTTCAGGATGCTGGATCTCGACGACCGCGTCCTGTGCCACTTCTTCTCCGGGATTCAGCACGCGGCCGACCGGTGTGACGAACTCCCCGTCGTCGATCAAGTCGTACTGGGAGAGCTCCACGTCGGGCGGACTGGCCGGCGCACCGTGAATCCAGTAGATGCTGCCGAGGAGATAGACGGGGACCTGTCCGGCGTTCTTCACGGACAGGTGGACCGTCACGTACAGCGACCCGCCCTGTTTCATGTTCGATTCTTTGAACTCGGCCCCGCCCAGGATGAGGGGCGTCGTCACATAGGGCACGTAGATCTGCGAGTACGCCAGGTTGGAGCCGGCGAGAAGCACGGAGACGACCACTCCGATCGCAATCGACTTGGGAACGCGCAGCCCCTTCCACGCCCGGCATTCGAGGAGTTCCCACAGGGCTGCCACGGACCAGACGCCGAGTGCTATGCCGATCGCGGTGTACCGGTTCAACTGCTCGCCGATCTGCAGCACAAGGATGGAAAGGCTGCAGAAGAGCGCGATCAGGACTCCGATCAGAACGGCCACCCCGGAGTAACGCCACCGCCGCCCGCCCCAGTAGTCGACCGCGGCGGCCGCAGCAACCACTTCCATCACCGCGACCGCAAGGATGGTGAAACCCGCGATGCGTCCGCCGTAGGTCAGGGCCTCGTTGCTGTCCGACGCCCCGATCTTGAAGAGCGGATACGCGGTGGCGAGGAGGCCGACGACCATGAAGAAGCCGGTCGTCCTGCGCAGCCCCGCCCGGTCCGGCCAGACGGTCTCGTCCTCGCCGAGCCAGCGGACAGGGTTGTCCTCCGGTACGCCTTCACGGCTCAGGATGCTTCGGAATTCCTGGTAGGACCAGGCCTTGCCCTCGGACCTGCCGTCGATCAGCACCTCGCGTACTCCGAGGTCGTCAGGCGCCCCCACGACCACTACGCGTGCGTTTGCCATGACACCAGCCTGCCGCCGCTCCGGGGCGGGCGCCTCCGGAGCGCGCCCCGCGTGGGCACTGCCGCGTCAGGGTGCGCCCGACGCGGCAGCGGGCCAAGCTGGAGGTGAGCTGTTGGTGTCCGCTCGACCCCACGGGAGCCTCCATGCGTACACGACTTCTCGGCTTCACCACCGCCGTCGTACTGGCCCTGCTCGGCGCCTCGGTCCCTGCGGCACAGGCCGCGGCACCGGCCGTCACCGGACCGCAATGCACGCAATCCCAAGGCTCCGTGGAGTACATCTCCACCACCAGCCTGTGGACCTGCATAGGCGGCGCCTACGACGGCGAGCTCATCACGTCGAACTGAACGCCCGCCGCCGCCACTTCCCGAACCCTCTCAGCCCGCGGCGGTCCGCAGGAACCACACCAGGTCGTCGACGCCGTAGCCGAGCTTCGGCCCGCGCTCGGCGGCCATCAGCAGCAGCTGGCCCACGATTTCGGCACCCCAGCCGTCCGTACCGTCCTCGGACCACTCCCACAGCTTCTCGATGCCCAGGTCCGACATGAGCAGCCCGTGCTCCGTCCGGATCTCGCGGCAGGTCTCGGCGACGGCGTCCAGCAGCCGCACCCCGGGCCGCTCGCAGCGCAGCCCGAAGTACCCGCCGACGTAATCGACCACACACCCCTGTGGCGGCCGCGCCTCGATGCGTTCGTAGCTCGGCTGCTCGCCCACCGGGCAGTGGATCAGAGTGAACCGCTGCCACCCCGGCGGCGGAGGCGGCTGGGGACGCCACGCGGTCAGCCCGAAGGCCTCCTGGACCAGCGCGGTGGCCTCGTCCGCCGTGCCGGCCGTCCGCACCTCCCGGCGCTCCCCGTCGTCCCCGACCGCGTTCCAGACCGTGCCGCCCTCCCGCCCCTGCACGCGCACGGACAGCCCCATGCCTCCACGCCTCCACGCGCCGGCGGCGAGGGCGGTTTCCAACCCCCGCAGCTTCCAGCCGAGTTCGAAGGCGAAGTTCACCGCCTCCACGGACTCGCTCACGTACCCGCCGCCCGCTCGTGGAGAACGGCGGCCAGGCGGAGCGCGGTGTCCAGGTTGCAGCGGCCGAGATCGACCAGCGGCAGGCCGTACGTACCGGCGGCCGAGACCCGCTCCACGCCCAGCGAGGGGAACAGCACCCCGACCGCGGCGAGCGATTCCCGCAGCTGCCGGACGGCCTCCTCGGCCGCCTCCATGCGCTCCTGTGGGGAGAGCACCATGACATGTCACCTTTCCACTCTGTGTATCCGACTTCGACACACAGAGTGGCGACGGGCTCGCTAGCCTTTCAAGTGAGGGCCCCTCAACAACCGGACATGTTGCTCAGGGAGTTGTCATGCCACAAAAGAACCTCGATCCCTCGTCCTCACCCCGCGCCCTCCTGGGCGCGGAACTGCGCGTGGCGCGCGAACGCGCGGGCCTGAGCCAGGTCGAACTCGGCGAGCGGCTCTTCGTCAGCGGCTCGTTCATCGGCCAGCTCGAAACCGGGACGCGCCGCATGCAGCTGGAGTTCGCCCGCCAGATCGACCAGACCCTGGAGACGGATGGTTTCTTCGAGCGCAACTGTGGGGCGGCGGCCGAGTCCAAGTACCCGGACCACTTTGCTGCGGCTGCCGAAGCGGAGGCCCAGGCGAAGACCATCCGGGAGTACGCGCCGCAGATGATCCCTGGACTGCTCCAGACGGAGGCCTACGCGCGTGAGGTGTTCCGCGCGTACCAGCCGACGGCCACCGAGGAGACCATCGACGAACTGGTCACGAATCGCCTGGCCAGGGCCTCACTGCTCAATGACCCAACAACCCCACAGTTGTGGTGCGTCCTCGACGAGGCCGTCCTACGTCGCGCCGGGGAGAGTCCGGCAATTCTGGCCGAAGCGCTGCGACACATCGCGAGGCTGATCCGATCGCGCCGGATCATTGTTCAAGTCCTGCCGTTCAGCGCGGGTCCCCATGCAGCCATGGAGGGGTCCCTGAAGCTGATGTCGTTCGACGACGCACCCCCGCTCGCGTACGTCCAAGGCATGGGAACAGGGCAGCTGTTCGATGATCCGGCGACGGTCACTCAACACACCCTGGCCTACGATCTCCTCACGGCCAACGCGCTGTCACCGCGCAAGTCCCTGGCCCTGATCGAGTCGGTGGCGGAGGAATACGGACATGCCCAACACACCTGAGTACGAACTCTCGACAGCCACATGGCACAAGTCCAGCTACAGCGGCGGCGACGGTGGCGAGTGCCTGGAGATGGCAACCTGGCGGAAGTCCACGTACAGCGGCGGCAGCGGCGGCGACTGCCTCGAAGTTGCCGACGGCCATCCCGATCTCGTTCCCGTGAGGGACTCCAAGCAGCCCGAAGGCCCGCACGTGGTGTTCCACGCGCAGGCCTGGGCCCGGTTCGTCAGGTCGCTCTGAGCGATCAGAGGCCGTCGGTGAACAGCAGCTTGTTCGGGCCGTCGTCGCTGAGGTTCTGGACGATGTCCTTCGTGGACACCTCGTCCAGGAAGTCCGTCACCTCCGCCGGCAGCGCGTTCGGGTGCTCCGACTTGTAGAGCGCGGCCACGCCGGTGACGTGCGGCGCGGCCATGGACGTACCGTCCAGGGCCACGCTGCCGCCGCCCAGACGCGCGGAGATGATCTCCTTGCCGGGGGCGTAGATGTCCAGGCAGGTGCCCCAGTTCGAGAAGTCGGTCTCCTCGTCGAAGCGGTTCGTCGCGCCGACCGTCACCACGCGCGCGGCGGAGGCGGGCGAGACCCGGCAGGCGTCGATGTTGTCGTTGCCCGCCGCGATGACCGGAAGCACGCCCCGGTCCGACAGGGCGGTCGCGGCCGCGTTGACCGCTTCGAGCCGGCCGCCGCCCAGGGAGGCGTTCAGGACGGCGGGCTGGCGGGCGTTGTTGGCCACCCACTCGAAGCCCGCGATGATGCCCGACCAGGCACCCCGGTTGTCACAGCCGAGGACCCGGACGCTGACCAGGTTCACCTTGCGCGCCACACCGAAGGTCTCCCCGCCGACCGTGCCCGCGACGTGCGTGCCGTGGCCGTTGCAGTCCAGGCCGTTGCGGCCGTCACCGATGGCGTCGAAGCCCGGACGGGCGCGGCCGCCGAACTCGGCGTGACGGAAGTCGATGCCGCTGTCGAGGATGTACGCCGTCACACCCTGGCCGCTGCGGTTGGCGCTGAAGTCGTTGTCCAGCGGCAGGAACCGCTGGTCGATGCGGTCCAGGCCCCACGAGTGGGCGGGCGACTTGGTCCCGATCCCGGTCGCCGGGGCCGGCGGCGCGGTCACCGTCGCGTCCTCCGCCACTGCCGTCACACCGCTCGTCGCACGGACGGTCTTCAGCTGCGCCGCCGTGAGGGACGCCGCGAACCCGTTGATCGTCTTGGTGTAGGTGAACTTCGACGTCAGGCCCAGCTTCTTCGCGAACGCCGCCGGGGCGACCTTCTTGTCGAGGGTGACGATGTAGCTGCCCGGAATGGCTTCCGCGGAGGTGATCAGCGGGGCCGGGGTCGGCTCAGGCGTGTCGGCGGAGGCCGCACCGGCCGCGACGGGGGTCACTGCGAGGAGGGCGGCGGCGGTCAGGGCTGCGAGCTGACGCATGAAGGGAACTCCCAGAAGTGCGAGGTGCATCGGCGTGGGTGAGCCGCGCTCCTCACAGGCGAAAGCCTCCCGGAGCGCGGCCCTCCCCTTCATCGGGTGCGGTACGGCACGACCTTGAGCCGCCCGCCGCCGCCTGGCCGATAGACCGGGAAGCTTCCCGGGCGTCCACCGCGCACGGCGCAGAAAGGGTCATCCCCGGCGTTCTCCTGGGGCCGGGCCTTGGAGGCACCCCCTTCGAAGATTCATTCGTACGGGTGACGTGACCGACAGGTGTCAGAGGCCTCCGGTGAAAAGGAGCCGGTTCGGGCCGGTCGGGCCGGCGGCCTTCAGCACGTCCTTCGTGGACGCGTCGACCAGGAAGCCGCCGAGCTCCGCCGGGCCCGCCCCGGGGTGCGCCGCCTTGTAGAGCGCGGCGACACCGGTGACGTGCGGCGCCGCCATGGACGTACCGTCGTGGGCCACGCTGCCGCCGTCGAGCTGGGCGGACACGACACCCTGGCCGGGCGCGTAGAGGGACACGCACGGGCCGTAGTTGGAGAAGAAGGCCTGTTCGTCGGCCTCGTTCGACGCACCGACCGCGAACACCCGGTCGGCCGAGGCCGGCGAGACCGTACAGGCGTCCTTCGCCGAGTTGCCCGCCGCGAAGACCGGCAGCACACCCCGGTCGGCGACTTCGGTCGCGGCCCTGTTGACCGTGTCGGACGCCTCGCCGCCCAGCGAGCCGTTCAGCACGGCCGGCTGCCTGGCGTTGTCCGCCACCCAGTCCAGGCCCGCGACGACCCCCGACCACGTGCCCGAGCCGTCGCAGCCGAGGACGCGGACACTGACCAGGCTCACCCCCTTCGCCACCCCGTACGTCCTGCCGCCGACCGTGCCCGCCACATGCGTACCGTGGCCCTGGCAGTCCGCCCCGTCCCGGCCGTCGCCCACGGAGTCGAAGCCGGAGCGGGCCCGCCCGCCGAACTCCTCGTGCGCGTAGTCGATGCCCGTGTCGAGGACGTACACGGTCACCCCGGCGCCGTCGCCCGCGGTCGTGAAGCCGCCGTCCAGCGGCAGGGCGCGCTGGTCGATCCGGTCCAGGCCCCACGTACCCGCCGACCCGCGGACCGCTCCCGCCCGGCTCGGCGTCGGCACGGACCGCACCTTCGCGTCCTCCTCGACGGACTTCACCTCCGGGCTGCTGCGGACGGCCGTCAGCTGGAGCGGGGTCAGCGGCACGGCGAAGCCGTTCAGCGCGGAGGTGTAGACGAACGACGGCTCCAGGCCGAGCGCCTCCGCGACCTCGGCCGGGTCGTGCCCCTCCGCCACGGTCACGAGATACCGGCCGGGCACCGCGTCCCTGGAGGTGACCAGCGGGGCGGGGGTCGGCTCCGGAGCCTCGGCGGAGGCCGCGCCGGCCCCTACCGGGGTGACGGCGAGCAGGGCCGCGGCGGCGAGCGGGGCGAGCAGGCGCATGGAGGGAACTCCCGGGAGGGGTGGGGACACGAACGGGCCCCGCCCGCCCGGCGCCGATCGCTCCGACAGGTGTGGCCCTCATCCACATCGCTGCCACACCGGTACGGGTCGCACAACCCTCCCTCACCCGGCCGCCGGTCCGGCGGGCACGTGCCCGGCGCGGTCCGCCGCACCCGCCGCGGCCGGTTCGGCCTTGTCCCGCCGGGCCCGTGCCGCGGCCGCCGCCGCCGGCCCGGCCCGACACGATCACCCGTACGGCCCGCCCCCCATCGGGGGGCGCGTGACGGACCGGCTCCGCGTGCACCCGCCTCACCCCGGGACCTCGTTGACCCCCGCCGCGGCCCGTGATGGCCTCGGCCCATGCGCAACCGTCTGAGCCGAGCCCTGCCCGTGGCCGTGACCGTGCTGGCCGCCGTCGTCGCCCTGCCCGCGTGCGCGGCCACCGCCGCCGTGCGGGAACCCGTACCCCACACCGCTCCCGCCGCCGATCACGCCACGTACATCGTCACCGTGCGCCAGGACAGCGACCCCGCCGAGGTGGCGGAGCGCGTCGGCGCCACCCCGCTGCACGTCTACCGCACCGTCCTGCACGGCTTCGCGGCCCGGCTGAGCCCCGGACAGGTCGAGGACCTGCGGGCGATGCCGGACGTGGAATCCGTCGAGGAGGACCGCCCCGCGAGCGGCGACGACACCCCCGGCCACGGCCCGTACTGGGGATGGGGGCCCGCAGGCATGTGAACGGGGCCGTGGCTCAGAGCGCGGAGCCCCCGGTGGCGTCGACCACGCGCCCGGTCACCCAGCGGGCGGCGTCGGAGGCGAGGAAACCGACGACGTCCGCGATGTCCTCGGGGCGGCCGACCCGGCCGAGCGCGGAGAGGGAGGCGGCGTGCGCCTCGGCCTCGGCGTTGCCGCGCAGCCAGCCCGCGTTGACGTCGGTGTCGACGATGCCGGGGGCGACCGAGTTCACGGTGATGCCGCGTGCCCCGAGGGCCTTGGCGAGGTTCAGCGTGAGGGTGTCGAGCGCCCCCTTGGTGGCCCCGTAGGCGAGGATCTCGGGCATCGCGATACGGGCGGCGCCGCTGGAGATGTTGATGATCCGGCCCCCGTCGCGCAGCCGGCCGAGGGCCTCCTGCACCACGAAGAACGGCGCTCGCACGTTCACCGCGAAAACCCGGTCGAAGTCCTCCTCGGTGATCTCGCCGAGCGGAACGGGGAGTCCGATGCCCGCGTTGTTGACGATGACGTCGACCCCGTCCAGCCCCAGCGCGTCGTACGCCGCCCAGAGCGCCGCGGCGGAGCCGGGGCTGCCGAGCTCGGCCCGGAGGGCGAAGGCCCGGCCGCCGTCCTTCGCGATCCGCTCGACCGTCTCGCGGGCGGCCGCCTCGTCGCTCGCGTAGGTGAGCACCACGGTGACGCCGTCGGCGGCGAGCCGCTCGGCGATGGCCCGGCCGATGCCCCGGCTGCCGCCCGTGACCAGTGCTGTCCTGCTCATGAAGTTCCCCCGTGAGATTCCGTAACGATCACTACAGAATTAACTTAACACGGCACCCCCGTCCGTCAAGCCACGAATATTCGCGCCGTGCCGCGGGTATCCGCGCGAGGCGCAATGGAGTCAGCCCCGCTCCCCCGACACCGCAGAGGACCGTCCCATGACCTTCACGAGGATCCGCCGCGCGACCCTGGCCCTGGTCACCCTCCTGGCCGGCCGCCCGGCACCGGCCGCGGCCACCGACTGACGCCAGGAAGCGTCAGCGCGCTCCGGCGGCCTCGACGAAGGCGCGGATCAGCTCCGGCGACTTCACGCCGCGCTCCCGCTCCACCCCGCTGGACACGTCCACGCCCCACGCCCCGGTGGCCGCGAGCGCCGCCCGTACGTTGCCCGGGGTCAGCCCGCCCGCGAGCAGCCACCGGCCCTCGGGCGCGGTGAAGTCCGCCGCGCCCCAGTTCCACGGCTTGCCGGAGCCGGGGTCGGGCGCGTCCAGCAGCAGCAGGTCCTCGCCGTACTCGCCACAGCGCTTCACACGCTCGGCGGTGGCCCGCAGCAGGGTCCGGCCCTCGGCGCGCAGCGCCGCGAAGTCCTCGGGGCCCTCCTCGCCGTGCAGCTGCACCCCGCGCACCCCGCTCTCCTCGGTGAACCGGCGCACCTCCGCCACCGACTGCCCCCGGAACACCCCCACGGTGAGCACGTGCTCCGGCACCCGTGCGGCGAGCTCCCGCGCGGTCGCGGCGTCGACGGTCCGCGGGCTCCCGGGCGCGAAGACGAACCCGACGGCATCGGCCCCGGCGTCCACGGCCACGTCGACGTCATGCGCGGTCCGCAGCCCGCAGATCTTGATGAACACGCCCGCCGCATCAGTCATGCCAGCAGTCAACCATCCGCTCCACGTCAACGACACCAGGCACTTTCACTCAGTGGTGTGCACCTCGCACCGTGCTCGTATTATGTCGCCAACGACATAATACGGTCAGCAACATGGACGACCTGTATGCGATCGAGGTGGAGCCCGAAGTACGCAGCTGGCTGGAAGGTCTGACCGACAAGCAACACCACAAGGTCGAGGAGTACGCAGAACTCCTCGCCGCCTGCGGTACCCGCACTCCCATGCCATTCGCTCGCCCGCTTCGCGACGGGGTGTACGAACTACGCCCCACCCTCGACGGCGTGGCCACGCGGATCACCTATTGGTTCGCGCCTGGGCGCAGAATCGTGCTTCTCACCGTCTTCCGCAAGACGCGACCGCACGAGCAGGGCCAGGTGAGCCGCGCGGTGAGCGCCCGTATCGTGTGCGGGACGGAGCACGGCCCGGCCCACACGACGTACAGCCGCGGCAACGAAGGGAACGCGTCATGAACCACACCCGCTGGAAGCTGACCCGCGAGAGGACGGCCGCGCGAGGGTACGTCGAATCGGCCGAGGTACGGGCCGAGCGGGCCGAGATCCGGCTGGCCATGGCCTTCGCCAAGGCCGTCTACGAGCGGCGCAAGGCGCTGGGGCTGTCCCAGGCCCAGCTGGCCGAGCGGGCCGGACTCACCCAGGCGAAGATCTCCCGGGTGGAAGGCGCCGACGCGGTGCCGACGCTGCCCCTGCTGCGCCGCCTCGCGCACGCTCTGGACGCCGGCCTGACCATCGCCTTGGACGAGGACCACGAAGAGGTCACCTTCACCGCACGCCCCGCCGCCTGAGGCGCCGCGTTCCGGAAACGCCCGAGGGCGGCACCCCCCGTGTCGGGGAGTGCCGCCCTCGTTCGAGAACAGCCGATCTACCGGTGGCCGGAGCCAGGGGTGGATCAGAAGTCCATGTCACCACCCGGCATGCCGCCGCCCGCGGGGGCACCGGCCTTCTCGGGCTTGTCGGCGATGACGGCCTCGGTGGTGAGGAACAGCGCGGCGATCGACGCGGCGTTCTGCAGCGCGGAGCGCGTGACCTTCGCCGGGTCGATGATGCCCTCGGCGATCATGTCGACGTACTCGCCGGACGCGGCGTTCAGGCCGTGACCGATCGGGAGGTTGCGCACCTTCTCGACGACGACGCCGCCCTCAAGACCACCGTTGACGGCGATCTGCTTGAGCGGGGCCTCCAGGGCGAGCTTCACGGCGTTGGCGCCGGTCGCCTCGTCACCCTCAAGCTCCAGCTTCTCGAAGACCGCGGAGGCCTGCAGCAGGGCCACGCCACCACCGGCGACGATGCCCTCCTCGACGGCCGCCTTCGCGTTGCGAACGGCGTCCTCGATGCGGTGCTTGCGCTCCTTGAGCTCGACCTCGGTCGCGGCACCGGCCTTGATGACGGCCACGCCGCCGGCCAGCTTCGCGAGGCGCTCCTGGAGCTTCTCGCGGTCGTAGTCCGAGTCGGAGTTCTCGATCTCGGCGCGGATCTGGTTCACGCGACCGGCGACCTGGTCGCTGTCACCGGCACCGTCGACGATGGTGGTCTCGTCCTTGGTGATGACGACCTTGCGGGCGCGGCCGAGCAGGTCGAGACCGGCGTTCTCCAGCTTGAGGCCGACCTCCTCGGAGATGACCGTGCCGCCCGTGAGGATGGCGATGTCACCGAGCATGGCCTTGCGGCGGTCACCGAAGCCCGGGGCCTTGACGGCGACGGACTTGAAGGTGCCACGGATCTTGTTGACGACGAGGGTGGAGAGCGCCTCGCCCTCGACGTCCTCGGCGATGATCAGCAGCGGCTTGCCGGACTGCATGACCTTCTCCAGGAGCGGCAGCAGGTCCTTGACCGAGCCGATCTTGGAGTTGACGATCAGGATGTACGGGTCGTCGAGGGACGACTCCATGCGCTCCATGTCGGTGGCGAAGTACGCCGAGATGTAGCCCTTGTCGAAGCGCATGCCCTCGGTGAGCTCCAGCTCCAGACCGAAGGTCTGGGACTCCTCGACGGTGATGACGCCTTCCTTGCCGACCTTGTCCATGGCCTCGGCGATGAGCTCGCCGATCTGGGTGTCGGCGGCGGAGATGGAGGCCGTCGAAGCGATCTGCTCCTTGGTCTCGACATCCTTGGCCTGGGCGAGCAGGGCGGCGGAGACGGCCTCGACGGCCTTCTCGATACCACGCTTGAGGGCCATCGGGTTGGCACCCGCGGCCACGTTGCGCAGACCCTCGCGGACGAGCGCCTGGGCGAGAACGGTGGCGGTGGTCGTACCGTCGCCGGCGACGTCGTCCGTCTTCTTGGCGACTTCCTTGACCAGCTCGGCGCCGATCTTCTCGTACGGGTCCTCGAGCTCGATCTCCTTGGCGATGGAGACACCATCGTTGGTGATCGTGGGGGCGCCCCACTTCTTCTCAAGGACGACGTTGCGACCCTTGGGGCCAAGGGTGACCTTGACGGCGTCGGCGAGCTGGTTCATCCCACGCTCGAGGCCGCGGCGGGCCTCCTCGTCGAACGCAATGATCTTGGCCATCTGAAGTGGTCCTCCCGGACAGCGGTGGATTGCTCCCAGGACCGCGCCCGCGCCCGCGACGGACGGCCTGCGTGCCCGGCGGTTCCTTCCCGCCGGACCCTGCGGGCCTCACCGACCCGGTCCTCGTTTCAGTAGCACTCTCACATGGAGAGTGCTAACGCCAATGATTAGCACTCGACCCCCTAGAGTGCAAGCGGCTTCGTAGAAGCCCCGATGAGGGGTGGCGGTCGGGTGACGGGTGGGAGCAAGCGGCTTCGAAGAAGCCCCGATGAGGGGCGGCGGTCGGGTGACGGGTGGGAGCAAGCGGCTTCGAAGAAGCCCCGGCCTCTGCCGGGCGCACGGACGAGGGGCCCCATCCCGTGTCCGGGATGTGGGCCCCTCATGGTGTTCCAGGTCTTCACTGAAGACCGTGCGTCGGTGGTCGATCGCTCCAGGACTAGCCGAGTGCGAGCTTGACCATGTCCGCCTGCGGACCCTTCTGGCCCTGCGAGATCTCGAACTCGACCCGCTGACCCTCTTCGAGGGTGCGGTACCCGTCCATCTGGATGGCGCTGTAGTGGACGAACACATCCGCACCACCGTCGACCGCGATGAAGCCGTAGCCCTTCTCCGCGTTGAACCACTTGACGGTGCCCTGAGCCATGCCTAACTCCCCTATTACTGGCCCTTGCGCAGGAACGCACTTCACGATCCCGGGTCAGAACTTGCGTCGGAACGCGTCGACCGAGGCTGAATGTATCTGCGCGGATGCGGTCTGCAACAGGTCAATCCGATGAGAATTCTGGACACCAGGAAACATTGAAATAGAGTGAAAATTTGCCATACTCCCGGGCAACTCGGGCCCGACATATCTCGCCAATGCCCCATACCGCACTCGCATGTTGGCCCGATGTCGACCCTTGCGCGGCCCGTTCATATGCAGGGGGCAAGAACAGCGGAGGGGACTTCCCCAACCCTACCGTGCCCAATCAAGCAGAATTGCCCCCTCCGCTTTTAGCGGAGGGGGCAATTACGGTTTGCGCGTGTCACCTCGGAGGTGACCAGGGGATCCGCGGAATCAGCAGCCGCCGGCCACGGCCGGGATGATCGAGACGCCGGCGCCGTCGGGCGTCGCCGCCTGCAGCCCGCCCTCGAAGCGCACGTCGTCGTCGTTGACGTAGACGTTCACGAACCGGCGCAGCTTGCCCTGGTCGTCCAGGACGCGCGCGGCGATGCCCGGGTGGCTCTTCTCCAGGGACTCGATGACCTCGGCGAGGGTCGCGCCCTCGGCCGGGACCTCGGCGGCGCCGCCGGTGTAGGTGCGCAGGATGGTGGGGATGCGGACGTTGACGCTCATGGCGCTACTGCCTTTCCGGTAGAGCGGAGGAGAAGTGGTCAGGCCAGGCCGGCGGCGCGGAACGCGTCCAGGCTCGGGCGGATGGTGGCGGTCTGCCCGCTGTCCGCGGCCACCGCCTCCAGGGTCTTGAGACCGTCGCCGGTGTTGAGGACGACGGTGGTCAGCGCCGGGTCGAGCTGCCCGTTCTCGATCAGCTTCTTCGTCACGCCGACGGTCACGCCGCCCGCGGTCTCGGCGAAGATGCCCTCGGTCTGCGCGAGGATCTTGATGGCCTCGACGACCTGCTCGTCCGTGACGTCCTCGACGAAACCGCCGGTGCGGCGGGCGATGTCCAGGACGTACGGGCCGTCCGCCGGGTTGCCGATGGCCAGCGACTTGGCGATGGTGTTCGGCTTCTGCGGGCGGACCACGTCGTGACCGGCCTTGAAGGCGGTCGACACCGGGGAGCAGCCCTCGGCCTGGGCACCGAAGATCTTGTACGGCTTGTCCTCGACGAGACCGAGCCTGATCAGCTCCTGCAGACCCTTGTCGATCTTCGTCAGCTGCGAGCCGGACGCGATCGGGATCACGATCTGGTCGGGCAGCTGCCAGCCGAGCTGCTCGCAGATCTCGTAGGCCAGGGTCTTGGAGCCCTCGCCGTAGTACGGGCGCAGGTTGACGTTGACGAAGCCCCAGCCCTCGCCCAGCGGGTCGCCGATGAGCTCGGAGCAGAAGCGGTTGACGTCGTCGTAGTTGCCCTCGATGCCGACGAGGTCTCCGCCGTACACACCGGCCATGACGACCTTGCCCTGCTCCAGGTCGTGCGGGATGAACACGCAGGAGCGGAAGCCGGCCCGGGCGGCCGCGGCGCCGACGGCGCCGGCCAGGTTGCCGGTCGAGGAGCAGGACAGGGTGGTGAAGCCGAAGGCGCGGGCGGCCTCGACGGCGATCGCCACGACACGGTCCTTGAAGGAGTGCGTCGGGTTGCCGGAGTCGTCCTTGACGTACAGCTTGCCGGTGACGCCCAGCTCCTTGGCCAGGTTGGCCGCGTCGACGAGCTTGGTGAAGCCGGGGTTCAGGCTGGGCTTGGACGCCACGTCCGCGGGGACGGGCAGCAGCGGCGCGTAGCGCCAGATGTTGTTCGGGCCGGCCTCGATGGCGGCGCGCAGGGCCTCGGGGTCACCGGTCGGGAGGTCGTAGGCGACTTCCAGAGGTCCGAAGCACTCGGCGCACGCGAAGATGGGACCGAGCTCGAAGCGGGTACCGCACTCACGACAGGAAAGGCCGGTGGCAGGTCCGAGATCAACAGAGGTGGCGACAGTCTGTGCAGCCATGATGGCGAGGCCCTTTCTCCTCATCTTCCCCATGGCGCATTTCGCCATGAGACGGAATTGGCACCTTCCCTAGCCGGGGACCTCGCTGACGTCGCTGATGTGCGCGATCGCGAGAACCGACTGGAGGGTTGCCGGGGCTTCAACGGGCCGTGTCCCTCTGCCCCTCTGGATGAGCGGTATGGCACCGGCACACGCGCTCTGTGGCGCGCCGGTGCGTTTGTCGCGAGGACCCCCGGCATGCGGTGGTCCTTCGCGTTGTTCAAGACTGTAACCGAAGGCCCGGGCGGTTGAGACAGCCGTCCGAACCGCGAGATGGATCACATAAGGGCGAATATCGCCGACACGCAGGGAGTGCTGAGGGTGCTGGAAGAGGTGGAGCGATGGCTGGCCGACCGCTCCTGGTCCGCCGCCGACCGACCGCTCGACCAGCTGCTCGACCGGAAACGGGCGGCCGGGACCACGGTCAGCGTCGTGCTGCCCGCGCTGGACGAGGAGGCGACGGTCGGCGAGATCGTCGAGGTCATCCGGCGTGAGCTGATCGAAGGACTGCCGGTCCCCCTGGTGGACGAGCTGGTCGTCGTCGACTCGGGCTCCGCCGACCGGACCGCGGAGGTCGCGGCGAAGGCCGGCGCCCGCGTGGTGCACCGCGACGAGATCCTGCCCCGCGTCCCGGCGCTGCCCGGCAAGGGCGAGGTGCTGTGGCGCTCGCTGCTGGCCACCGGCGGGGACATCGTCTGCTTCGTCGACGCCGACCTGCGGGACTTCTCCGGCGCCTTCGTCTCCGGCATCGTCGGCCCGCTGCTGACCGACCCCGAGGTGCAGTTCGTCAAGGCGATGTACGACCGCCCGCTGGGCGGCGCCCCCGGCCAGGGCGGCCGGGTCACCGAGCTGGTCGCCCGCCCGCTCCTCAACCTCCACTGGCCGCAGCTGGCCGGCTTCGTCCAGCCGCTGGGCGGCGAGTACGCCGTGCGCCGCTCCCTGCTGGAACGGCTGCCGTTCCCCGTCGGGTACGGCGTCGAGCTGGGCCTGCTGGTCGACGCGCTGCACACGGTCGGGCTGGACGCGCTGGCCCAGGTGGACGTGGGGGTACGGGTCCACCGCCACCAGGACGGGCAGGCGCTCGGCCGGATGGCCGCGGCAATCTACCGCACCGCCCAGGTACGGCTCTCGCGCGGGCACCTCGTACGGCCCGAGCTCACGCAGTTCGAGCGCGGACCGGAGGGCTTCGTACCGCGGACGTACCCGGTGGACACCGAGGAGCGGCCGCCGATGGCGGGCATCAAGGAGTACGCCCTGCGGCGCGTGGCGTGAGGGAACGTACGGTTTGAGCGGGGGCGGGCCGGGCTAGGTTGGCCGCATGGCTTCCCAGGTACTCGTAGCAGCGAACCGCGGCCCCCTCACCTACGCCCTGGCCGAGGACGGGACGCTCAGCGCCCGGCGCGGCGGGGGCGGCCTCGTCTCCGGACTCTCCGCGGCCCTCGCGGAACAGCCGGAGGCCCTGTGGATCTGCGCGGCCCTCTCGGACGCGGACCGGGAGGCGGTCCGCCGGGGCGTGGCCGAGCCGGGCGTCCGGATGCTGGACATCGATCCCGCGATGTACGACGACGCGTACAACGGCATCGCCAACTCCGTGCTCTGGTTCACACACCACCACCTGTACGACATCCCGCGCGAGCCGGTCTTCGACGCGGAGTTCCGCGAGCGGTGGGAGTCCTACGAGCGGTACAACCAGGCCTTCGCCGACGCCCTCGCCGAGGAGGCCGCGCAGGGCGCGCAGGTGCTGGTGCAGGACTACCACCTGGCGCTGGTGCCCGGACTGCTGCGGGTGCTCCGTCCCGACCTGCGGATCGCGCACTTCACGCACACCCCGTGGGCCGCGCCGGGCTATCTCTCCATGCTGCCGGACGTGGTCCGCGAAACCCTGCTGTGGGGCATGCTCGGCGCGGACGTGCTCGGCTTCCACACCGAGGCGTGGGCGGCGGAGTTCCTGGGGTCGGCGCGGCTCGACGGCGCGTACGGGCGGTCCGAGGTGCGCGAGGGCTCGGTGGTGGAGCACCAGCGCTACTCGGTGTGGCCCACCCGCACCACGCGGGTGCGGGCGTACCCGCTGGGCGTGGACGGTGACGAACTGCGGGCGCTGGCGCACCGGCCGGAGGTGAACGCCAAACTGGCGGAGCTGCGGGCGGAGGTCGACGGCCTGCGGACGATCGTCCGCGTGGACCGCACCGAGCTGTCGAAGAACATCCTGCGCGGCCTGCTGGCCTACCGGGAGCTCCTGACCGCGCGCCCGCAGTGGCGGGGCCGGGTGGTCCACCTGGCGTCGGCGTACCCGTCGCGGCAGGACCTGAAGGTGTACCGGGACTACACGCAGTCGGTGCGGGACCTGGCGGCGCAGATCAACACGGAGTTCGGCACGGAGGACTGGCAGCCGGTGCTGGTGTCGGTGAAGGACGACTTCACCCGCTCGCTGGCGGCGTACCGGCTGGCGGACGTGGCCCTGGTGAACCCGGTGCGGGACGGGATGAACCTGGTGGCGAAGGAGATCCCGGTGGTGTCGGAGGAGGGCTGCGCGCTGGTGCTTTCCACCGGGGCGGGGGCGTACGAGGAGCTCCGCCAGGACGCGCTGACGGTGAACCCGTACGACGTGACGGCGACGGCGGAGGCGTTGCACGCTGCGCTGGCCATGCCGGTGGGTGAGCGGGCGGAGCGCACCAAACGCCTCGCGGCGGCTGCGACGTCCCTCCCCCCGGCAGCCTGGTTCGAGGCCCAGCTCGCAGCCCTGGCCGACTGACCATCCTGCGGCGCCGCTGCCGGGGCTCCGCCCCGGACCCCGCTCCTCAAACGCCGGAGGGGCTGGAATACCGGGCTCCGCCCGGACCTGGTCCTCAAACGCCGGACGGCTGGAAAATCCAGCCCCGCCGGCGTTTGAGGCGCGGGGGTTCGGGGGCGGAGCCCCCGCAGCGGCGGCGCGCCCGCAGGCGGCGGTCAGTCCCGGACGGCCGCGGCCAGCTGGGCCAGGAAGGCGGCGACCGAGGAAGGGCCCGGCAGGACCAGGTCGGCCCGCGCGGCGAGCTCGGGGACCTCCGCGGAGCCACTGCACACCAGCAGCCCCGGCAGGCCGTCCGTACGGCCCTTCTCCACCGCCGCGAAGGCCGCCAGGTCGCCCAGGTCGTCGCCCGCGTACAGCACGGCCTCCGCGTCCCGCTCCGCCAGGAACTCGGTCAGGGCGACGCCCTTGTCCATGCCGGGCGGCCGGAGCTCCAGCACCGCCCGCCCCGGCTCGACCATCAGCCCGTGCCGAGCCGCCAGCTCCGCCAGCGGCTCCCGCAGCGCCGCGAAGGCCGCCTCGGGGTCCTCCGCCCGCCGGGTGTGCACGGCCAGCGCGCGGCCCTTCTCCTCGATCCAGGTGCCGCGCCAGGCCCCGATGGAGTCCAGGAACCCCGGCAGCTCGGCCCGGACCGCCGCGACCCCGGGGTGCTCGGCGGGCGCGTGGACGATGCCGCTGACGGCGTCCCACCGCTCGGCTCCGTAGTGGCCGAGGACGACCAGGTGCTGCAGGCCGGGGACTCCGGCGAAGCCTCCGTAGCGGACGGCGACGCCCGCCGGCCGTCCGGTGATCACCGCCACCGAGTCGACCTCGGGGGCGAGTGCGGAAAGGGCCGGGACGGCTCCGGGGTGGGCTCGGGCCTGGTCCGGGTCCGGGACGATGTCGGCGAGGGTGCCGTCGAAGTCCAGGGCGACCACGGACCGGCGAGGTGTGCGGAGGAGGGCTTCGAGTCCCTCGCGTCCGGCAGCGGTGACGGGCATCGGCAGGTCGTGCGGATGGCTCCCCATACGCACGACCCTAACGGCCCAGCCGTGGGACGGCTACGGCTATCGCCGGGCTCTCCGGTCCTCGCGGATCCTTCGCAGCCGGTTCACCGTGCCCGGGGCGTGGGCCAGCGCCCGCGGGTCGTCCATCAGCGCGTTGAGCAACTGGTAGTAGCGGACGGGGGTCATTCCCAGTCCTTCCCGGATGGCCCGTTCCTTGGCTCCGGGCCCGGGCCAGGTGCGTCCCTCGTACGCGAGCACCGCGGCCTCCGTGGCCGTCAGCTGCCCCTCGTCCGTCATACCGACACATTAACGCCGTGGTCTGACACCCGGCGCGCCGCCACCGGTCAGCGCGGGTCGGACGCCCGGGCGGCGGTGGCGATCTGCTCCAGCACCTTCGCGGGCTGTCCGCCCGGCTGGACGGTCTTGCCGATGTTCTGCTTGATGTCCTCGCTGACGCCCGCCCAGGACTTCTTGCCGACCGGGTACAGCCGGGAGCTGGGCAGCGCCGTCAGGAAGGGCTTCAGCTGCGGGGCCGAGCCGCCCGTGGCGGCCTGCTTGGCCTGGTAGCCGCTGGTGGTGGCGGGCAGCAGGTCGTACTTCTCGGTGAAGGCCGTCACGTTCTTCGGCTGGTACAGGAAGTCCAGGAACTTGCCGGACTGCTGGCGGTGGCCGTTCTTGAAGGCCATGACCCAGTCCGCGACGCCCATCGCGGGCTGGTCGCTGCCGTCGGCCGTGGGCAGCGGCACCATGCCGAACTTGATGCCCTTGGCCGCGGCCTGCTTGAGCAGCGTCGGGTGCCCGTTGAGCATGCCGACCTCGCCCTTGGTGAAGCCGTCGAAGGCGGCCTGGCGGTCCAGCTTGCCGGGCTCCACGGGGCCGGTCAGGCCCTGGCCGACCATCTTGTCCCGCAGGAACTCCAGCGCCTTGACGTTGGGGGCGGAGTCGATCGAGTACGACTCCTCGTTGTCGGTGTAGCCGCCGCCGCTCGCGAGCATCCACATCATCGTCTCGGCCTGTGCCTCCTCGCGGCCCAGCGGCAGCGCGAAGGGGGTGGGGACGTTCGCGGCCTTGAGCTTCTTGGCGGCGGCTTCCAGGTCCGCCCAGGTCTTCGGCTGCCAGCCCTTGGCGTCCTTGCCGATCACACCGGCGTCGGCCAGCAGCTTCTCGTTGTAGAAGAGCAGCCGGGTGCTGGAGACGAAGGGCAGGCCGTACTGGACCTGCTTGACCTTGCCCGCGTCCGCGAGCGGCCCGAGGAAGTCGGCCTCGGTCTTCACGGAGAGCAGCTCTTCCGCCGAGTACAGCTTGCCGGCGGCCGCGTAGTCGGAGTAGGCGCCGATCTGGGCTATGTCGGGGGCCTTGCCGGCCTTGACCATCTCGGCGACCTTGGCGTCGACCTCGGACCAGGAGTAGACGCTGACCTCGACCTTCGTGCCGGGGTTGGCCTTCTCGAAGCCGGTGGCGAGGTCCTTCCAGTACGCCTCGGAGGAGTTCTGCGGATTGTCCCCGTAGTCGGCCGCCACGACCCGCAGGGTCACCTCGTTGTCTCCGGTGAGCCCACCGACGGCTCCGCAGCCCGTCAGCGTCACGGCAGTCAGGCACAGCGCGGCGCCGGACGCGGCCAGGCTCAGGTAACGGCCCTTCACAGTTCTCCATCCACCCCTTCTTGTACGTACGATCCACGTAAGGTCTACACCACTTTGGCGGCTCGTCCACATCGGGACCCCGGCCGGTGTCCCGTATTTGTATGGCCGCTCAACAATCTCCCTCATTGGACTAGACCTTTCCCCGCCGAGCACGCGAGACTGTCTCTGTGAAACCCGTGAAACACGTCATCGCCCTCGATGTGGGCGGCACCGGGATGAAGGCCGCCCTCGTCGCCGACGACGGCACCCTGCTGCACGAAGCGCGCCGGGCCACCGGCCGCGAGCGGGGCCCCGAAGCCGTCGTCGAGACGATCCAGGACTTCGCCGCCGAGCTGCTCGACACCGGCCGGGAACGCTTCGGACGGCCCGCATCGGCCGCCGGCGTCGCCGTCCCGGGCATCGTCGACGCCGAGAACGGGATCGCCGTCTACGCGGCGAACCTGGGCTGGCGCGACGTACCGATGCGCGCCCTGCTCGGCAGCCGCCTCGGCGGCATCCCGGTGGCCCTCGGCCACGACGTGCGCACGGGCGGACTCGCCGAGGGCCGCATCGGCGCCGGCCGGGGCGCCGACCGCTTCCTCTTCGTCCCGCTCGGCACCGGCATCGCCGGAGCCATCGGCATCGCCGGCCGCATCGAGGCCGGCGCCCACGGCTACGCGGGCGAGATCGGGCACATCGTGGTCCGCCCGGGCGGCCCCGCCTGCGGCTGCGGCCAGCACGGCTGCCTGGAGACCCTCGCCTCCGCCGCGGCCGTCAGCCGCGCCTGGGCCGCCGCCTCCGGCGACCCGGAGGCCGACGCCGCGGACTGCGCCAAGGCCGTGGCGTCCGGGGACGAGCGCGCCCGGGAGGTCTGGCTGACCGCCGTCGGCGCCCTCGCCGACGGGCTGGTCACCGCCATCACCCTGCTGGACCCGCGCACGCTGATCATCGGCGGCGGGCTGGCGGAGGCCGGGGAGACCTTGTTCACACCACTACGGACGGCCGTGGAGGAGCGCGTGACGTTCCAGCGGCTCCCCCACATCGTGCCGGCGGCCCTCGGGGACACCGCCGGATGCCTGGGCGCAGGGCTGCTCGCCTGGGACCTACTCGCCACGGAGGTACCTGCCTGATGTCCGGAAGCGCGCACAGCACTGTTCTTTCGGGCGCCAGGGTGGTGCTGCCCACCGGAACGGTGGCGAACGGCAGGGTCATCGTCGACGGCGACCGCATCGCCGGCAGCGCCCACGAGGGAGCCCGGACCGTCGACCTCACCGGGCACTGGATCGTCCCCGGCTTCGTCGACATGCACAACCACGGCGGCGGCGGCGCCTCCTTCACCTCCGGCACCGCGGAGGACGTCCTCCAGGGCGTCCGCACCCACCGCGAGCACGGCACCACCACCCTCGTCGCCTCCACCGTCACCGGGGACCTCGACGAACTGGCCCGCCGCGCCGCCCTGCTCGCCGAGCTCACCCAGCAGGGCGAGATCGCCGGCGTCCACTTCGAGGGGCCGTTCATCAACCCCTGCCGCAAGGGCGCCCACAAGGAGGACCTGCTCCGCGACCCCGACCCGGCCGAGGTCCGCAAGCTGATCGACGCCGCGCACGGCGCCGCCCGCATGTTCACCCTCGCCACCGAACTGCCCGGCGGCCTGGACTCCGTACGGCTGCTCGCCGAACACGGGGTCATCGCGGCGATCGGCCACACGGACGCCACGTACGAGCAGACGCGCGCCGCCATCGACGCGGGCGCGACCGTCGCCACCCACCTCTTCAACGCGATGCCGCCCCTCGCCCACCGCGAACCGGGCCCGATCGCCGCGCTGCTGGAGGACGAACGGATCACCGTCGAGCTCATCAACGACGGGACCCACCTGCACCCGGCGGCCCTGGAACTGGCCTTCCACCACGCGGGCGCGCACCGCGTCGCGCTCATCACCGACGCGATGGACGCGGCCGGCTTCGGTGACGGGACCTACCACCTCGGCCCGCTGGAGGTCGAGGTCAGGCACGGAGTGGCACGGCTCGTGGAGGGCGGCTCCATCGCCGGCTCCACCCTGACCCTGGACACCGCCTTCAAGCGCTCGGTGACCCTCGACAAGCTGCCGGTGGAGTCCGTGGTCCAGGCGATCTCGGCCAACCCGGCCAAGCTGATCGGCCTCTACGACGAGATCGGCTCGCTGGAGCCCGGCAAGTACGCGGACCTCGTCGTGCTGGACGCCGCCTTCGACGTCAAGGGAGTCATGCGGCGCGGCGAATGGATCGTCAGCCCGGCCGCCTGACCGGCGATCTGACGGCCAGGCGGCCGCGGACAGGAAATCGGTCGGCCCCGGGACTGGGCCGACCGCCCTGTGTTTGGCATGATCCCGGCAGCATCAGACCCGGGAGTGCCCATGATCCTTACCGTGACGCTCAACACCGCGCTCGACGTCACGTACCAAGTGCCGAGGCTCCTCCCGCACGCCTCGCACCGGGTCTCCGCCGTCACCGAACGTGCCGGCGGCAAGGGGATCAACGTCGCGCACGTCCTGGCCGCCCTCGGCCACGAGGTGACCGCGACGGGCTTCGCCGGCGGGCCCGTCGGCTCGGTCGTGCGGGGGCTGCTCGCGCGGTCCCCGGGGATCGTCGACGCCCTGGTGCCCTGCGCGGGCAACACCCGCCGCACGGTCGCCGTGGCCGCCGCGGCCTCCGGCGACACCACCCAGTTCAACGAACCGGGCCCGCTGATCACGGCGGCCGAGTGGTCGCGGTTCCTGGCGCGCTACGAGGACCTCGTGCGCGGCGCCCGCGCCGTCGCCCTGTGCGGCAGCCTCCCGCCCGGCGTGCCGGTGGGCGCGTACGCGCTGCTCGTACGGTCGGCCCGCGCGGCCGGGGTGCCCGTCCTGCTGGACACCAGCGGCGAGGCCCTGCGCCGCGGGGTCGCCGCCCGCCCGGAGATCATCAAGCCGAACGCCGCCGAACTGGCCGAGCTCACCGGATCCCGGGACCCGCTCCCCGCCACCCGGGACGCCCGCCGCCGGGGCGCCCACGCGGTGGTCACCTCGCTCGGCCCGGACGGCCTGCTGGCCGCCACCGCCGACGGCTGCTGGCAGGCGGCCCCGCCGCGCCGGCTCTCCGGCAACCCGACCGGAGCCGGCGACTCGGCGGTCGCCGGGCTGCTGTCCGCGCTGGCGGAGGGCCTGGGCTGGCCGGAACGCCTCACCCGCGCGGTCGCCCTCTCGGCGGCCACGGTCCTCGCCCCGGTGGCGGGGCAGTTCGACCCCGGCGTCTACGAGGAGTTGCGGGGCGCGGTCTCCGCAAGCGTCGCGAGCGGAAGTTGAATGCGCACGAAATGAGGGTCCGTCACCGTGCGGCCCCCAGCAGGACGCCTATCCGCTCGGTGACAACCAGGGCGTCTCCGGAGCCGGCGTCGTCTTCCTGTACTACAACAGCTCCAACGGCACGAACTGCGCGATCGTGCGACGCGACCCCCGGTTCAAGGTCACCGACGGCATGGGCGTCTCGCTGAAGGACTCCGCCGGCAACAGCGTCGCCGACGGGCAGCGCTCCTACACCCAGTTCGCGGGCCCCGTCTACCTCAAGGCGCCGGGCCGGTGCGTCCAGGTCTGGGGCATGGTCACGGGCGTCTGGCTCACCGAGAACTCCAGCCACCTGGAGAAGGAGCACGACGGTGGCAGCGGCTGGGTCGACTGCGGCTAGAAGTCCGGTGAACGCACGAGTCCGGCTCCCCAGCGCATGCGGGGGAGCCGGACTCGTTCAGGGCGCCGGTGGAGCGACGGACCGGGCGGAACCCCTGGGGATCAGAAGTTCTCCAGCCACAGCTGGTCGATGTTGACGTTGCAGCTGTTGCCGGTCTCGCACGACAGCTTGATCGTGTTGGTGCCCTTCTCCAGGTTCACCTGACCCCAGGTCGTCTGCCAGCCCTTCTCCCAGTCGCCCTTGGGCGACTTCGCGAAGTTGCGCATGCTGATCGGCGACTCGTTGGCCTTGCCGTTGACGGTCAGCGTGCCGTTGGCGTCCTCACCCGGGATGCCGAACCGCACGTAGAACTTGTACTTGCCGGCCTTCGGAACGTCCAGGGTCCAGGTCACGGCCGCGCCGACCTGGTTGAACCGGCCGACGTACTGGCCGCCCGAGCTCTTCGCCCCCGGCACCGCGGTCTCCAGCCCCGCACCGCCCGTGATGGACATGCCCGCACCGGCCGCCTCGCCCTTCGGCAGCGGAGTCTCGGCGGGCTTCGGGCTGCTCGGGGCCGGGCTGGCCGGGTTCTGGGGGGCCGCCGACTGCTGGCCCGCGTTCGCGGTCGGCTCCTCCTTGCCCTTGTCCTCGTCGCCGAACTGCAGGGCCGCGACGATGCCCACCACGACCACGGCGACCACCGCGACGGCCGCGATCAGCAGACCGCGCCGGCTGGACCCGCCCGCACCGCCGCGACCGCCTCCGTGACCACCGCCATGACCGCCCGGCTGCCCGATCGTCTGCGTCTGCTGCGCCGGAACCCCGTAGCCGCCCGCCTGGAGCGCTTCCGGGGCCTGGTACTGGGCCTGGTAGCCCTGCGCGGGGCCCGGCTGGTGCGGGACGGGACCGCGCTGGCCGCCGCTCCTGCGGTCGCCGACGGTACGCACCTGGTGGTGCGAGGTACGGGGGACGCCGGGCTGAGGACCGGGGTGACCGCCGCCCGCCGAGCCGGGGTAGCCGTATCCGCCCTGCCCGGGCGGGGTGGCCCCGGCGGCCTGGCCGTCCTCGTAGAGGTAGCCGAACGGATCGTCGTCCTCGGGCTTGTTCGCCCCACCGTGCGGGCCGTTGTTCGCGGGCGTCGTCATCGCAGGTCACTCCTTTCGACCCCCGGGAGCCTACCCCGAACACGTGCACCCACGAGCGGCAGACCGCCTCATCCCGCCCGGCGATGGGCCTTCGAGCGGGACCTCTTCTCGATGTACATCCGCTGGTCGGCGGAGCGCAGCACCTCGTCGGCGGACATCCCGCAGCTGGCCCAGCCGATACCGAAACTGGCCCCCACCCGCACCGCACGGCCGTCCACCCGGATCGGCGGGATGATCGCGTTGCGCAGCCGGACGGCGAGGTCGGCGGCGTCGGCGGCGCCCAGGCCGTCGGCGAGGACGACGAATTCATCACCACCCAGCCGGGCGACGGTGTCACCGTCCCTGACGCCGGTCGTCAGCCGCCGGGCCACCTCGATCAGGACCGCGTCGCCCGTGTGGTGCCCGAAGCGGTCGTTGATCGACTTGAAGCCGTCCAGGTCACAGAAGAGGACGGCCAGCCCCTTCGTCCCGTCGTCGATGTCGGCTGCGGGCGCCACCGTGTGCACGTGGTGGTCGTAGGGACCGTCCGACGGGGCGGGCGGCGCCCCGGGGAACTCGAAGGGGTCGGACCCGGAGTACGGGTCGGACCCGTCTGCGTGAAAGCCGTGCTCACCCGCACCACCCGCCTCCGCCCCCACCGGGTGCCCGTCGTGCCCCGCGTGCGCGGCGTGCCCCCCGTGTGCCGCGTGCCCGTCGTATCCGTCGCGCCCCTCGAAGGCCGCGTCCAGCGCCTCGATCGCGGTGGCCCGTACGGACTGCGGCCTGCGGCACAGCCGGGCGCCGAGCCGGGCCCGCAGCTCGGCGCTGTTGGGCAGGCCGGTCAGCGAGTCGTGGCTGGCACGGTGGGCTAGCTGCAGCTCGTGCCGCTTGCGCTCCTCGATGTCCTCCACGTGCGTGAGCAGGAACCGGGGTCCGTCGGCGGCGTCGGCGACCACCGAGTTGCGCAGCGAGACCCATACGTACGTGCCGTCGCGCCGGCCCAGGCGCAGCTCGGCGCGGCCGCCCTCGGCGGAGGTGCGCAGCAGGGTGCCGATGTCCTCGGGGTGGACCAGGTCGGAGAAGGAGTAGCGGCGCAGCACGGAGGCGGGCCGGCCGAGCAGCCGGCACAGCGCGTCGTTGGTCCGCAGCAGCCGGCCGTGCTGGTCGCCGCCCATCTCGGCGATGGCCATGCCGCTGGGCGCGTACTCGAAGGCCTGGCGGAACGACTCTTCACTGGCCCGCAGCGCCTGCTGTTCGCGCTCCAGCCGGACGAGGGCGCGCTGCATGTTGGCCCGGAGCCTGGCATTGCTGATCGCAATCGCCGCCTGGAAGGCGTACATCTGGAGCGCTTCGCGGCCCCAGGCGCCGGGCCGGCGGCCGTTGCGCGGTCTGTCCACCGAAATGACACCCAGAAGTTCCCCGCCGGACGCGTACATGGGTGCATAGAGCCGGTCCTCGGGGTGCCACTCGTCCTCGAAGCGCGGATCGGGGCCGTCGGTGTGCCACTGCGGGACGTCGTCCTCCAGGAGGACCCAGCCCTCGGTGTGCGGGATGAACCTCAGCCCGTCCCAGTTCTCACCCATCGTCAGGCGGCGCTCCCAGGAGGCGCGGGAGCCGACACGGCCGGTGATGAGGGCCTCTGCGGCGGGGTCGCCGGCGAAGGCCGCGACGACGAGATCACCGTCCGGGCGAACGAGGTTGACGCAGGCGAGTTCGTAGCCGAGCCCCACGACGATGCCGTCCACGACGGTCTGCAGAGTGTCCGCCAGGCTCCGGGCCGTATTGAGCTCGGCCACCACCCGGTGCAGCTGCCGCAGGGTCGCAAGACGGACGTACGGCTCCGACTCGGTCTCCATTGCTCGCTCTCCCCGAGACCTCGACAGCAACTCCAGGTTTGTCATCGGCGTTTCGTTGCGGTGTCCCGTCCACTGAATCACAGTGAGCTGTGCGGCAGGTACACAGGGTCAACAAATCTTGCCCTCTGTGACTCAAGTCACATCAGGTGAATATCGGTACGCAGTGGGCTCGTGCACGGCTGGGAGCGCTCCCTCCCATTCCCGAGAGCAAACGATACGCCCGGGCCTAGGCCAAGGGGCGGGGACGCGACTCGGACCTGGGCCCGATGTGCGGCGCGAAAGGGCGAGACTAGCGTTTCAGCGTGCTGAAGACGACCCCCGTACCCGCCCCGCCCCACGGCACCCCCCATGCTGAGGGAGTGAGCAATGACGAGTTCCGGGCCGCGATGTCCCGGCTGGCGGCGGGCGTGTGCCTGATCACCGCGCACGAGCCGCCGCTTTCGGCGGACGGCCCGCGCGGCGAGGACGTCGGCATGACGGCGACCGCCTTCATGTCCGTGTCCCTGGATCCGCCGCTGGTGCTGGTGAGCCTGCGCGAGGGCTCCCGGATGGACGACCTGCTGGCGGAACAGCCCCTGTGGGCGGTGTCGGTCCTCGCCGACCACCAGCTCCAGGTGGCGGGCCGCTTCTCGATGAAGGGCCGCATCAGCGACCGGCTGCTCTTCGCCGACCTGCCGTACGTACGCGGCGGGGCCTCCGGCGCACCCCTGCTGAGCGGCGCCCTGGCCACCCTGGAATGCCGCACGGAGAACCGCGTCGAGGCGGGCGACCACACCCTGGTCGTCGGCCGCGTCCTGACGGCCGCCCTGCCCTCCCCGGACGGGCAGCCGCTGACGTACTTCCGCGGGCGCTACCGGCACCTGGAGTCCTAGAGCGTGTCCGGAGGGGCGGGAGGGGCGGGAGAGTCCTCCTACCAGTCCCGGCCCGTGCGGCCGCGCTTGGTCTCGGCCCGCGCCTTCTTCTCCCGCAGCCGCCGCTCGTTGATCCCGCGCGGGATCTTCGTCGCCCGGCGCTGCTTCGGCGGCGGCGCCGTCGCCTCCGCCAGCAGCGAGGCCAGCCGGACCAGCGCCATCTCCCGGTTGCGCAGCTGCGAGCGGTGCTCGGAGGCCCGTACCGTCACCACCCCGTCCACCAGCTTCGGCGCGAGCCGCTCCAGCGCCCGCTCCTTCCACACCTCGGGCAGCGCCTTGGTCGCCGCCAGGTCGAACAGCAGCTCCGCGCGCGAGTCCGAGGTGTTCACGTGCTGTCCGCCCGGCCCCGAGGACCGCGAGAACCGCCAGGCGAGCTCTCCCTCGGGGAGCACGACCGAACCGCGGATGACATAAGGACCAGGCATGCCCCTATGATCCGCCCCCGGCCCGGCCACCGTCACCCGTATTTACGGCCCCGCCCGTCCGCCTCCCGGAGATCCGCCGTCACTGACAATTCACGACGGGAACCCGACCGGCCTCTCGTCGCGTTATAGGGGGCAGCGGTAGTTTGACCGCCTGTACGTGCATGTTGGATGAGGAAAGGGACATTCCCATGGCTGTCAGCCTGTCCAAGGGCGGCAACGTCTCGCTCTCGAAGGAGGCCCCGGGCCTCGCTGCCGTCACGGTCGGCCTCGGCTGGGACGTCCGTACGACGACCGGCGTCGACTTCGACCTCGACGCCTCGGCCATCGCGGTCAACCCGACGGGCAAGGTCGTCTCCGACGGCCACTTCGTCTTCTTCAACAACAAGTCCACCCCGGACCAGACCATCGTCCACACCGGTGACAACCGCACCGGCGAGGGCGCGGGCGACGACGAGGCCATCAACGTCAACCTCGCCGGCCTCCCGGCCGACGTGGACAAGATCGTCTTCCCGGTCTCCATCTACGACGCCGAGGCCCGCAGCCAGAACTTCGGCCAGGTCCGCAACGCGTACATCCGCGTCGTGAACCAGGCCGGCGGCGCCGAGATCGCCCGCTACGACCTCTCCGAGGACGCGGCGACCGAGACCGCCATGGTCTTCGGCGAGCTCTACCGCAACGGCGCCGAGTGGAAGTTCCGCGCGGTCGGCCAGGGTTACGCCTCCGGCCTCACCGGCATCGCGCAGGACTTCGGCGTCAACGTCTAAGACCGCCAGGACCGCGAGGCCCGGCACCGCCGGACACCAGCGCAGGCGAAGCCCCCTCCCGGCCGTCCGGGGAGGGGGCTTCGCTACCGTTCGACAGGTGATCCTGCAACCGCTCGTCCCGCTCGACGGCGCGCTCCCCGGCCCGGTGCTCACCGAGATCGCCACCCTCTACTCGACGAACCACGCGTTCTTCGAACTCAGCGGGGACTTCCCCGACCCGGACCGCATCACGGTCGAACAGGTCGCCGCCGCGCTCGCCGGTGAACTCGCCCACGACAGCGCCGAGGTGCTCCTCGCCCGGTCCGCCGGCCGCCTCGTCGGACTCGCCGCCACCCTCGCGCAGGCGCCCGCCGCCGACGACCCGGACCCGTGGATCGGCCTGCTGCTCATCGACGCCACCGCACACCGCGAGGGATACGGCCGCACCGTGGCCGCCCTCGTCGAGGACCGCTTCCGGGCCGCCGGACGCACGGGCGTACGCATCGCGGTACTGGACGACAACCCCGGGGCCCTCGCCTTCTGGCAGTCCCAGGGGTACGTCCCGCTGCGCAAGGCCCGGGACCGCGAGCGGGGCCGCGCCTGCACCGTGCTCCGCAAGCCCCTCGAAGCCCCGTAGCGGACCGGGGCGTTACTCGGGCCGGCCCTTCCCGTACAGCCACACGTCCCAGACCTTCTTCAGGTCGCGCCCCGTCTTCTCCTCGGCGTAGGCGGTGAAGTCGGCCGTGCTCGCGTTCCCGTGCCGGTGGTCGGCAGCCCAGCCGCGCACCAGGGCGAAGAACTTCTCGTCGCCGACCTCCTGCCGGATCCGGTGCAGGACCATCGCGCCGCGGTAGTACACCGGATCCCCGGAGATGTCCTGGGGCCCGGGCGGGGCGGCCGGCGGGAACGCGTCCCAGTCGTTGCCGGCGTCCACGTCGACGTCCGTGTCACCGGTCCGGAAGGCCTCGAAGTGCTCCTGCGCCGTGGGCCCGCCGTGGTCCTCGGCCCACAGCCACTCGGCGTAGGTCGCGAAACCCTCGTTGAGCCACATGTCCTTCCAGGACTTCGGCGACACCGAGTCGCCGAACCACTGGTGCGCGAGCTCGTGCACGACGAGCTCCTCGCTCGTGGGCGCGCCGGGGTAGACGGGCCGCCCCTGGGTCTCCAGGGCATAGCCGAGGGTCCCGGCGGGCGCCACGATCGCACCCGCCGTGGCGAAGGGGTACGGACCGAACCGGCCGGTGCTCCAGTCGACCATCTCCGGCAGCCGCGCGAGCGGACCGCTGTTCGCGGCCTCCTCCCCGGGCGCCACGGCACTGTAGAGGCCGATCCCCGAGGGCGTCCGCCCGGTGGACACCTTGTACGGCCCGATCGCGACGGTCGCCAGATAGCTCGCCATCGGCTCCGGACTGTGCCACGCGAAGGCCGTCCGCCCGTCCGCCTCCTCGGTGCGGGAGCGCAACTCGCCGTTCGACACCGCCTCGTAGCCGCGCGGAACGGTGACGGTGATGTCGTACGCGGCCTTGTCGCTCGGGTGGTGGTTGCCGGGGAACCACGTCATCGAACCGACCGGCTCGCCGACGGCGACCGCGCCGTCCTCGGTGGTGATCCATCCCTCCGCGGAGCCGTCCGGATCCGCGAGGGGCTTCGGCTTCCCGCTGTAGTCGACCTCCGTACGGAAGACCTCGCCCTTCTCCAGGTCCTCGGCGGGGCGCACGGTCAGCTCGTTTCCGGTCCGGTTGTACCGGGCCCCCTCGCCCTGGACGGTCACGCCCTCGACGTCCATGCCGCTGAAGTCCAGGTTGAAGGAGCTGAGCGCCTGCCCGGCGCGGGCGGTGATCACGGCCGTGCCGTGCAGTTTCCCGTCGGCGGGGTCGTAGTCCAGGTCCAGCGCGTAGTGGTCGACCTGGTAGCCGCCGTTCCCGGCCCGGGGGAAGTACGGATCACGCAGCCCCGACGCACCGGGCCGCCCCTGCACCGTGTCGCCCGTACACCCCGTGGTGAGGGCGAGCAGGGCGGCGACGGCAGGGGCGGCGAGGCGGGAGAGAGCACGGGGTTCCACACACCCGATCCTAGGCGGGCGCGCTCCGGGGATTACTTTGCGAGCGCGTCCACGCCCGCCTTGGCGAACTTCTCGTCCAGGTCACCGCTCGGGGCACCGGCCACGCCGACACCGGCGACGGGCGCGCCGTTCGCCTGGACCGGGGCGCCACCGCCGAGGAAGAGGGTGCCCGGGATGTCCTTCAGGTTCGGGGTCTGGGCCAGCCGGCCCGCGAGCACCGAGGTCGGGGCGTTCCAGGACACGGCGGTGAAGGCCTTGCGCTCGGCCGACTCGTAGGACTGCGGACCCGCGCCGTCACCACGCAGGGTGACGATGGTGTTGCCGTTGCGGTCGACGACCGCGACCGTCACCTTCTGGTTCTCGGACTCGGCGGCCTTCAGCGCGGCCTGCGCGGCGCGGGTGGCGGCGTCGACGGTGAGGTGCGTCGTCGTGGTGAAGTTCTTGTCGCCCGGGCCGTCCTTCTTCCCGGACAGGGACACCTGGGCGGTCTCCGCGGTGGGGGTGGTCGCGCTGGCGCTCACGGCACCGAAGGCTCCGGCGCCCAGGGCGACGGCGAGGGCGGTACCGGTGAGAACGCGGGTGCGGGTGTTCATCTCTGCTCCTGAGAACGGTGGCATCGGGCCGGTCCGACCGGCTCCTTCACTGCTCCAAGCCTCGGCCCGGAACCCCCCGCGCCCCGTCCCCGTACCGGCTCGCCCCACCCACCGCACCGGCTGACCCGAGGGTCGTCCGATCGGTCGATGCGCACCGCCTCCGACGCGGTATTGGCTGTTCACCCCACCCGGCCGAACCCCAGCCCCGCTCTTCCAGCCCCGCCGGCGTTTGAGGCGCGGGGTCCGGGGCGGAGCCCCGGCAACGGCGCCGCAGGCAACAATGGACGCGACCTCGCAAACCAGGAGCAACCGGTGAGACACCCCGCACCGCAGCGCGACGACATCCGTACGCTGACCACCGTCGCCCACACCGCGTTCTTCCTGCTCCTCGGCGCCTCCGTGGTCCGCTTCCTGCTGCGCCACCCCGGCGAACCCCGCACCCCGTGGATCATCGCCCTCAGCGTCACCCTGGCCCTGCTCTACGTGCTCGGCCCCGCCCTCGGCGCCGCCCCCACCGCCCGACGACTGCTGTGGCTCGGCCTGGTCGTCACCACCTGGATGGTCCTGGTCGTCCTCGCGCCGAGCTTCGCCTGGTGCGCCGTCCCCCTCTTCTTCACCGCCCTGCGCACCCTGCCGCCACGCGCCGCCGTCGTCCTCGTGGCCCTCCTCACCACCTTCGTCGTGATCGCCCAGCTCCAGCTGTCCAAGTCCTTCGACCCCAACCTCCTCCTGGCCCCGCCCGCCGTCGCCGCCCTCGCCACCGCCGTCTTCGTCCACATGGAACGCCAGGCCCAGGCGCAGCGCACCCTCATCGACGACCTGATCCGCACCCGCCGCGAGCTGGCCGCCACCGAACGCCGCGAAGGCACCCTCGCCGAACGCCAGCGGCTGTCGATGGAGATCCACGACACCCTCGCGCAGAACCTGTCCAGCCAGCAGATGCTGCTCCAGGCCGCGGACCGCACCTGGGACACCGACCCGGCCACCGCCCGCGCGCACGTCCGTACGGCCACCGGCATCGCCGCACACGGCCTCGCCGAGGCCCGCCGGCTCGTGCACGACCTGGCCCCGCCCGAGCTCGCCGACGGCGCCGGACTCGCCGAAGCCCTGCGCTCCCTCGACGCCGGCCCCGGCATCGAGGTCCGCTTCCACCTCGAAGGCGCCCCGGCGCCGCTCCCGGACCGCGTCCAGTCGGCCCTGCTGCGCATAGCCCAGGGCGCGCTGGCCAACGTCCGCGAGCACTCCGGCGCCCGTACGGCCGCACTCACCCTCAGCTTCCTGGGCGACCAGGTCGTCCTGGACATCGCCGACGACGGCCACGGCTTCACCGAACCCCGCACCGGCACCCGCGCCCGCTCCGGCACCGACTCCGGCACCGCCGGACGCGGGCACGGCCTCCCGGCCATGCGGGCCCGCGTCCGCCAGCTCGGCGGCACCCTGACGATCGAATCCACGCCGGGCGAGGGCACCGTCCTCTCCGCGGCCATCCCCCTGGAGCCGGCCCCATGACCACGATCCTCCTCTGCGACGACCACGTGGTGGTCCGCGCCGGGCTCCTGGCCCTGCTCGGCAGCGAGCCCGACATCGAGGTCCTCGGCGAGGCGGGCAGCGGCGAGGAGGCCGTCGCCCTGGCCGCGAAACTCCACCCCGACGTGGTCCTGATGGACCTCCAGCTGGGCGAGGGCATCGACGGCGTCGAGGCCACCCGCCGCATCACGGCCCTCCCCACGCCCCCGCACGTCCTGGTGCTCACCACCTACGACACCGACGCGGACATCACCCGCGCGATCGGCGCCGGCGCCACCGGCTACCTCCTCAAGGCCGAACGCCCCGAGGAACTCTTCGCCGCCATCCACTCCGCGGCCCAGGGCCGCACCACCCTGTCCGCACCCGTGGCCAGCCGCGTCATGGCCCACATGCGCGGCACCCGCCCCACCCTGACCGACCGCGAACTCGACATCCTCGGCCAGCTGGCCCGGGGCCTGGGCAACCGCGACATCGCCCGCGCCCTGTTCATCAGCGAGGCCACCGTCAAGACCCACCTGGGCCGCATCTACGACAAGCTCGGCGTCGACACCCGCGCCGGCGCGGTCTCCGTGGCCAAGGAACAGCGCCTCCTGCCCTGACACCGGAGGTGAACGCCCCCGGCACCCGTGACACCATCAGCTGGTGCTCGACATCGGCTACTCCCTCTCCCGGCGCTTCCCGGACCCCCCGCAGACCGACTACCGCCACGCGGACGTCCGCTCCCTGCGACACGACCTGTTCTGCGGGGACGTCTACCTCGCCGACACCCACGCGGACCGGGAAGTATCCACAGCCTGGGGATGGGTGCCCGTACTGGACTTCGCCTGGGCACTGTGCGACATCGTCGAACAGCTCGACGAGGACCCCCGCGGCAACCGCTCCGCCCGCCGGCAGTACGCCGAACTCGACTTCACCGAGTCCACGGACCGGATGCTCTTCGAGCGCCGCTTCGGCTGGGTCGACATCGAAGCCGACTGGATGCCGGCCGAGGAAGCCCCGCTGACCTTCAGCCACCGCCTGCTGCGCCGCGAGGCCCGCGACTTCCTGCACGACCTCGTCGCGGACCTGATCGACATGCACGACGGACTCGCCGACAACCCGGCCATCTGGACCCTCCAGGCCCGCTTCCCCCGCGTCCCGGCGTAGCCCGCGGCGCCGGCGCCGGCCGGCCGCGTCACCCGGAGGACAGGATCTCCCGGAACACCTGGGAGGAGCGGGGGTTCTGCCCGCACTGCCACACGCCGTGCGGGCAGTAGTCGGTGATGCTGTGGTACAGCGGCTCGTGCTCGGCGAACCAGGCCAGCATGCCCCGTACGTACTCGGGATTGTCGCCGTGCCGGAACAGCCCCCATTCGGGGTACGAGATCCGCTTGCCGTGCGCCTTCGCGAAATCGACCTGCCGGCGGAGCCCGTAGGGCTGGGTGACCTGCTCGTCGAAGGTGCGGCCGGGCTCCTGGTCGTAGGAATCCATCCCGACGACGTCGACCACGTCGTCGCCCGGATAGCAGCTGGTCCAGGCGATCGCGTCGCCCCCGCGGTTGGGGGCGTAGTCGAAACGGAACCGCTGCCCCTCCACCGACCGCATCGCGGCCACGATGCGCCGCCAGTACGTCTTCCAGTTCGCGGGGTCGGGACGGCACCGGTGGGTGTAGTTGAAGCCGTTCATCTCCCAGCCGAGCACGATCACCGTGTCCGGCACCCCGAGGTCGACCAGACGCCGGGCCAGCTGCCGGAAGTGGTGGTCGTTCGCACCCCGGGCGCCGGACCGGATCAGCTCCGCGACCCGGGCGTCGGGGACTCCGGCCTCGTTCCGCTCCTGCATGGGCACGTTCAGGACGAACAGCCGGTCGGCCTTCTCCTGACGCCACCGCGCCCAGCTGCGCAGGGAATCCGGGGCCCCTTCGATGTTCGCCCAGGTGTCACCCGGCAGATAGGTGTGCCCGGCGCGCAGCTCGGCACCGCCGAGCCAGGCCGAGAGCTCCCGCATCCGCTCGACGCCGGGCGAGCCGTAGTGGAGGTAGGCGCCCACGGCGGTCCCGGCGGCCTCGGCGGCCCCGGCGGTCCTGGCCGCCTCGGTCCCCGCACCGCCCCCGGCCCCTTCCCGCGGCGGCCGCGTGCCGACGGAACTCCCCACGACGAGCAGGCCGACGGCGACCGTACTCGCGCACGCTCCCGCCAGCCGGCGACGCAGACGGGACATGGGTACCTCCACGGGCCTCGTGCACCGATGTGTCTGTCAGCGACCGTAGGCACCACCTCCGGTGTACGGCCTGTCCGGGCAGCCGGATGCTCGGCCATTCGCCGCAGCCGCCGCCGCGGACTCGGCCGGCACGATCCGCAAGGGACGGCCTACGCTGTCCGGGTGCCCACGACCGAGCCACCACTGCTGGCGGACGTCTACCCCGCGCTGGTCTCGTTCCTCGACGCGGCACTGACCGAAGAGGGCGAGCCCGCCCTGGCGCGGGCTCTGGCACGGTTGCGCTTCCACGGATGGTGCACATGCGGCCACGCCTGCACCTACCTCATCACCGCTCCCGCGCCCCGCGCCTCCGGCGCCTGGATCCATGTCGACGACGAGGAAGCACCGCGCGTGTGGCTCCAGCTCGACCAGGACCGCAGCTCGTTCGCGGGCATGGAGATCTGCGCCTTCGACCTGGGCCCCGCCCCGGCGCTCGACCCGCACCGGCCCGCCGCCCTGGGGTGACCGGCGTCCGGGACCGGGTACGCGCCCCGACGGCCCCGGCAGCCCCTACGGCACCACCCGCACCCCCAGCCGCGCCGCCAGCGCCGGAGCCAGGTCGAACAGCTGCGCCGGGCTGATCACCGCCCCGGCCAGCGCCTCCACCCCCCGCACGATCTCCAGCACGGACGCCTCCCGCAGGTCCACGTCCGTCATCCGCACCCCGCTGAAATCCACCCCCCGCAGCGCGCAGTCCCGGAACTCCACCCGCTCCAGCACCGCCCCCGCGAAGTCCGGCTCCACCAGCACACACCCCTCGAAGACCACGTCCTTGAGGTGCGCCTTCCGCAGATTCAGATAGTCGATCTTGCCCCCGCGGACCACCACCCGCTCCAGCACCGCCCCGTGCAGCTGCACCCCGCCCAGCCGCGCGTCCACCACCTCCACGTCCCGCAGCGACGCCCCCGACAGGTCCGTCCCCACCCCCCGGACCCCCTCCAGCACCGAATCCAGGACCCGCGCCTTCGCCAGCCCCGCCTCGTCCAGCACACAGCGCCGCACCGCGCAGTCCATGAACCGGGACCCGATCCCCTCCTGCCCCGCCAGGTCGAGATCCGCGAACTCCAGCCCGTCGTAGTCCCCGTCCGGCTCCAGCCCGCCCCCCTCCCACACCGTCAGCTCCGGCAGCCGCAGCTCCGGCCGCCGCGCCGCCTTCACCGTCTGCCGCTCCTGCTGCCCTTTGCGTGCCATCCCCCCATCGTGAACCAGCCCACCGACAACGGCCGACAACAGCCGACCTCAGCGGCCCTTGACCTCAACCGCGATCGAGGTCGCAACCTGGCTCCATGACCACCATGCGAGCCATCCGCCTCCACGCCTTCGGCCCCGCCGAGAACCTCTCCCACGAGCACACCGACACCCCGGTCCCCGCCCCCGGCCAGGTCCGCATCGCCGTCGCCGCCGCCGGTGTCCACCTCCTCGACACCAGCCTCCGCCAAGGCATCCAGGGCCCGCCCGCCCCGCTCCCCGAGCTCCCCACCATCCCCGGCCGCGAGGTCGCCGGCACCGTCGACGCCCTCGGCCCCGGCACCGACCCCGACTGGCTCGGCCGCACCGTCGTCGTCCACCTCGGCTTCGCCCCCGGCGGCTACGCCCAGTACGCCGTCGCCGACGCCGACCGCCTGCACCCCGTACCGCCCGGCCTCGACCCCGCCGAAGCCGTCGCCATGATCGGCACCGGCCGCACCACCCTCGGGATCCTGCAGTTCGCCGACCTCGGCCCGGACTCGGTCGCCCTGATCCCCGCAGCCGCCGGCGGCATCGGCACCCTCCTCGTCCAGTCCGCCGTCAACGCCGGCGCCACCGTCGTCGCCCTCGCCGGCGGCCCCGCCAAGACCGCCCGGGCCGCGGCGAACGGCGCCCACCTCGCCCTCGACTACACCGACCCCACCTGGCCCGACGCCGTACGCGCCCACCACCCCGGCGGCGCCACCGTCCTCTTCGACTCCGTCGGCGGCGACACCGCCCGCACCGCCCTCGGCCTCCTCGCCCCCGGCGCCCGGCACCTGGTCTTCGGCTGGTCCGGCGGCCCCCTCCGGCTCACCGACGCCGAACGCGCCGACCTCGACGCCCGCGCCGTCACCACCCAGGGCGTCCTGGGCCCCGTCATGCTCCAGCGGGCCGGGGGCGAAGACCCGCTGCGCCTCCTGGAGACCCGCGCCCTCGCCGAAGCCGCCGCCGGCCGCCTCCGCCCGGCCCTGACCCGCTACCCCCTCGCCCGCGCCGCCGAAGCCCACCGCGACCTGGAAACCCGCGCCACCACCGGCAAGGTCGTCCTGGAACCCTGACCCCTCCGGGACGGGGCCCGGTGCATCCGGAGCAGCCGACCGGACTACGGGCAAGGGAGCGGACGCGGCGCGCCCGTACCGCTCACGCCCCTGCGCCGCCGGTCCCGCCCGCCCCGCCGAGCGCGGCCAGCGCCCCGTCCGTCAGCCGGTACACCGACCACTCCTCCTGCGGCCGCGCGCCCAGGGCCTCGTAGAAGGCGATGGTCGGCGCGTTCCACTTCAGCACCGACCACTCCAGCCGCTCGTAGCCGCGCTCGACGCACGTACGCGCCAGCTCCGCCAGCAGCGCCTTGCCGTGACCGCCACCGCGCACGCCCGGCCGTACGTACAGGTCCTCCAGGTAGATGCCGTGCACACCGCGCCACGTGGAGAAGGAGAGGAACCACACCGAGAAGCCGACCGCCTCCCCCTCGTCCGTCTCCGCGATGTGCGCGAACACCGCGGGACGCTCCCCGAACAGGGCCTCCCGCAACTGCTCTGGGGTGGCCCGCGCCTCGTGCGGCACCTTCTCGTACTCCGCGAGTTCACGGATCATCGCGTGGATGACGGGGACATCGGCGACTTCGGCGCTACGGATCATGCCCGCAGCCTAGGACGGATCACCGCCCCAGCAGCAGCCGCGCGACCGCCAACTGCTCGTCGTCCAGCCTCTCTTCGCCGTCCTCCACGTCCCACAGGCAGTTCTGCAGCACCCGGCCCAGCGTCCAGGCCCGCGCCCGCTCCCGGTCCAGCCCGACCGCCTCCGTCAGCAGGTCGAACCGCCACCGCACGTCCTCCGCACGGAAGTTGTTGACGATCGCCGGCATCAGGTCGAAGCCGGGGTCGCCGGCCAGCGGCTTCGGGTCGATCGCCAGCCAGGGCTCCCGGCCGCCCGCGAGCACGTTGCCGTAGTGCAGGTCCCAGTGCAGCAGCCGGTCCCCGGGCTCGCCCGCCACCTCCGCGACCGCGGCCGCGCAGTCCCGCAGCAGCCGCCGGTCCCGCTCGTCGACCAGCCGCGCCAGCGCCTGCGGCACCTCCGCCAGCATCCCCGCGGTCATGTCCCCGAGCCCGCGCAGCCCGGCCGGAGCGGGCACCGCCGTCAGCCGCGCCAGCAACTCCCCGACCACCCGCACCGCCTGCCGCGCGTCCCGCCGCGCGAGGTCCGCCAGGTCGCGCCCGGCATCCAGCCGCTCCAGCAGCAGCGTGCCGGTGTCCGCGTCGTGGTCCAGCAGCCGTACGCAGCCGTCCCCGTCCCAGGCGCGCAGCGCGACCGGCTCCCCCACGCACTCCTCGTCCAGCGACACCAGCTTCAGCACGGCCCCGCTGCCGTCGGCCCGCTCCACCGGCAGCACCAGGGCCGTCACCCCGTGCATCGCCGGCCCGGTGCGCCGCAGCCCCCACCGCTCCAGGAACTCCGCCGCCCGCACGGGCAACGCGGCGATGAACTCCCGCCCGGCGTCCCCGTTGAACCCGACCTGCGCCTCGACCAGCCCGTCCGGAATCTCCAGCATGTCAAGCATGCTCCGACGCTACCCCCCTGCGGGGTGCTCGGCGGTGTGCGGTCCAGGCGGTCCCCGCCGGGGTGGGCGCCTCAAGCGCCGGCGGGGCTGGGTGGTGCGGTGTGGGGTGGTGCCCCGCACGAGGATCTCCTCGGCTCGGCGCGCGCGGGGCGTCCCGGCCAGACGGCCGTGGTCGCGCCTCGTCCTGCGGGGACCCTCCTACGTGCCACCACCCCACCCCGGTGCTTCGACAGCCCGCGCACATCAAGCCCCGCCGGCCATTTCAGCCCCGCCGGCGATTGAGGCGCGGGTCCGGGCAGCGCCCGGGGCACCGCACACACCGCCGAGCCGCCCGCAGGGCAACCGGCATACGGCAAACCCCCACGCCCCGCCGCGCGACATCCCGTACCTGGCCCCCCGGGAGGGAAAGGGTGTAGCAACGGCCCCATGACGATCAACGGTGGTATTTCCTTCTGGTACGCGTCCGAGCGCCCCGGCCCCCCGGCCACCCCATCCCGCACGCCCCTCACCGCCCACACCACCGCCGACGTCGTCATCGTCGGCGGCGGATACACCGGCCTGTGGACCGCCTACTACCTGAAGCAGGCCGCCCCCGACCTGCGCGTCACCGTCCTGGAGCAGAAGTTCTGCGGCTACGGCGCCTCCGGCCGCAACGGCGGCTGGCTCTACAACGGCATCGCCGGCCGCGACCGCTACGCCGCCCTCCACGGCCGGCAGGCCGCCCGAAGCCTCCAGCAGGCCATGAACGAGACCGTCACCGAAGTCATCGACGTCGCCGCCAAGGAGGGCATCGACGCCGACATCCACCGCGGCGGCGTCCTCGAAGTCGCCCGGACCCCCGCCCAGCTCGGCCGCCTCAAGGCCTTCCACGCCGCCGAGCTCGCCTTCGGCGAGACCGACCGCGCGTTCCACGACGCCGCCGCCACCCGCACGCGCATCGGCATCGCCGACGCCGTCGGCTCCAGCTGGAGCCCGCACGGCGCCCGCATCCACCCCCTCAAGCTGGTCAGGGGCCTGGCCGAGGCCTGCGAACGCCTCGGCGTGGTGATCCACGAATCCACCCCGGTCACGGAGATCTCCGCGGGGAAGGCGGTCACCCCCTACGGCACGGTCCGCGCCCCGCACGTCCTGCGCTGCACCGAGGGCTTCACCGCCGCCCTCAAGGGCCAGAAGCGGTCGTGGCTCCCGATGAACTCCTCGATGATCGCGACCGCCCCGCTGCCCGCCGAGACCTGGGCACAGCTCGGCTGGTCGGGCCGGGAGGTCCTGGGCGACATGGCCCACGCGTACATGTACGCGCAGCGGACCGCCGACGACCGGATCGCGATCGGCGGGCGCGGGGTCCCGTACCGCTTCGGCTCGCGCACCGACAACGACGGCCGCACCCAGCTGGCCACCGTCGACTCCCTCCGCGACCTGCTCTTCTCCTTCTTCCCGGCCCTCACCGGTACGGAGATCACCCACGCCTGGTCGGGCGTCCTCGGCGTGCCGCGCGACTGGTGCGCCACCGTCACCCTGGACCGCACCACGGGCGTGGGCTGGGCGGGCGGGTACGTCGGCTCGGGCGTCGCCACCGCCAACCTCGCCGGCCGCACCCTGCGCGACCTGGTCCTCGGCGAGTCCACGGAGCTGACGGCCCTGCCGTGGGTGGACCACCGCGTCCGCCGCTGGGAGCCGGAGCCGCTGCGCTGGCTCGGCGTGCAGGCCCTCTACGCCGCCTACCGCGAGGCGGACCGCCGGGAGGCGGCCTCCCACACCCCGAGGACGGCCCTCCTGGCCCGCCTCGCCGACCGCATCTCGGGCCGCCACTGATCACGCCGGCCGATCACGCCGGCCGATCACGCCGGCGGCGGGCCCGGCACGTGTGGCGCGTGCCGGGCCCGCCGGTTCACTCCTGGGAGGTGTCCGTCCCGCTAGACGGTCTTCTCCGCTCCCTCTTCGTGTTCGTGCGCGTCGCCGCGGCCGTGGTCGTGGCCGTGCTCGTGGTTGCCGCCCTGCCCGGGCTTGTGACCGTGGCCGGGCTTGTCGCAGTCCTTGTGGTCGTGCTTCTTCTTGACGTGGATCGTGACGGAGCAGGTGCGCGCCGATGCGCAGGACCCGCCCGGCGCGGTGGGTGCGACGTAGTTGACCAGGGTGTGGTCGCCGGTGTCCGGGGTGTTGACCCGCACCTGGTACGTGACGGTCGCGGTGCCGCCGGGTGCCAGCGTGCCGGTCCAGGACAGCGTGTTCCCGCTGAGGTTCGCGGTGCCGCTGGTGGAGGTGAGCGAGCCGGGCACGAACGTGGCGTCGTCCAGGACGTCGCCCAGGTCGTCGGTGAAGTCGCCGTTCGCGGCGACGGTTCCGGTGTTCCTGACGGTGAGCCGGTAGGTGATGGTGTTGCCCTCGTTGACCGGCCCGGTCGGTGAGGCCGACTTCGCCACCGTGTAGGCGGGCACGACGCAGCTGCCGCTGTCCTGCGCGGAGGTGGCCCCGTAGAAGCCGCGGCCCGTCGCCTCGACGGTCGTCACCGGCAGCGGCGCGGTCGACGCCGTGGTGGGCAGGCTCGTCAGCAGGTTGATGTCGCCGTTGGAGGCGAAGGCGTACACGCTCCCCGCGGACTTGGCGGCACCGAAGGTCTGCGGGACCGTGCCGATCTGGACGACGGAGTTGTCGGGGCGGATCCGGAACACCGGGGACGGGCCGGTCGTGTCCGGGGTGCCGAAGGCCAGGACGTCGCCGTCGTCCAGGGTGATGAAGTCACCCGCCGAGACGACGCCGGCCGGGAAGGAGGCGGGGAACAGCGTGGAGACGCCGGTGGCGGGGTCGATCAGGAAGATCTGGCTCGAATTGAACGAGCCGGCGATCAGCTGTCCGTCCGCGCGGGCGGTCAGGCCGTTGACGGCGGGCAGCGAGGTCACCGCCGCGAGCGGCCCCGAGATCGGCAGGCTGGCCGTCTCCGCACCGGTGACGGGGTCGATGGTGTAGAGCGTGGCCGAGCCGGGGGAGCCGGGGAAGTCCACCCCGTAGAGCGTCGAGCCGTTGGGGCTGAACGCGATGTCACCGTAGTCGCGGGCCAGCGCGACGCTGCTGAGCGTGGAGCCCGTCGTGTCGTACTGGATGAGCCTCCGGTCGTTCCCACCGGTGTTCGCCCACAGGGGCGTCGGCGGGCACACCGCACGCGCCTTCGACGTGACGGCTCCGGCCTGAGCCGAGGCCGTCCCCGTGTGCGCCTGCGCCAGTCCCGCGGTGCCGGTGCCGGTGACGGCCAGGACGAGGCCGATCGCCGCTCCCGTCAGCACACGTCGCAGGCCGTTCTGCCCGTAACACGCCATGAAGGCTCCTCACTTCTCCCGTTCCTCCCGGGAGGAACGGATCGCGCCCGTAGCCGGCCGGGAACCCCGAGGGGCACCGGGCCGGCCGAACCAGTCGACGCAGAGTTCCCGCGGCGGAGCCCTCGGATCGCCAGGGGCGGCGGGAGCCCTCCTTCCGGCCCATCACCACCACTCGGACAGGCTTGGCGTACGGCGCAGTGGGGCGCCGGACGCGCGGCGGATCCGGCGGCAGGCGCCGGCGCCTCGCCGCAGCCACGCCCCGGGAACGAAAAAACCCCAGGTCACGGCAGGTGACCTGGGGTTCGCGGAGCCCCCTGTCGGATTCGAACCGACGACCTACGCATTACAAGTGCGTTGCTCTGGCCGGACTGAGCTAAGGAGGCACGACCCACCCGCCGTGTACGGCGAGCGAAGCCGCCATCACTCTACACAGCACGTGAATCCCCCGGCCATCACATTGCCCGGCCCCTGAGGGGGTGCAGGCGGGGGGTCCGACGGATCGCACAAAGTTCGAAGTCACGACGGTGCGGTGCTGACAGCGGGGGGAACGGCGGGTAGCGTCGGGCGGAGTCCGGATTCTGGACTAGACCTTCCACTCGGATCGTCCGGCACGTTCCTGCCGGTAGAAGGGATTCATCACCATGGCTTCTGTCACCTTCGACAAGGCGACCCGTCTGTACCCGGGCGGCGACAAGCCCGCCGTCGACCAGCTGGAGCTGGAGATCGAGGACGGCGAGTTCCTCGTCCTCGTCGGCCCCTCCGGCTGCGGCAAGTCCACCTCGCTGCGCATGCTCGCCGGCCTGGAGGACGTCAACGGCGGCGCCATCCGCATCGGCGACCGCGACGTCACGCACCTGCCGCCCAAGGACCGGGACATCGCGATGGTGTTCCAGAACTACGCGCTCTACCCGCACATGTCCGTCGCCGACAACATGGGCTTCGCGCTCAAGATCGCCGGCGAGGACAAGGCCACCATCCGCAAGAAGGTGGAGGACGCGGCGAAGATGCTCGACCTCACCCAGTACCTCGACCGGAAGCCGAAGGCGCTCTCCGGCGGTCAGCGCCAGCGCGTCGCCATGGGCCGCGCCATCGTGCGCAAGCCGCAGGTGTTCCTCATGGACGAGCCGCTGTCGAACCTCGACGCCAAGCTCCGCGTCTCCACCCGCACGCAGATCGCGGCCCTCCAGCGCGACCTCGGCATCACCACCGTCTACGTCACCCACGACCAGGTCGAGGCCATGACGATGGGCGACCGCGTGGCGGTCCTGAAGGACGGTCTGCTCCAGCAGGTCGACACCCCGCGCAACATGTACGACCGCCCCGCGAACCTGTTCGTCGCCGGCTTCATCGGGTCGCCCGCCATGAACCTGGTCGAGGTCCCGATCACCGACGGCGGCGTGAAGTTCGGCGACAGCGTCGTCCCGGTGTCCCGCGAGGCGCTGTCCGCGGCGGCCGACGCGGGCGACCGCACCGTCACCGTCGGCGTCCGCCCGGAGCACTTCGACGTCGCCGAGACCGGCGGTCTGACCATCACCGTGAACGTCGTCGAGGAACTCGGCGCCGACGGCTACGTCTACGGCTCGACCTCGGCGGCCGAGGGCTCGCAGGACCTCGTCGTCCGCGTGGGCGGCCGCCAGGTCCCGGAGAAGGGCTCCAGCCTGCACGTCGTGCCGCGGGCCGACGAGATCCACGTCTTCTCGACGTCCTCCGGGCAGCGACTGTCCGACTAGTCGTACCGGATACGGAGTTGGAGGGGCGTCCCGTTCAAGGGGCGCCCCTCCGCCGTCCGTTGCCGGAGGACACCCCCCAGGAACCCCGGCAGACCGGGCCATTCGGACGCGTCCGTCAACCCTTGATTCGAAAAACCACGTCGAACCATCCCCCGACCGAGTGACTAAATGTCGCCAAATCCTCACCGAGCGCTACTCTCGCCCTCGTGACCCACACTGCCCGCCGAATCGGCCGTTCCCTCGCCCTGGTCCTGCCCGTCGTCCTGGTCCTGTCCGGGACCCTCGCGGTCACCATGGTCCCCTGGGCGGACACCTCGTCCTCCCAGATCCTGACCGCCTCCGCCGAGGACGTCTCCGTCCCCGCGAAGCCGCGTGCCGCGCACGAGGTGCTGCGCGATCAGCTCGTCGGTGAGCTGCAGCAGGGCGGCCGGCCGGACGACGTGCTCACCCACCTCCAGCAGGAGGTGGACAAGCGGCCCTCGCTCGCCGAGCACTGCGTGGGGATCGCGCGGGCGCTGGGGCGGGCCGCCGTGGACGCGTACGGCCCGACGAAGGCCCAGTCCTACTCCCGGCCCGTCTGCGACACCTCGTACGCCTCCGGGGTCGCCTCCATGGGCTGACGCCCGTCACGTCCCTACGCTGGCCGTCATGACCGACGACCACCGATCCGCTCCGCCCGCTCCCTCCGCAGCCGCGTTCCCCGCCGCCCCCACCCAGGCCGTCGTCCTGGCGGGCGGCCAGGGTTCGCGGCTGCGTCCGTACACGGACGACCGCCCGAAGCCGATGGTCGAGATCCCGGGCACGGGGGTGCCGATCATCGGGCACCAGCTGGCCTGGCTGGCCTCCGAGGGGGTCACGGACGCCGTGGTCTCCTGCGGGCACCTGGCCGAGGTGCTCCAGGAGTGGCTCGCCGGGGCCCGGTTGCCGCTGCGCGTGACCACGGTCGTCGAGACGGAGCCCCTGGGCCGCGGCGGCGGTCTCAAGTACGCCGCCCGGCACCTCCCGCATCCCGACGGGTCCTGGTACGCGACCAACGGCGACATCTGGACCCGGTTCTCGCTGCGCGAGATGGCCGCCTTCCACGCCGAGCGCGACGCGGTGGCCACCCTCGCGCTGGCGCGGCCGCGGATCCCCTGGGGGGTCGTGGAGACCAACGAGTTCGGGCAGGTCCTGGACTTCATCGAGGCCCCGCCGTCGCCCTATCCGGTCAACGCGGGCGTGTACGTCTTCAGCCCCGAATTCACCGCGCTGCTGCCGGACTTGGGCGACCACGAGCGAACGACGTTCCCGCGCCTGGCCCGTGAGCGGCGCCTCGCCGGCTTCCCGCTGCCCCAGGGGGCCTACTGGCGGGCGATCGACACCGCGAAGGACCTCACCGAGGCGGCACGGGAGTTGGCGGCGCAGCAGGGCGCCTGAGGCCCCGCACGGGCCGGCCGGCGCCCGGCGCGTCGTACGTACGCGGCCCCGCGCGCCCGGCACACGCACCGGGGCCCGGCACGCTCGTGCGTGCCGGGCCCCGGTTTTCCCGTGCGGGTGTCGACGAGTGCCGACGGAGGTCCGCGGATGTCAGCCGATGAGCCCGCCGATCAGGCCCGGCTGCTTGGGGGCGGGAGCCCCGCCGCCCGTGCTGCTCCCCGCGGAGGAGGACGGCTGCCTCGGCGAGGAGGACTGGCGGGGGGTGCTGCGCGGGGTCTGCTGCTTGCCGGTGGTGCCGCGCGTCGCGGCGGGCGACTCGGAGCGGGTCCCCGAGGTTCCCTTGGAGGGGCTGCCGGACGCGGTCTTCCCCGACTTGGTGGCGGGCTCGGTCGCACTGGCCGAGGGCGAGGCCGCCTTGGCCGGCGGCTTCGTGGGCTGCTGCTGCCCGGGCTGCCGCCCGGCCGGCGCCTGCTGCGGCAGCGGACGGCCCGGCAGGTAGTTGCTGGGGGCCTCGCCCGGCCCGGGGACGGTGACGACGGTGGAGGAGCGGACGGCGCCGCCGAGGAGCGAACCGACGAGCAGGGTGAGCCCGCACACGACGGCGGCCATGACGGCCCCGCGGCGCAGCACGCGCCGCCGCAGCCGCCAGATCTCGGAGCGCGGGCCGAGGGTCCGCCAGGCCTCGCCGGCGAGGCGTCCGTCGAGGGAGTAGACCGGGGCGCCGGCGATGATCAGCGGGGACCAGGCGGCGAGGTAGATGATGTCGGGCGCGTCGTAGGCCGGGACGGTCTTCCAGCTCACCGTCATCAGCAGTGCGGCGGACAGCAGGGCCCCGAAGCAGGCCGCGAACCGCTGCCACAGGCCGAAGACGGTGAGCACACCGACGACGACCTGGAGGAAGGCCACGCTCAGGCCCGCGCCGACCGGGTGGGCGAGGGCGAAGTCGCGCAGCGGCTCGGCGAGGGCCCAGGGGTTCAGCGTGTGCAGCCAGGTGACCATGGAGCCGCGTTCGCCGCCGTCGAAGTAGACGGGGTCGCAGAGCTTGCCCATGCCGGCGTAGATGGAGATGAAGCCGAGGAAGACGCGCAGCGGGAGCAGCACGACGCCGAGGTTCATCCGGCGGCCGGGGTAGTAGGAGGCCTGGCCGCGGCTGTCGGATCCGGTCCGGCGGGAGTCGGCCCCGGGACCGGAGCCTGGCGGCTCCTGCTGGTGGTGCAGGTCGCGCACGGCGGCCAGGGGGCGGGTCTCGGCGGGGTCCCCGTAGCTGCGCTGCCCGATGACGGTGGGCGTGGCGAGGGTGTCCTCGGCGAGGTCGTGGGCCAGGTCCACGCGGGGGATGACCTGGGTGGTGCCGCCGTCGTACTCGTCGTGTCCGCGGCCGGCCTCGCGGACGGCCTGGAGCAGTCCGCCCATGGCGGCGGCGTCGCCGGCGTCGGACTTGCCGCTCCAGACCACGGGGGCCCGGCGGCGGGTGGCCCCGGCGGCCGCCACCACGGCGCCACCCAGAACGGGTGCGCGGCCGGGGGCCTTCGCGGGCTTGGAACGCGCGCTCGGGCTCGGTGCGAGCCGCACGCGGAAGCTGGCGTGGTTGACGATGACCTGTGCGGGGTCGCACGGCACCTTGACCATGCTCAGCGCGGGCTGGTCGTCGAACCCTGACGTTCTGGTGTCCACACTCATCTAACCGAGTGATCAGTGTTTAGGACACTGCCTTGACGCCAGTGATGTGTCCGAGACCCGTCAAGATCAAGCCACCCCGCCCGAATCGGGTGGGGTGACACGCTCACGGGTCATCTCCCGTGAGCCAAGTGGATCAGTTGCGCGAGGGATCCGCCGCGTGCGGATCCCTCGCCCGGGGGATCAGACCCGGCCGCGGTCGGCGCGGCGGCGGGCCGCCTCGTAGAGGACCACGCCGGCGGCGACACCGGCGTTGAGGGACTCGGCACCGCCCGGCATCGGAATGCGGACGAGGTAGTCGCAGTTCTCGCCGACGAGACGGCCGAGGCCCTTGCCCTCGGAGCCGACGACGATCACGACCGGGCCGGCCAGCTCGTCCAGGTCGTTGACCGTGTGCGTGCCCTCGGCCGCGAGGCCGACGATGGTGATGCCGGCCTTCTTGTAGTCCTGGAGGGCGCGGGTCAGGTTGGTGACGCGCGAGACCGGGGTGCGGGCGGCGGTGCCGGCCGAGGTCTTCCAGGCGCCGGCGGTCATACCGGCGGCACGGCGCTCGGGGATGACCACGCCGTGGCCGCCGAAGGCGGAGACGGAACGCACGATCGCGCCGAGGTTGCGCGGGTCGGTGACACCGTCGAGGGCCACGATCAGCGGCTCGTCGCCGTTGTCGTAGGCGGCGGCGGTGAGGTCCTCCGGGTGCGCGTACTCGTACGGCGGGACCTGCAGGACCAGGCCCTGGTGGTTGAGCCCGTTGGTCAGGCGGTCGAGCTCGGGGCGCGGGGCTTCCATCAGGTTGATGTTGCCGCGCTCGGCGGCGAGCTGGAGGGCCTCGCGGACGCGCTCGTCATTGTCGATGAACTGCTGGACGTAGAGGGTGGTGGCGGGGACGCCGTCGCGCAGCGCCTCGAAGACCGGGTTGCGGCCGACGACCATCTCGCTGGTGCCCTTGGGGCCGCCGCGGCGCGGCGCCGGACGGCGCTTGGCGGCCTGGCGGGCCATCGCGTTGGCGATGCGGTTGGCCTTGTGCTTCTTGCGGTCCTCGGCCTTGGGCGTGGGGCCCTTGCCTTCCAGGCCCTTGCGCCGCTGGCCACCGCTGCCGACCGTCGCGCCCTTCTTGTTGGACGTGCGGCGGTTCCTGCGCTGGCTGTTCCCGGCCATGACTTCTACCTGTTTTCGTTGGTGCTGCGGTATGTACGTATGAAGAGTGTGCCGCCCGGAGCTCCGGGCAGCACACCAAGCTCAGCTGCCCGGGCTCAGCGGGGGCCGAGCGTCCAGCGCGGACCCGTGGGGCTGTCCTCGATGACCAGCCCGGACTGCTGGAGCTGGTCGCGGATCGCGTCGGCGGTCGCCCAGTCCTTACGGGCCCGGGCGGACTCGCGCTGGTCCAGGACGAGTCGGACGAGGGTGTCCACGGCGCCGTGGAGCTCCTCGCCGCGGTCGGAACCGTTCCCGCCGTCCCAGTGGGCGTCGAGCGGGTCCAGGCCGAGGACGCCCAGCATGGCCCGCACCTCGGACAGGCGCGCGATGGCCGCGTCCTTGTCGTCGGCGGCGAGCGCGCTGTTGCCCTGACGGACGGTGGTGTGGACGATCGCGAGGGCCTGCGGGACACCCAGGTCGTCGTCCATGGCCTCGGCGAAGGCGGGCGGCACCTCGGCCGCCGGCTCGACGGGGCCGCCGGCCTTCTCGATGACGCGCTGGTAGAAGCCCTCGATCCGGGCGAAGGCCGACTCGGCCTCGCGCAGGGCCTCCTCGCTGTACTCGATCATCGACCGGTAGTGCGGGGTGCCGAGGTAGTAGCGCAGGACGATCGGACGCCACTGCTTGACCATCTCCGAGACGAGCACGGAGTTGCCCAGCGACTTGGACATCTTCTCGCCGGCCATCGTGACCCAGGCGTTGTGCACCCAGTAGTTCGCGAACTCGTCACCGAAGGCCTTGGCCTGGGCGATCTCGTTCTCGTGGTGCGGGAAGATCAGGTCGAGTCCGCCGCCGTGGATGTCGAAGGCCTCGCCGAGGTACTTGTGCGCCATGGCCGAGCACTCCAGGTGCCAGCCGGGACGGCCGCGGCCCCAGGGGGTCTCCCAGGAGGGCTCGCCGGGCTTGACGGACTTCCACATGGCGAAGTCGCGCGGGTCGCGCTTGCCGGTCTCGCCGGTGCTCTCCGGCTGGCGGATGTTGTCGAGCTCCTGGCGGGACAGCGAGAGGTAGCCGGGGAAGGACTTCACGTCGAAGTAGACGTTGCCCTCGGACTCGTAGGCGTGGCCGCGCTCGATGAGGCCGCGCATCATCTCGACCATCTCGGTGACGTGACCGGTGGCACGCGGCTCGTAGGTGGGCGGGAGGCAGCCGAGAGCGGTGTAGCCGTCGTTGAAGGCGCGCTCGTTCTCGTAGCCGATGGACCACCACGGACGGCCCTGCTCGGCGGCCTTCGTGATGATCTTGTCGTCGATGTCCGTGACGTTGCGGATGAAGGTGACCTCGTAGCCCCGGTACTCGAACCAGCGGCGCATCATGTCGAAGTTGAGGCCCGACCGGATGTGCCCGATGTGCGGGGCGGCCTGCACCGTGGCGCCACACAGGTAGATCGAGACACAGCCCGCGGTGAGCGGGGTGAAGTCGCGGATCTGCCGGGCGCTGGTGTCGTACAGGCGAATAGTCACGGCATCCAGGGTAGTGGCCCTGTAGCAGTGCCCCGCGACCCTTTCGGGACCCGGGGCACCTTTGTTGCCGAAGATGTACGGCCGCTACGAGGGATCAGGCCCGGTTCGTCCGGTACACGAGGGCCGTGGCGATCGCGGCGAGCCCTTCGGCGCGGCCGGTGAGACCCAGCCCGTCGGTGGTGGTGCCGGACACCGAGACGGGGGCGCCGGCGGCGGCCGCGAGCGCCTTCTGCGCTTCTTCGCGCCGCTTGCCGATCTTCGGGCGTACGCCGATCACCTGGATGGCGATGTTGCCGATCTCGAAGCCCTCGGCGCGGACGATACGGGCCGCCTCCGCCAGAAGGGTGACACCGGCGGCGCCCGACCACTCGGGGCGGGAGGTGCCGAAGTGCGCGCCGAGGTCACCGACGCCGGCGGCGGAGAAGAGCGCGTCGCAGGCGGCGTGGGCGGCGACGTCGCCGTCGGAGTGCCCGGCGAGGCCGTCCTCGCCCTCCCAGAGCAGGCCGGCGCACCACAGCTCGCGGCCGGCCTCGAAGGCGTGCACGTCCGTGCCGATGCCGACGAGCGGGATCGCCGGAGCAGCGGGAACGGCGGGGGCGGTGGGATCAGTAGCCATCGGTGGCCCTCCTGCGGGCGAGTACGGCCTCTGCGAGGACCAGGTCGAGGGGACGGGTGACCTTGAAGGCCTCTTCGTGGCCCGGGATCACCACGACGGTGACACCGAGCCGTTCCACCATCCCGGCGTCGTCGGTGGCACCCTCGCCGTCGACGGCGATCGCGGCGTGCGCCCGCTGGAGGGTGTCGAGGTCGAAGCCCTGCGGGGTCTGCACGGCGCGCAGCCGGGCCCGCTCGGGCGTGCCGAGGACCGGCTCCGCCTCGCCGGGCCTGCCGGGCTCGACCTCCTTGACCGTGTCGGCCAGGGGCAGCGCGGGCACCACCGCGGGCGCTCCGTCGCGTACGGCCTCGATGACGGAGTCCACGGTGTCCACGGGGACGAGCGGCCGGGCCGCGTCGTGGATGACCACGGAGGTGACGTCCGGCGGCAGCGCGTCCAGGCCGGCGCGGACGGACTCCTGGCGGGTCTCCCCGCCGGGGACGACCAGCAGCTCGGTGCGCTCGGGCAGTGCGTGCTCGCCCAGCAGCAGGCGCACCTCGGCGGCCTCGGCGGGCGGGGCCACGACCACCACGAGGGAGACCGCGCGGGAGCGGGCCATCGCGCGTACGGCGTGGACGAGCATCGGGGTGCCGCCGAGGGCCCGCAGGGCCTTGGGGGCACCGGGACCGAGGCGTACCCCCCGGCCGGCGGCCGGGATCACCGCGGCGGTGCGGTGGGGACGCGTAACGTCAGACATCAGTAGCTCCGAGCCAGGTTTGTGACTTCGGCCGACATGGGTATGGCCTGAAGGGTGCCGGGTGCGACGCCCCTCGCCCCTTCCGTGACGACCGGTCGAGCAGGCTGCCCGGACCCGGCACGCCATCGTGATGGTGGCAGTGAGGTAGTAAGGCAAAAGGTACGAATACAGACATGCCGCAGCGCCCGGCAACAGGCCTCTCGTGGAGGAGAGACCTTGTCATCGGGCACCGCGGCAAGCTGCGCACCAGATGGTGCACGGGGGACTCGCGTCAGGACGCGAGCACCTCGTCGAGGAGGGCCTCGGCCTTGTCCTCGTTCGTGTTCTCAGCGAGCGCGAGCTCGCTCACCAGAATCTGGCGTGCCTTCGCGAGCATGCGCTTCTCACCCGCGGAGAGTCCGCGCTCGCGCTCACGACGCCACAGGTCACGCACCACTTCGGCGACCTTGATGACATCGCCAGAAGCGAGCTTCTCCAGATTTGCCTTGTAGCGCCGGGACCAGTTCGTCGGCTCTTCTGCATACGGTGCGCGGAGCACCTCGAAGACCCGGTCCAGCCCGTCCTGGCCGACTACGTCGCGAACGCCGACGAACTCCGCATTGTCCGCAGGCACACGAACCGTCAGGTCGCCCTGGGCGACCTTGAGCACCAAGTAGGTCTTGTCCACGCCTTTGATCTGACGAGTCTCAATGGCCTCGATCAGCGCGGCCCCGTGATGGGGATAGACCACGGTGTCGCCAACCTTGAACGTCATGTGACAGGTACCCCTTCCGTGGCTATCCAGGGTAACACGAGAACTGACTGTTATGAATGGCGTTTTCGCAGGTCAGGGCACATCTCGGGGCTTGACAACAGCAACACGAACGTGCTGCGGAGGGCTTCCGGAAGGGGGTATTCGCAGGTCGGGGGCGCTGCGCGGACCAGGCGAAAGGGCCACGCTACACCTGCCCGGCACCCCCATCAGTGTGACGTACGTCCCGTTTTGCCGGTTTCCGAGTCGGGAAACCGAACTACTCCGTCCGACTGGCGGCCGCCCTCGCCGGGCGGGTTCCGGCCCAATCCCGAATTGATCACTCAGTGGTGTTCGAGGGAATCCGGAAATTGATCACCAGGGGCCCGGCGCACGATATGCGGGCGCCACAAGATCGGCACGGTGAAGGGCGCCGTGGAATGCAAGATCGCGGGACACTCCCAGGGCCGCGGTGGCGCTGCGGAGGGTCGGGTGCGGGGGCGGGGCGGCGGCTCGGTAACCTAAGCGCGCTGACACACCCTTAGAGCGGCTTTACCTCGGCCGTTCCGAGCGTCCACCCGCCCCTTCCGTTCGTCCAAGGAGTTGCCGCCGCCGTGAGCCGCAGCCTTCGACGCGGCGCCCTCGCCGCCACTGCCGTCGTGTTCTCGATCGCCTCGCTGGCCGCATGCGGTGCGGGCCAGGATGCGCAGACCCTCCAGATCAAGCCGGACAACGCCGCCGCCACCAAGGGCGACATCGAGGTCCAGAACGCCCTGGTGATCACCCAGGGCCAGAAGGGCGAGAAGGGTCCCGCGGTCGTCTCCGCGACGGTCTTCAACAACGGCACCAAGGCGGAGACCCTTGACGGCATCACCCTCCCGGGTGGCAAGGGCAAGGTCGTGCTGAAGCCCGCAGAGGGCTCCGGCAAGGTCACCGTGCCGGCCCTCGGCTACGTGGTCATCGGCGGCAAGGGCAACGCCTCCGCCGTGATCGAGGACGGTTCCGTGGCCGCCCGCGACGGCGAAGTGCAGGACGTCGTCTTCCAGCTGAGCAGCACGGGCGGCGTCGAGCTGCAGGCCTTCGTGGTCCCCAGCACCGGCGGGTTCGCCCCGTTCGGCCCGTCCGCGGCCCCGTCCACCGCCCCGAGCCCGTCCGGCTCCGCCTCGGGCACGCCGTCCGGCTCCCCGTCGGGCTCCCCCTCGGCCGGTGCCACCGGCGCGGCCGCGGGCGCGACCCCGGCCGGCTCCGCCTCGGGCGCGGCCGCCGGCACGCCGTCGGGTTCCCCGTCGCACAGCGCCGGCCACTGACCCGGACGCTCCGTACGTACACGGGAAGGGCCCCCACCCGCAGCTGCGGGTGGGGGCCCTTCCCGTGTACGCCCTCCGGGCGGGTTCCGGCCTGCCGCTCGAACGCGCGGCCCGGGCCCGGACGGACCGCGCGAGTGCCGCAGGCCTACGGCTCGAACTTGTAGCCCAGGCCACGCACCGTCACCAGGTAGCGCGGCGCGCCCGGGTCCGGCTCGAACCCCTTCCGCGTGCGCCCCTCGCGCGGCGAGGCCCGGGGGGCCTCACCGGCATCGGGACGCCGCGCCGGCCTCCGGCCGGCCTGGACGGACCGCGCGAGTGCCGCAGGCCTACGGCTCGAACTTGTAGCCCAGGCCACGCACCGTCACCAGGTAGCGCGGCGCGCCCGGGTCCGGCTCGATCTTGGCGCGCAGGCGCTTGACGTGGACGTCCAGCGTCTTGGTGTCACCGACGTAGTCGGCGCCCCAGACCCGGTCGATGAGCTGCATACGGGTCAGTACGCGGCCCGCGTTGCGCAGGAGCATCTCCAGCAGGTCGAACTCCTTCAGCGGGAGGTCCACCTTGCCGCCGGAGACGGTGACGACGTGGCGGTCGACGTCCATCCGTACGGGCCCGGCCTCCAGGGCCGCCGGGGTGACCTCCTCCGGTTCGCCGCGGCGGCGCAGGACCGCGCGGATGCGGGCGACCAGCTCGCGGGAGGAGAAGGGCTTCGTGACGTAGTCATCTGCTCCTATCTCCAGCCCGACGACCTTGTCGATCTCGCTGTCCTTGGCGGTCACCATGATCACGGGGACGTTGGAGCGGCCGCGCAGCTGTCGGCAGACCTCCGTGCCGGGCAGGCCGGGAAGCATCAGGTCGAGGAGGACGAGGTCGGCGCCGTTGCGTTCGAACTCGTCCAGCCCGTCGGGCCCGGTCGCGGCGATGGCGACCTCGAAGCCCTCCTTGCGGAGCATGTAGGACAGGGCGTCGCTGAAGGATTCCTCATCCTCGACGACGAGCACTCGGGTCACGGAAGGACCTCCGGGGCAGGAATGGCTGGGGCGGTTCTGGGTCAGGCAGGGGTCGGGTGGGTGGCGTGGGCCGCCGCCGGGGCCGGGGCGGCTGCTTCAGGGAGTCGCAGGGTGAACGTGGAACCCTGGCCCTCCGAGCTCCATACCGACACCTCCCCGCCGTGCGAGGCAGCCACGTGCTTCACGATCGCAAGGCCGAGGCCGGTTCCTCCCGTGGCTCGGGAGCGGGCCGGGTCCACGCGGTAGAAGCGCTCGAAGATGCGCTCGCGGTCCTTTTCCGGGATGCCGATGCCCTGGTCGGTCACGGCGATCTCGATCAAGTCTCCCCCAGGAGCCGACACCCTGCGTCCGGCGATGCCGACGCGGGTGCGGGCGGGGCTGTAGTTGACGGCGTTCTCGACGAGGTTCCCGAGGGCGGCCGCGAGCTGTCCGCGGTTGCCCCACACCCGCAGGTCGGCGGTGCCGCCAGCGGCCATGGTGATCTGCTTCGAGGACGCGGTGTGGCGGCAGCGGTCGATGGCCTCGGCGACCAGCGTGTCCACCCGTACGGGCTCGGCGTCCTCCAGCGGGTCGTCGTTCTGTACCCGGGAGAGGTCGATGAGCTCCTGCACGAGGTTGATCAGCCGGGTGGACTCGATCTGCATGCGGCCCGCGAAGCGGCTGACCGCCTCGGGGTCGTCCGCGGCGTCCATGACGGCCTCGGACAGCAGGGAGATCGCTCCGACCGGGGTCTTCAGCTCGTGGGACACGTTGGCCACGAAGTCGCGGCGTACGGCCTCGATGCGGCGGGCCTCGGTGAGGTCCTCGACCAGGAGGAGCACCAGCCGGGAGCCGAGCGGGGCGACGCGCGCCGAGACGGCGAGGGCCTCTCCCCGGCCGGTACCGCGCCGGGGCAGGTCCAGCTCCACCTGGCGTATCTCCCCGTCGCGGCGGGTGTCGCGGGCCATGTGGAGCATGGGCTCCACGGCGAGCTTGCCGCCGCGGACCAGGCCGAGGGCGTAGGCGGCCGAGCTGGCCTTGACCACGGCGTCGCCCTCGTCCAGTACGACCGCCGAGGAGCGCAGCACGGAGAGGACGGTGTCCACGCCGGGCGGCAGCACCGCGTTGAGGTCGGGGCGCATGGAGCTCCGGGTGGGGCGGGCCTGGTCGCGCTCGCTCCAGCGGAACGCCAGCATCGCGATCACACCGGTGCAAAGACCGGCGATCGCTGCAGCTGCGGCGACCGCCGCGTTCACGTCCATGGATCCAGGTTAAGCAGGCACGACGACACTTCCACAGCCGTTCGGGTGGCACCTCGAACAGTCGTCGCCCAGAGTTCACCCTGGGGACGGGGTTGATTCACTTGTGGTGCCGGAGTCGGACGCGTTTGCGGCTCACCGTGTCAACGTGGGGCCGCTGGCCGCCCCGGCCCGCCCACGGGCAGTACCGCAGTAGTAGGCGAGAGAGGGACACGAGACATGCGCGACGCGTACCACGAGGAACTGGACTCGATCGGAGAAGGCCTGGTCGAGATGGCCCGGCTCGTCGGCTCCGCGATCGGGCGGGCCACGACGTCCATGCTCGACGCCGACCTGAAGCTCGCCGAGAGCGTCATCGCCGCCGACCAGAAGGTCGACGACCTCCAGCACGACCTGGAGGCCCGCGCCATCGCCCTGCTGGCCCGCCAGCAGCCGGTCGCCACCGACCTGCGCATCGTCGTGACCTCCCTGCGGATGAGCGCCGACCTGGAGCGCAGCGGCGACCTCGCCCAGCACGTGGCGAAGCTCGCCCGGCTGCGCTTCCCGGACCGGGCGGTGCCGCGGGACCTGCACGCCACCATCCTGGAGATGGGGCAGCTGGCGCAGCGCCTGATGGCGAAGGCCGCCGAAGTCATCATCACGAAGGACGTCGACCTCGCCCTCCAGCTGGAGCAGGACGACGACGAGATGGACCAGCTGCACCGCACGCTGTTCCAGCACCTGATGGACGACCGCTGGAAGCACGGCATCGAGACGGCCGTGGACGTGACCCTTCTGGGCCGCTACTACGAGCGCTTCGCGGACCACGCGGTGTCGGTGGCCAAGCGCGTGGTCTACCTGGTGACGGGTGAGCACGCGGACGACCTCCAGCAGCCGACGCAGGTCGAGGGCGTCTGACCCGCCGGCATCGGAAGCGGGGAGTCCGGACGAGGGTGCCGGACCGGGGGGCGGGGCCGAGCCCCAATGCGCCGTTGACGCGCCGGTACCGCTGGGCATGAATGAGGGCGAGGGCGGTCGTCGTACGAAGTCCCGTATGCCGCGGGGCACCGCCCCTGCGAGGAGGAACCATGCCCGATTCCCCCGTCCCGATCACCCCGGAGCAGGAGCAGCCGCCGAGGCCGGAGCCGCTGCGGCTACCGCTGCTCGCGGCCTGCGGCTGCGGCTCGGGCTGCGGCTGCGGCTGCCAGTCCGGCGCCCCCTGCCAGTGCGGCGGCTGACCGCCTCCGCCGGCTGCACGCGCGACGGGCCCCGGCCGAGTTCCCTCGGCCGGGGCCCTTCGCGTGCGTCCGCCGGCTATCTCAGGAGCCAGTTCCGGGTGAGCTCCATGACCTCCGCGCGGGTGCGGCCGCCGTGGTCGACGTGGATGAAGTGCTCGCCGATGCGGAGCGAGTAGGCCAGCAGGCAGCGGACCTCGACGTCGTCCTCGTCGGTGCAGATGGCGCGGAACAGCGAGCGCAGGTACTCCATGCGCCGGTTGTCGGTACGCCGCACCCGCTGCGCGACGTCCTCGTCCCGCCGGGCCCAGTCGCGGATGGCGAGGTCGGCGGTGGTGCCCCTGACCGGCCCGTCGGCCGACGAGGCGATCGCGAACAGCCGCTCCAGCCTGGCCCGCGCGTCTCCGCCGCCGCTCTCGACCTGCTCGATGACGGCGTCGGCGACCTCGTGCTCCCAGGTGTCGAGCATCTCGGTCAGCAGTGCGCCCCGGCTGCCGAAGTAGCCGTAGAAGCCGCCCTTGCTGACCCCGAGCGCCTGCGCCAGGGCCTCGACGCGGACGGCGTCGGGGCCTCCGGCGGCGAGGGCCCGCAGCCCTTCCTCGATCCACTTTCCGCGCGGTGTGCGGGTCGCGCCCATGGTGTGCTCCTCCTCACGCGGCCCCTGTCTATACGGTGGCGTATAGATGAGTGCTAGCCTCGATCTATACGCCATCGTATAGACAGGGGTTGACCGATGAGACTCCCCAAGACCGCGTTCACCTCCCGCCCCTGGCGGATCCACGAGATCGCGGGCGACTTCCGGGTCGAGGACGTGTGGGCGCTGCCGACCCCGGGCGGGCCCGACGACCTCGACCGCCTGGTGCGCCAGTTCGCGGAGGGCACCGGGGATCCGGTCCCCTCCCCCGTGGCGCGCGTCCTCTTCGCGGTCCGCCGCGGGCTGGGCAGGCTGTTCGGCTGGGACAAGCCCGACGGCGGCCTCGGCACCCGGGTCCCCACCCTGCGCGACCGCCTGCCGGCCGACCTCCGCACGGGCGAGCGCGGCCCGGACCTGCGGTCGGCCCCGTTCACCTCGGTCTTCCAGACCCACGACGAGTGGGCGGCGGAATCCGCCAACCGGACCGTGCACGGGGTGCTCCACATCGGCTGGGTCCCGGACGGCAACGGCGGCCACCACGGCCAGATGACCGTCCTGGTGAAGCCGAACGGCCGCCTGGGAGCCCTCTACATGCTGGGCATCAAGCCGTTCCGGTACCTGGGGGTCTACCCGGCCCTGATCCGCTCGATCGGCCGCGAATGGCGCGAGAACACCCCGAACGCCACCTCCTGAGCCCCGCCACGAGCCGGCCCGGGGACCGAAAATGCCTCCCGCCCGCGCCGTACGCGCAGGCGGGAGGCATGATCACGAAGCCTACTCCTTCTCCACGCCCCCCGCCGAGCGGCGGGGGCGCGTGTGTGAGACTCCCCTCCTGACCGACCGGGGTGGGAGTCTTGCCTTGCACATACGCATCAAGCCGTCGATGACGTCCAGGATCACGACGAGATCCGTCGCGGCCGCCGCGATCCTGCTGGCATCCGTTCCGCTGGCCGGCTGCACGGCCGGCGACGCCCCGTCCCAAGCCAAGGCCGTCACCCGGGACACGGTGGACCGCGACGTGCGGGCGGCCGTCCGCAAGGCGGGCCTCGACCCTGCGAAGGGGAGGACCACCAGCACTCCGAACGGGAACGCGCATCCGAGCGCGGTCGACTGGTTCGCGGTCCTCGACACCCCACAGGCGGAGCAGGCCCTGCCGAAGATCGGGGCGGAGCTGGAGCGCCTGGGATGGCGCGCGGAGCCCGTCGACACCTTTCCCCTCAGCTACGAGAAGTCCGACTGGAGCCTCGTGGGCCGCAGCGTGACCGAAGCCGACGCGGTCACCCTCGCCCCGGGCGAAAGCCTCCTCACCTTGTCGGTCACGGACTTCGGTCCCTAGGAGGTGTCCAGGACGGACGAAAGCCCCTGACCCGCACCGTCGATGCGGGTCAGGGGCTCGATCGTGCTGCTTACTTCTTCTTGCCCTGGTTCTTGACGGCCTCGATGGCGGCCGCGGCCGCGTCCGGGTCGAGGTAGGTGCCGCCCGGCTTCAGGGGCTTGAAGTCGGCGTCCAGTTCGTAGACGAGCGGGATGCCGGTCGGGATGTTCAGGCCCGTGATGTCGGCGTCGGAGATGCCGTCCAGGTGCTTGACCAGGCCGCGCAGCGAGTTGCCGTGCGCGGCGACCAGGACCGTGCGGCCGGCCAGCAGGTCCGGGACGATGCCGTCGTACCAGTACGGCAGCATGCGCTCGACGACGTCCTTGAGGCACTCCGTACGCGGACGCAGCTCGTTCGGGATCGACGCGTAGCGCGGGTCCGCGGACTGCGAGAACTCCGTGCCGTCCTCCAGGACCGGCGGCGGGGTGTCGTACGAGCGGCGCCACAGCATGAACTGCTCCTCGCCGAACTCCGCGAGGGTCTGCGCCTTGTCCTTGCCCTGGAGCGCACCGTAGTGGCGCTCGTTCAGGCGCCAGGAGCGGTGCACCGGGATCCAGTGGCGGTCCGCGGCCTCCAGCGCGAGCTGCGCCGTGCGGATGGCGCGCTTCTGCAGCGAGGTGTGCAGCACGTCGGGCAGCAGGCCGGCGTCCTTGAGCAGCTCACCGCCCCGGACCGCCTCCTTCTCGCCCTTCTCGGTGAGGTTGACGTCCACCCAGCCGGTGAACAGGTTCTTCGCGTTCCAGTCGCTCTCGCCGTGGCGGAGGAGGATCAGCTTGTACGGTGCGTCGGCCATGCGTACGAGCCTAGTGGACGCCCGGGGGCGCTCGCGCGCGGTGCGGGGTCCCGTCCGATTGACGGTGCGCGTCAATCCGGTGGCGCCCGGAGGCCTGCCACTCGTAATGTGCACGCCGTACGAGTGATGCTTACACCTCCGGGGGGAATCCGTTATGTCCGCTGCCCGTTTCGGACAGGCCGCCCGGGAGAGCGTCGCCGGGCTGCCCCGGGCCTTCTGGTGGCTCTGGACGAGCACCCTGGTGAACCGGCTCGGAGCCTTCGTCGCCACCTTCATGACCCTCTACCTGACCCTGGAGCGGGGCTACTCGGCCTCCTTCGCCGGGCTCGTCGTCGCCCTCCACGGGCTCGGCGGCGTCGTCTCCTCGCTCGTCGCGGGAGTGATGACCGACCGGCTCGGGCGGCGCCCCACCCTGCTGGCGGCCCAGGCCTCGACCGCGTTCTCGGTGGCGCTGCTCGGCTTCATGGAGCACCCGGCGGCGATCGCGGCCGTGGCCCTCCTGGTCGGCGTGACCTCGAACGCCTCCCGGCCGGCGGTCGCCGCGATGATGGCGGACATCGTCCGCCCCGAGGACCGGGTACGGGCCTTCGCCCTCAACTACTGGGCCATCAACCTCGGCTTCGCCGTCAGCGCGACGGCGGCGGGCGTGATCGCGGAGTACAGCTACCTGGCCGGTTTCCTGGGCGAGGCCGCCCTGACACTGGCCTGCGCGGTGCTGGTCTTCGTCAAGCTGCCCGAGTCCCGGCCGGAGCGGCCTACGAGCGGGTCGGACGCCGCCGGCGAGGAGCCCGCGATCGGGCTCGGGACGGTGCTGCGGGACGGCCGGTTCATGGGTGTGGTCGGGCTGTCCTTCCTGATCTCGCTGATCTTCACGCAGGGCTCGGTCGGCCTGCCGGTCGCGATGGGCGCCGCCGGGTTCTCCCCCGGGGACTACGGGCTGGTCGTCGCCGTCAACGGCGTGCTGATCGTGCTGCTCCAGATCCCGGTCACCTCGTTCATCGAGCGGCGCGACCCGCAGAAGCTGCTGGTGATCTCGGCGCTGCTGGCCGGGTACGGGTTCGCGCTGACGGCCTTCGCCGGACCGGTGTGGGCGTACGCGCTGACGGTGTGCGTGTGGACGCTGGCCGAGATCGTGAACTCGCCGACCCAGATGGGCCTGGTCGTACGGCTCTCGCCGGTGCACGGGCGCGGGCGCTACCAGGGGGTCTACAACCTGTCCTGGGCGGTGGCCTCGCTGGTCGCGCCGCTGATGGCGGGCCTGCTGATCGACCGGTACGGGGCCGACTGGCTCTGGGCGGCCACGGGCGTGCTGGGCACGGTGGCGGCGGCCGGCTACTGGCTGCTGATGCGCGGGCTCTCCGAGGGCGACGCGGGTGTCGCCGTCGTCGCCGGGTCCCCGGGCACGGAAGCGACCGAGGCCGAATCCGGGTCCGTGGCCGAGGTGGCGGGTGAGGCCCAGGGGGATGCGAAGCCCGCGGCGGCGGCCGGGGTGGCGTAGTACCCGGCCGGGGACACGACGGTCACGTCAGGCCAGGTGGCCGAAGATCGCGGCCAGCAGGACCCCGGCCGCGAGGAAGAGGACCGTCAGCACGGCCATGGCCGTCTTCTGCTCCGCCGTCACCTCCGCCTCCGGCATCGCCATGCCGGAGGCGCCTGCGTGGGTGGCGGCCGCGTGGGTGGCGGCCGGGAGCGGCTCGCCGCCCTCGCCCAGCGCCCGTACCGTCCCCATCCCGTGCTTGAGGTGGTTGGCGACCAGCCACACGTTGACCGGGTACGCGAAGGCCAGTCCGGCCAGCACGGCCAGCGAGAACGTCGCCCAGAAGCGCACGTCGCCGACGTCCCGCGCCCCCGGCACCTGGCTGCGCACGATCACGTTCACCGCGACCATGGCGCCCATCACGCAGTTCATCGAGAGCCACTCCGCGTACACCGTCGACCGGACGGCCCGCACGTAGCTGCCGCCGAGCATGTCGCGCATGAACAGGGCCTGGAAGACCAGCAGCCCGAAGCCGAAGCCCACCGCGTACTCGAACAGGGCGTCGGCCCACGGCGGGAGTCCGAGCAGCGAGGCGACGACGGCCGCGACCATGATGCCGGTCGCGTCGCCGGCCACGCAGTGGATGGTCGAGCCGAGCGCCTGCTTCCACAGCGGCGCCACGAACCGCTCGTGGGTCCCGGGCCGCGGCTCCTTGCAGGACAGGACGTAGAGCGCGGCGCCCACCGGGCCGATGTAGAGGGTCACCAGCACCCAGCCCCACTTCATCACCGTGAGTTCCGGGTTCTCGGTGAACGCGTCGTGGGCGACGTAGCCGGTGGACAGGAGGGCCAGGGCGAACCAGGCGTACATGAGTGCTTCGGCTGTGGTCCCGCTCATCCCGTCACGGTGCGGTCGTACGGGCCCGGCCGGGCGGGCCGACACGCCTTCGCGTGCCGTTCGGTGCCGCGTGTCAGCCGATCGGAGTGCCGGGGCCGGCCGGTTCGCCCTGCGGGCGCGTCAGGTGCTTGAACGCGTCGAGGTTGAAGGTCGGCTCGCCGCGCGAGACCCGCCACTCGTACTCGCGCCGGATCGCGCTCGCGAAGCCCAGCTCCAGCAGCGTGTTGAAGGAACCGTCCGCCGCCTCCAGGACCGTGCCGAGCAGCCGGTCCAGCTCCTCCGGGTCGACGACCGACAGCGGGAGCCGGGCCGTCAGGTAGATGTCGCCGAGGCGGTCCACCGCGTACGCCATGCCGTACAGCTTGAGGTTGCGCTCCAGCAGCCAGCGGTGGACGCCCGCCTCGTTCTCGTCGGGGTGCCGGATCACGAAGGCGTTGACCGACAGCGAGTGCCGGCCGACCTTGATCGAGCAGGTGGTGCTCAGCTTGCGGGTGCCGGGGAGCTGGACGACGTAGGTGCCCGGCTCGGGGCTCTCCCAGCTCAGCTCCGCGCCGGTGAGTGCGCTCTCGATGATCTCGGCGGTGTCAGCCATGGTGGGAGCGTACGCGACGGCGATGATCATGCATGGCCGCGGTGTAGACGTCGGCCGTGCCGCCGGCCGCGGTGTCCCAGCCGAAGAACTGCGCGTGCCGCGCCGCCTCGGCGCCCATCCGGTCCGCGAGCGCCGGTTCGTCCACGAAGCGCTGCAGCTCCCGCGCGTAGTCCACCGGGTCGTGCCCGGGTACGAGGATCCCCGTGACCCCGTCGTTGACGGCGACGGGCAGCCCGCCGACCTCGGCGGCGAGCACCGGCGTGCCGGCGGCCTGCGCCTCTATGGCGACCAGCCCGAAGGACTCGCTGTAGGAGGGCATGACCAGCACGGACGCCGCCCGGAACCAGTCCGCGAGGCCGTCCTGCGCGACCGGCGGGTGGAAGTGCACGAGGTCGGCGATGCCGAGCTTCGCGGCCAGCTTGTGCAGGCCTTCCGGCTTGGCCAGACCGCTGCCGCTGGGCCCGCCGACGACGGGTACGAACAGGCGGCGGCGCAGCGAGGGGTCCCGGTCGACCATCACGGCGACGGCGCGCAGCAGGATGTCGGGGGCCTTCAGGGGCTGGATCCGCCCGGCGAAGAGGGGGATGACGGCGTCCTGCGGGAGGCCGAGGCGGGCGCGGGCGGCGGCCCGGCCGTCGCCGACGGTGAACCGGTCGAGATTCACCCCGGGGTGGACGACGGCCACCTTGCCGGGGTCGGCCTCGTAGTGCCGGACGAGCTCGCCGGCCTCCTCGGCGGTGTTCGCGATGAGCCGGTCGGCGGCGGCCACGATCTGGGTCTCGCCTATGACCCGGGCGGCGGGCTCGGGCGTGTCCCCCGCGGCCAGCGCCGCGTTCTTGACCTTCGCCATGGTGTGCATGGCGTGCACGAGCGGGACGCCCCAGCGTTCGGCGGCGAGCCAGCCCACATGGCCGGAAAGCCAGTAGTGGGAGTGGACGAGGTCGTAGTAGCCGGGACGGTGTCCGGCCCAGGCCTGCATGACGCCGTGGGTGAAGGCGCACAGCTGGGCCGGGAGCTCCTCCTTGGCGAGGCCCTCGTAGGGGCCCGCGTCCACGTGCCGTACGAGGACGCCGGGGGCCAGCTCGACGACGGGCGGCAGCCCTCCGGTGGTGGCCCGGGTGAAGATCTCGACCTCGATGTTGATCGCGGCGAGCCGCTTGGCCAGCTCGACGATGTAGACGTTCATGCCGCCGGCGTCGCCGGTGCCGGGCTGGTGCAGCGGAGACGTGTGCACGCTGAGCATGGCCACGCGGCGCGGCCTGCGGTGGTGGCCGACGGCCGGAAGGCGCAGGCGGGGAGGCTCGTGGCGGGTGGCACGGGCGGCGGCGAGGCGGCCACTGAGGCGGGACACGTACTGGCTCAAAGAAGCAGTCCTCTCGGCTCGGACGGCGCCCGCACGACGCTCGGACGGCATGACGGACCGCATGCCGGACGGCATGACGGCGAGGGCGCGGAGGACGCCCTGCAAGGAGTGCAACCCGGATGGTCGTCCCGCGCATTCCGGGGTGCCCGGTTTTCCTGGAGGTTTCCTCGTGCCCGGTGCCCCGTCGGGGGGTTTTCATGCTGTGCGGGCCCTCCGCTTACCCTCGGCCCATGGCCTCCCGCAGTACCCCGCCCTCCAGCCGCGCGCCCGGCCGCCCCGTGGGCTCGGTGACGCGCGGGACGACCAATCCGAACCGGTTGCGCCGGATGGACCGCTGGATCGCGGCCACGCACGGGGCGGCGCTGCGGCGCGCGGAGGATCCCGTCGCGGTGGACCTGGGCTACGGGGCCGCGCCCTGGACGGCCGTCGAGCTGCTGTCCCGGCTGCGGGAGGCGGCACCGCGGGTGCGGGTGGTCGGCATCGAGATCGAGCCGGCGCGGGTGGCGGGGGCGAAGCCGTACGAACGGGACGGGCTGAGCTTCCGGCACGGCGGTTTCGAGGTGCCGCTGGACGGCGGGGCCCGCCCGGCGCTGATCCGCGCGGCGAACGTTCTGCGCCAGTACGACGAGGAGCAGGTCGCCGAGGTCTGGGCGCGGCTGTGCGGGCGGCTGGCGCCGGACGGGCTGCTGGTGGAGGGGACCTGCGACGAGATCGGGCGGCGGCACGTGTGGGTGGCGCTGGGTCCGGAGGGGGCGCGCACGGTGACGTTCGCGACCCGGCTGGGCTCCCTGGAGCGCCCGTCGGACCTGGCGGAACGGCTGCCGAAGGCACTGATCCACCGGAACGTTCCGGGCGAACCGGTGCACGCGTTCCTGCGCGACTTCGACCGGGCCTGGGCGGCCGCGGCCCCGTACGCCGCGTACGGGGCCCGGCAGCGCTGGATCCGGACGGCACGGGCGCTGGCCGGCGACTGGCCGCTGGCGGACGGGCCGCGGCGGTGGCGGCAGGGGGAACTGACGCTGCCCTGGGAGGCGTTGCGCCCGGTGGGGTGAATGCGGGGGTGCGGGGGAACCGGGGGTGGGGGTGCCCCGTTGAACCGCGCGGGGCCGGTTATGGCGTCCGTTGGGTGGGACAAGATCGCATCGCCATCCACAAGGGTGTTGCAATTCATCTACTCGTGGCACCATCCCGATGACGGTGCCAAGTTACTGATGAATAGTCAGATCTGATACGGGGTCTGGCTGGGGTGTCTGGGGGGACCATGGGAGCCGCAAGGCAACGGCGAGGCGCAAGCTCTCTCGTGCTGGTGTGCACGATGGCGATACTGGCGGCGCCGGGCTTCGCCACGGGCGTCGCGCACGCCGCTCCGGTGGCGCCGGCGGCCCCTGCGGCACCCGCGGCACCTGCGGCTCCGGCGGCGCCCCTCCCCGAACCGGGCGGCAAGTCCCTGGAACAGGTCCGCAAGGAGATCGAGGAGCTGTACCGGCAGGCGGCCACCGCCACCGAGGCCTACAACCTCGCCGAGGCCGAGACGAAGGCCCAGTCGGACAAGATCGTCCAGATCGCCAATCTCGTCGTCGCCGGCAAGGAGCGGATCACCGCCCTGAAGAACCGGGCGGGCGCCGCCGCCCGCGCCCAGTACCGCTCGGGCGGGATGCCGCCGGGCGCGCAGCTGGCGTTGAGCGACGACCCGAACCACTACCTCGACGGCGCGGGCCGGCTGCGCCAGGGCGAGAAGGCCACCTCGGGCCTGCTCTCCGAACTGGACCGGACCCAGGCCGACTTGCAGCGCTACGCCCAGGAGGCGAACGAGCGCTGGAGCATCCTGGAGACGAACCGGGTCAAGTCGGAGGAGTCCAAGAAGCAGATCGAGGAGAAGATCAAGGCCGCCGAGGAGCTGGAGAGCAAGCTGGAGGCCGAGGAGAAGGCCCGGCTGATCCAGCTGGAGCAGGAGGCCCAGTACAAGGCACAGACGGCGTGGCTGTCGACGGGCGCGATGAAGGACGTCAACGGCGCGGCCACGGAAGCGGGCAAGCGGGCCGTGCAGTTCGCCACCGCGCAGATCGGCAAGCCGTACAAATGGGGTGCCGTGGGCCCCGGGTCCTTCGACTGCTCCGGGCTGACCTCGCAGGCCTGGCTGGCGGCGGGCCGGGGTATCCCGCGCACCTCGCAGGAGCAGCTGCGGCTGCTGCCGAAGATCGCGCTGAAGGACATGCGCCCCGGCGACCTGATCATCTACTTCGACGACGCCACCCACGTCGGCATGTACGTCGGCGACGGCGCGATGGTCCACGCCCCGCGCCCGGGGCGGAACATCACGCTGGCGGGAGCGGGCTCGATGCCGATCAAGGCAGTGGTCCGCCCCGACGCGTAGCCCCTGCGGGGTTGCTCGGCAGGGTGCTCCGGGCCGGAGCCCGGGCCCGGGGTACCGGCCCGGACCCCAGCCTCGGAGCCGGCCCTGGCCCCGGCCTGGCTGCCGGGTGCGCCGAGACCCGGGCCCGGCCCCGGCCTGGCTGCCGCGCGCGCCGAAACCCCCGGCCCGGGGCCCGGGTGCCGCGGGAAACCGGCGCCCGGGCGCTCATGGGCCCGGGGCCGCATGGCTCGGGAATCCGCCACCGACCCGGGGGGCGCGCACGGCGGCAGGGGGCGGGAGGTACCCCGGAGCCCGGCCTGGTTGCCGGGTGCGCCGAGACCCAGGCCCGGAGAGCCCGAGTGCCGCAGGAAGCCCGGCGCCCCGGCGTTCAGGGACCCGGGGATACAGGGCTCGGGAATCCGACACCGGGCGGCGACCTGAGCCGGAGTGCTCGGCGCCCCGGCCTGGGTGCCGGGTGCGCCGAGACCCGGGCCCGCAGTCCGGATGCCCCGGGAAACCCGGCGCCCAGGCGTTCAGGGACCCGGGGATACAGGGCTCCGGAACCCGACACCGGGCGGCGACCTGAGCCGGAGTGCTCGGCGCCCCGGCCTGGGTGCCGGGTGCGCCGAGACCCGGGCCCGGGGACCGGAAGCCCGGGTGCCGCGGAGAACCCGGCGCTCGGGCCGAGTGGCTCGGGGACCGGAGCTGGAGTGCTCGGCCCCGGGGCGCTCGGCTCGGGAATCCGGTATCGGGGTTCGGGGGTCCGAGGGGCGGAGGGTTCGCTGGGGTGGGGGCTCGGGCGGGGTGACGTAGGCAACCCGGCGGGGGTCGGACACGTCTCGCTGGACGGGACGGAACGCGGCCCCGCCGTGACCTTTGTCATCCAGTGGGCCGATTTTCCCCCGCGATAGCCGCATATGCCGGAGGCCCTCACCAAGAACGGCATTCCGTTCGTCGGGCCGGGACCGCTAGGGTCTGCCGGACGAGCGCACCCTCGGGGGGAGGGAAGGAACCGGAGACGATGCCCGTACCCGTACCGCGGCAGAGGGACACCTCGGCCACGGAGAGCGGTCAGGCCGTTCTGCAGACCGCCGCCCCGGCCATGGCCGCCACGGGCGTCGCGCAAGCGACCCCTCAGGCGACCCCGCACACCACCCCGCTGACGCTCCTGGTCATCGAGGACGACCCGGCCGGCGGCCTCACCGTCCCCGAGATCCTCGACGCGGACGGCCACCGCATCCGGGTCCGCACCGCCCGCAACCTCACCGAGGCCGAGCGGCTGCTCACGCCCGACGTGCACTGCATCCTCCTCGACCTGTCCCTCCCGGACGCCAGCGCCCGTACCCCGGGAGCCGCGGCCACCGGCACGGCCACCGCCACCGGCACTGCCACCGCAACCGCAACCGCCACCGCGCCCGCCGTGGACCAGCTGGTCGCCCTCCGCCAGGTGCTGCGCATAGCCCCGCGCCACGCCGTCCTCGTCCTCACCGACGAGGACGACGCCGAGCGCGCCGCCGAGGCCGTCCGGGTCGGCGCCCAGGACTTCCTCTTCCGGGACGAGCTGGACGGCCGGCTGCTCAGCCGCGCCATCCGCTACGCCGTGGAGAGAAAACGGGCGGACATCGCCCAGTACAAGCTCGCAGAATCGAAACTGCGCGCCCAGGAGAACGCCCGGCTGGAACGCGGCCTGCTCCCCACACCCCTGCTGGAGGGCTCGGACCTCCGCTTCGCCGCCCGCTACCGGCCCGGCCGCAGCCGGGCCCTGCTCGGCGGTGACTTCTACGACACCGTCCGCACCCCCGACGGCACCGTCCACGCCATGATCGGCGACGTCTGCGGACACGGCCCGGACGAGGCCGCGCTCGGCGTCGAGCTCCGCATCGCCTGGCGCGCCCTGACACTCGCCGGCCTGTGCGGCGACGACCTGCTGGCCACCCTCCAGCAGGTCCTGGAGGTGGAGCGGCCGTGCGAGGAGATATTCGCGACGCTGTGCACGGTCGACATCGCCCCGGACGGGCGCCGCGCCGGCCTGTGCCTGGCCGGCCATCCGGCCCCGCTGATCTCCCGGCCGGGCCGCCGCGCGCGGCTGCTCCCGTACGAGAACAGCGGCCCGGCCCTCGGACTGCTGCCCCGGGCCCGCTGGCCGCGCCGCCAGGTGGAGCTCGGCGGCACCTGGAGCCTGATGCTCTACACGGACGGCCTGATCGAGGGCCACATCGGCGAGGGCAAGGAACGCCTGGGACAGGACGGCATGGTCGACATGATCAACCGGCACCTGGACCGCGGTCTGAGCGGTGAGGGCCTGCTGGAGGCCTCCGTCACCGAGGCCCGCCGGCTCAACGGCGGCGAGCTGACCGACGACGTGGCCGTGGTCCTGCTCTCCCGCGCCGAGGGCTGAGCCCCCGCCGCGCGCCGGTCACGGGACTAGCGTCCGCCGTTGTAGGGCCCGTACGGCCCGTCGCTGCTGCTGCCGCCGCCACGCCGGCCGCCACCGCCCGAGACCTGCTTGAGGGCCGGCCGCACGTCGACGAAGAACACGATGGTCGCGACGAGACCGGCGATCTGCAGGAACATCATCCCGGGGACGAAGCCCACGGCCACGGTGACGCCGAGCAGGACCAGCCAGAACGTCTTGCTCTGCTTCTCGGCCGCCCGGTACGCGTCCTCTCGTGCCACCAGGGCGAACACGAAGGCCACGAGGGCGAGCACCCGCATGGCGAGCAGGAGCAACGGGATCACGCCGAGATCGAACCCGTTCATCAACATCGCTTCGACCGCCTTCTCAGCTGCTGCTTCGCACTTCGGTTGCCGCCCGACTCCACGCTACCGGCACGGGCCCCTTCATGAACCACAACGGGCCGGGCCCCTGAAGGGTGCCCGGCCCGCCGTCGCTCATGCGGCCGTGCTTCAGCTCGCGTCGTCCGCCGTGACCACGGCCTTCTTGGCCGTGCTCTTGCGCGCGGTGGTCTTCTTCGCGACCGGCTTCTCCTCGCCGGCGGCCTCGGCGACCGGCTCCGACTCCGGCTCCGGCTCGGTCACCGGCTCCGCCCCGGGCTCGACGGCCACGGCGATGTCGACGATCTCGGCGGAGACGTCGCCGCGCCAGTTCCGCACGGCCTGCTCGCCGTGCACGGCGACCTTGTCGTACGTCTCCTTGGCGCGCACCGCGTACTCGGCGGCCACGCCGACTCCGCGCAGCGCGAGGTCCTGGGCGGTCTCCCCGAGCTTCTTCGGGTCGATCGCGCCGAGCACCTCGGCGAACTTGGCGGTGACGGCGTCCTGCACGGCCTTCGGGTCCGTGTTCTTCACGGCCTCGATGCGCGCGGGGGCCTCGGCGCGCAGCTGCTCGATCAGGTCGGGCACCTTCTTGGCCTGCTGCACGGCCAGGTCGGCGGTCCCGGCTGCGAAGTAGAGGGGAGTGGGGTCGGTGAGGGTCTTCTTCAGGTCATCGGCGATGGCCATGTGCTGGTCCTCCCGGATCAACTTCAGTTCGTCTTCGGCGGCATCTCGTCGGCGGGCGCGTCGAGCGCGTTCTCCTTGCGGAACGACTCGTAGATCTGGAGCAGCACCTGCTTCTGCCGCTCGTTGATCGACGGGTCGGCGAGTATGACGGCTCGCGTCTCCACCTCGTCCGGGTCCCGCTCGTCCAGGATCCCGGCCTGCACGTACAGCGTCTCCGCGGAGATCCGCAGCGCCTTGGCCAGCTGCTGCAGGATGTCCGCGCTCGGCTTGCGCAGCCCGCGCTCGATCTGGCTCAGGTACGGATTCGACACCCCCGCCTGCTCGGCCAGCTGCCGCAGCGAGAGCTGGGCCTGCCGGCGCTGCTCACGGAGGTACTCGCCGAGATTTCCGACGTTGAGCGATGCCATGCTCAGATCCTGCCCGACCTTGCTAACTATTGCAAGCGCCTCGCTTGCAGCATCTCCCACCCGGTGCCGGCGCCGGCACCGGGCCGTCGCGGATTTCGTGGCCGGGGGTGAATCCTTTCCGGCGCTGCCCGCCTCTTGTGTGCGTACCGGCCGAACGGGCCGGCAGAGGCTGGGAGCTCCGCCCACCGACCAGGGCGGAGCATCAGGAGGGGAAACAGCATGGGCACCTACGTGCGCAAGTTCGTCACGGCCGCCACCGCGTCGGCCGTGCTCACCGGCGGGCTGATCGGACTGTCGGCGGCGCCCGCGTCCGCGGCCGAGGTCTGTGACGACGTCTACAAGCGCAAGTACACGGAGATCTCGTCCACCTGGCACAAGGTGGTCGCGTCGGGAGTCATCGACAACCGCCGCGGCGACGCCTCCGTGCGCGAGAGCGTCTCCGCGGGCATCAGCGCCAGCCTGAAGGGCAGCGTCGAGGGCGAGATCGGAGGCAAGATCGATCTGGCGGCGGCGGAGATCAGCTCCAAGCTCGGGGTGAGCGTCGAGGGAAGCGTCACCATCACCAGGGGCAAGACCACGATGATCGTGGCGCCCGCCCGCAAGCGGATCAACTACAAGATCGGCATCAAGAAGCGCGTGTACCAGGTCTACGTCACGCATCAGTCCCGGAACTGCCGTGTCTCCAACCACTGGGCGAAGGTCACGGTGGCCGACTCGTACACCGAGACCTGGAACAGCTGAGGCCCCGGCCGAGCGCAGGCCCTGAACGCGCCCTGACCTGCCCGACACCTCCGCGCGGTCCGGCGGAGGTGTCGAGGTCGTCGTCCCGGCGCCCGGCTCAGTCGTCGAAGCGGAGCTCGGGCCGGGTCCACAGGGTGAGGTCGCTGCTGGTGGCGACCGCCAGGGTCAGTCCGGAGGGAGAGAACCCGACCGCGCGCAGTTCCGAGTAGCAGGAGTGGAAGACGTGCCACCACGTCCCTCCTGCCGGGCCCTGGTGGGACCCGCCGTCGGCGGAAAGGACGACGCGGTCACGCGGCCACTCCGGGCGGACGACGTCCAGGACCCAGCCGTCCGGTGTGGTGGTGTGCAGGCCGCCGCCGAAGAGCCCGGCGATCCGCACCGGCACGCCCTCGACCGGGCCGAGCCCGGGGCAGGTGAGCTCCGCAGACGCGTCCGGGGTGCTCGTTTCGGGGTCGGGATCCCGGTCGCGGGCGATCTTCTCGCCGGTCACCGCGTCGAAGAGCCCGTGGCCGTCCTGGGACACCACCATGACGAGGTCGTGCCCGCTGCCCGGATGGACGGCGAAGCCGATGCCGAGCAGACCCCCGATGGGGGTCCTGTTGTCCAGCACCTGCTGCCAGGGCTCCGGGGCCGGCATGACGGGGGCGGCGATGTAGCGCTCGCGCAGCTTCTGCTGGTACTCCGTGATCAACTCGTCTCCTCGGGGTGGCGGGGTCGTCCCCGCGGAACGGCGTACCAGCGGCGGTGCACCAGCGGTTCGACGCACACGGTGACCGCCTCCGGCAGGTCGAAGGCGTTCCCGTGACCGAACCGGCAGTCCAGGCCCTCGGCCCGGACCCTAACCGCTGCCGCTGCCGCTGCCGTCGCCGCCGTCGCCGGCGCCGTGGCGATATCCGTTGGATCCGGCCGGGCCGGGCCCACAGGATGGGGCGCATGAGTCTGCCGGCCATCCCGGAGGTCCACTCCGCTCCGTCCGTCCCGCATGCCCCGTCCCTCCCGTCCGCCCCGCACCGGGTGGAGTTCCTGCGCCTCCCCCACCCCGGCTTCCCGCACCTCACCGCCTGGGGCATCCGCGTCGACGGGACCGATCTGCGCGTCCTCGTCGCGGAGGCGACGCGCGCGCTCTGGAGCCGCGAGCTCGACGAGGACGACGACACCCCGCAGGAGCGCGACGCGTTCCTGCTGGGCCAGCACGCCCCGCTGCACCTCGACGACGACGCCGACGGCGCCCGGGCCCGGGCGCACTTCATGGGCGAGGCGCCACCGCACCTGCGCGACCGGAACACCGGTGCCCTGTGCCTGATGGGCTGCCCCTGCGGGATCGACGCCTGCTGGCCGCTGCTGGCCATGGTCCGCGCCACGGAGAGCGAGGTCACCTGGTCCGGCTTCTACCAGATCCACCGCCCGGAATGGGGCGAACTGCCCCTGGGCCCTTACGTCTTCCCGCGCCCCGCCTACGAGGCGGCCCTGGCCGTGCCGCTCGGACTCGACCAGGACCCGCTCGCCCCCCTGCTCGGGGAGGGATAGACCAGAGGGCCCGACGGGCCGCGTCAGGCCGTGCCGATGACCACCGTCGCGTACAGCTCCTCCGAGGTCACCGCCCGGACCGCGAGGCCCGCCGAGGCCAGGGCCGAGGCCGTCGACGGCGACTGGCGGGCGCTCGTCTCGATCAGCAGGTGGCCGCCCGGGGCCAGCCAGGGCAGGGCCCCCGCCGCCACCCGGCGGTGGATGTCCAGGCCGTCGGCCCCGCCGTCCAGGGAGACCAGCGGCTCGTGGTCGCGCGCCTCTGACGGCATCAGGACGATCTCCTCCGTCGGCACGTACGGGGCGTTGACCACGAGCACGTCCACCCGGCCGCGCAGCGAGGACGGGAGCGCCGCGTACAGGTCGCCCTCCCACACCCGGCCGCCGTACGGGGCCACGTTCCGCCGCGCGTACACCAGCGCCGCCGGGTCGATGTCCGCCGCGTGCAGCTCGGCGCCGCCCGGCAGCCCCGCGGCCACCGCCGCGCCCAGGGCGCCGACCCCGCAGCACAGGTCCAGCACCACCGCGCCGGGCCGGGCCAGTGCCAACGCCTCCCGCACCAGGAACTCGGTACGCCGGCGCGGCACGAAGGCCCCCGCGCCGACCTCCATGCGCAGCCCGCAGAACTCCGCCCAGCCGACGACGTGTTCCAGCGGTTCGCCGCCGACCCGGCGGGACAGCAGCTCCGCCAGATGGTCCGCGTCGGTGGCGGCCCCGGTCAGGAGCTCCGCCTCCTCCTCCGCGAAGACGCAGCCCGCCGCGCGCAGGGATTCCACAAGTGATGTCACGATCTCAGTTCCTCGTCAGAACGCGTCAGAAGATGTCCGGGCACCACGGGCTGCGCGCCGTGCGGAAGACCGCGTCGGCCAGCGCGGCCGCCCCGGGCCGCTCCTCGGTCACCCGGCCCAGCGCGGCCAGCCGCACCGCGGAGGTGCCGCCCAGGTACAGGGAGCCCAGCTCGGCCACGTCCAGCCGCAGGTCCGCCGCCTCCCCGGTCCGCTCGCACACGCCGGTGCCGGCGTCCAGCCGGTACCGGCCCGCCGCCGGCCCGTTCTCGTCGGTGACCTCCAGGACGAGCACCCCGGGCACCTCGTACGTCCGCGCGCCCAGCGCCCGTACGACGTCCAGCACCCGCACCCACAGGAAGTCCGCGGCGGTCACGACCCGCGCCGACCGCGGGTCGGGCAGCAGGTCCGGGACGAGGGCGTCGGAGGCACGGTAGCCGGTGCGGACCTTCAGCACCCAGTCGATCGAGCACAGGAACTGCCAGAGCGCCCGCTCCGCCTGCGGGCTGACCGCCAGCAGGTCCCTGACCTGCACACTGCTCTGCGGGATCTTCGCATCCGTCCAGTGGTCGTCCGCGCTGTACACGGCGAGGCCGGCCACCTCCCCCTCCGCGGTCCGGTACACGGCGTGGAACTTGTCCTGGTAGGGCCGGTACGACCACGTCTCCACGCCGGTCGCCGTGTTCCACCAGCGGTCGTCCCGGTTCACCGCACCGGGTGTGCGCGCCCGCAGCCGCTCGTGCAGCTCCGGCCCCACCCGTCGCAGCTCCTCGACGTCCACCAGGTCGATCCGGCCGCCGTCCGCCGGCGCCGACATCCTCCGGTCGAGCCCGGTGCGCGCGACGTCGATCTCCCACTCCACGAGGGAGGCGGCCGGCCCGAACCCGTACCGCCCGTAGATCTGGTACTCGGCGGCGATCAGCGTCATCAACGCGTCGCCGCGCGCCTCGGCCGCGGCGAACTCGGCAGCCATCATCCGGGTCAGCAGACCCTGGCGGCGGTGGGTGGGCAGCACGCCCACGTTGGAGATCGCGGCGGAGCGGACCCCCGCACCGCCGGGCACGGTCAACTCCTGCGGGAAGGAGCGCAGGGTGGCCACGCAGCGGCCGCTGTCCGGGTCGAACGCCCCGTACGTCCGCGAGAAGTCGGTGTACTTGGCGCGCAGGGCTATGTCGGCCTCGGTCACCCGGGAGGCGGTCAGGAAACCGGTGTGCACGGTGCGCACCCAGTCGGGGAGTTCGGATTCGGCGATCGGCCGGACGTCAGCACTCATAACCGCCCACGCTAATCCGCCGACGGCGGCCGGTCGCCCGAATTTCTACGCGAGCAGGTCGTCCACCTGCGCCTCCCCCTCCCGGTACCGGCGGGTGATCTCCGCAGTGCACTCGTCCACCGTGCGCTGGAGCTGCTGCCGGCGCCGCGAGACCTGCTGCTCGTAGCGCACCAGCCTCCCCATCCCGTCGTGCAGTTCGCCGTCCGTACGGGCGCCCAGGTCCGAGAGCTCCACGTCGGACAGCATCTCCGCGGCCAGCACCCGGTACTCCTCGCTGTGCGGGGTGCCGAGCGTGACGTGCCGGGCCGAGGCGCTGCGGCTGGAGGGGGCGTCGGCGAGGATCACCGAGAGCCGGTCCACCACCGGCGCCTCGGGGTCCGTCCGCCGGGCCAGCTCCGCCCGCAGGATGTCGATGCGGCCCTGGAGCAGTCTGCGCACATAGCTCAGATCGGCCTCGTCGCGCTGCGCGTCACGGCGCAGCGCCCGCAGCTCCGGCAGCCCGAGCCCGGTGGTCGGGGCCGACGGCCCCTGCGTCTCGGCCGTGCGCTGCGCGGGCGGTCGTACCGCGGCAGCTGCGACGGAGGCGGGTGATGCAGGTACGGAGGTACCAGAAGTATTCATGCGTTCGGGTCCGTCCCCTCGACCGGTGCGGCGCACCCGCACCGCCTGCTTGCATCGTGCCACTCCCCGTGGCCCCCACGCAGTCCCAGTGCACCCGATCGGCCCCGGACGGGTGCAAGCCTGATACACAGGTGGTATGCGAGCAGTGGTGCAGAGGGTGGACGGCGCGAGCGTCGTCGTCGGCGGCGAGACCGTGGGCGAGATCGTCGGCGAGGGGTTGTGCGTGCTGGTGGGCGTGACCCACGACGACACCCCGGAGAAGGCGGAACTGCTGGCCCGCAAGCTGTGGTCCGTGCGGATCCTGGAGGGCGAGAAGTCCTGCAGCGACAACGGCGCACCGCTGCTGGTGATCTCCCAGTTCACGCTCTACGGCGACGCCCGCAAGGGCCGTCGGCCCACCTGGAACGCGGCCGCTCCCGGCCCGGTCGCCGAGCCGCTGGTCGACGAGGTCGTGGCACGGCTGCGCGCGCTGGGCGCGACGGTGGAGACGGGCCGGTTCGGCGCGGACATGCGGGTCTCGCTGACCAACCACGGCCCGTTCACCCTCGTCATCGACGTCTGAGACGCCTGACTGCCGAGGTCAGGGCGCTACGACGACCTCCTGCGCGGCGGCCGTCTTCCCGGCCAGCAGCGGCGCGTCGACCGGCACGTTGCGCTTGACCAGCGCGAGCGCGATCGGGCCCAGCTCGTGGTGGCGGACGGCCGTGGTCACGAAGCCCAGCTGACGGCCCTCCTCCCCGTCCGACGCGAGCCGCACCGGCGTGCCGTGCGCCGGGAGCAGCACCTCCGAGCCGTCCAGGTGCAGGAAGACCAGGCGGCGCGGGGGCTTCCCCAGGTTGTGGACACGGGCGACCGTCTCCTGGCCGCGGTAGCAGCCCTTCTGCAGGTGCACGGCCGTGCCGATCCAGCCCAGCTCGTGCGGGATGGTGCGGTGGTCGGTCTCCTGGCCGAGCCGCGGCCGGTGCGCCTCGACGCGCAGGGCCTCGTACGCGAGCAGGCCGGCCGCCGGACCGTGCGCGGCGGCGAACGACTCCAGCTCGCCGCGGGGCAGGAACACGTCCCGGCCGTACGCGGTCTCCCGGACGACGTGCTCCTTGTCCTGCGTGACCTCGGCGATCGAGCCGGCCGGCAGGTGCACGACCGCGAACTCCTCGGTGCGGTCGGCGACTTCGACGCGGTAGAAGAACTTCATGGACTCCAGGTAGGCGATCAGCTCGGCCTGGGTGCCCGGCTCCACGTGCGCCCACGTGGTCTCACCGTCGTCGACGAGGTAGAGCGCGTGCTCGATGTGCCCGTTGGCGGAGAGGATCAGCGCCTCGGTGGCCTGCCCGGCCGGCAGTTCGGTGAGGTGCTGGGTGAGCAGCAGGTGCAGCCAGCTCAGGCGCTCCGGCCCGCTGACGGTGACGACCCCGCGGTGCGAGAGGTCGACGAAGCCGCGCCCCTCCGCGAGGGCGCGCTGTTCGCCGTACAGCTCGCCGTAGTGGGCGGCGACGCCCTCGTCACGGCCTTCGGCCGGTACGGCGCCGGGGAGATGGAGCAAGGGGCTGCTGGTCATGGGACCAAGCGTACGACCCTGCTACGGCTGAGCGGCACGCTGCTGGGCGGCGCACTTGCGGCACAGGCCGAAGATCGCGAAGTGCTTCATGTCGGTCTCGAAGCCGAAGGTGTCCCGGAGCTTCGCCGTGAACTCGGCGGCGATGTCCACGTCCGCCTCGATGACCTCGGCGCAGTCGCGGCAGACCAGGTGGATGTGGTGGTGCCGGTCGGCGAGGTGGTAGGTGGGCGCCCCGTGCCCGAGGTGGGCGTGCGAGACCAGCTTGAGCTCTTCCAGGAGCTCCAGGGTGCGGTAGACGGTGGAGATGTTGACCCCGGAGGCGGTCTTGCGCACCTCGGCGAGGATCTCGTCCGGAGTGGCGTGCTCCAGGGCGTCGACCGCCTCCAGCACGAGCTGGCGCTGCGGTGTCAGCCGGTATCCGCGCTGCCGCAGGTCGCTCTTCCAGTCAGAGCTTTCGGTGTCCACGCTGCTCCCCACCCGGCCAGTGTATGCGCGCGAAGGGGGCCGCGGGCGATCCCGCGGCCCCCTTTCGCACAGCCGTGCGTAGGCCGGACCCACGGCCGGGCGTCCGGCCGGTGGGCTCAGCGGAAGAAGGCGATGCCGTCGTCCGGCATGTCCGGGAGGTTGCGCGCCATCTCGGCGACCTCCTCGGGCGTGACGACCTTCTTCAGCTGGGCCGACATGTACGGACGCAGCTCGACGTCCGGGGTGGCCTTCTCACCGACCCACATGAGGTCGCTCTTCACGTAGCCGTAGAGCCGCTTGCCGCCGCTGTACGGGCCGGAAGCCGCGGTACGGGCGACCGCGTCGGTGGCCAGGTCGATCTGGGGCTTCTGGTCGGCGAGCTCGCCGTACCAGACCTCGACGACGCCCTGGTCGCGGACCATGACGATCTCGACCTTGCGGTCCTTGTCGATGCGCCAGTAGCCCGACTCGGACTCCAGCGGCCGCACCTTGTTGCCCTCGGCGTCGAGGACCCAGGTGTGGGAGGTGTACTCCAGGAAGTCCCGGCCGTCGTGGCTGAAGACGACTTCCTGGCCGAAGTTGCACTTCTCCTCACCGGGGAAGTCGAAGACTCCCGCACCCTCCCAGTTGCCGAGGAGGAAGGCGAGGGGGACGAGGCCCGGGTTCAGGTCGGACGGGATCTGGATCATGAATGGCTGCTCAGGCGATCTGTCGGAGGGGTTCCGGGGCGGTCTGCTGGGCGGATGCTCAGCGCTGACCCTGGTACAGCTTCTTGACGGCCAGGCCGGTGAAGGCCATGACGCCGACGCAGACCAGGACCAGCAGGGAGGTGAAGACTGCCTCAAGCACGGGGTGCTCCTCGGAATTCGTTCGGGGGGTACGGGCCGGTTCCCAAGCCTACTGGGCCGGGGCCGGGCGCACCGTGCGAGGTGGCCCGTACCCCGGCCGACGGCCCGGTTCCGGCCCGGCGGTCAGCTGAGCAGCTGGCTCTGCAGGATCACCGACTGGTGGAAGGTGACGGGGGCCACCTCGCCCTTGCGGGTCTGGATGACCATGCCCAGGACATCACCCGTCCGGAGGCACCCGACCTTGGTCTGCTCCTCGCCGAGGAAGGGCTTCACCTCCTGGTACACGCTGAGTTCGGTGCCGTCGAAGTTGGCCGCACCGGGGAAGTCCAGCGTGGTGCTGTTCATCTGCGTGTTCTTGGCCTTGTTCCAGACGTCGTCCAGGTCCAGGGCCGAGACGCCGGTCAGCCGCGCGTTGCTGTCGCAGCCCTTGAAGGCGTCCACGAAGCCGGACGAGTGGAAGCGCAGCAGGTACACGTGCGTACGCGTGCCGTCCGCGGTCGTCCAGCCCCGGCCGGCGATCTGCCGCAGCCCGTCCCATTCGAGGGACTGCTTCAGCTTCTCGCGCGCCTCGGGCGTGTACTCCTCCAGGAAGGTGTCGACCGACACGTTCCCGTCCTTGTCCGCCTTGACCGCGTCGTCGGCCTTGGCGCCCTCGGGAGCGGGCAGGAGCAGGCCGGTGAGCGGTGCGTAGTGCGTCCCGTCCTTGTTGTCCGGGCCCTGGGGCACCGGGGCGCCTGCGGGCAGCGCGGGCCGGGACAGCGCCGGGAACGTCCAGCGGCCGTCGTCCTCGGTGGACAGCCCGGGGACGTCGGTGCGCTCGGGCAGGGTGATCCCGTACGCGACCCCCGTGCCGACGGCGGCGAAGACGGCGACGGCGGCGGTCCAGCGCAGGGCGGCGAACAGCTTCCGCCGGTCCTTGGGCGGGGCGGGCGGGGCGGCCCACGGACCGGCCTCGGGCCCGGCCGGGGGTGCCCAGGGACCCGCCTCGGACGCGGCCTCGGGCGCGGCCGGGACTGCGGCCTCGGGCGCGGCCGGCGCGGCGGCTTCGGGCGCGGCCGGGGCTGCGGCCTCGGGGGTCACGGCTTCCGGGGTCACCGCGGCGGGTTCCGCGGCCTCGGTGGTCGCCTCGGCGGCTTCCGGGGATACCTCCGGGGATGCCTCGGGCGCGGGTACGGGCGCGGGCGCGGTTACGCCGGCGGTGTCGGTCTGCTCGCTCACGCGGACTCTCCGGGGGACTTGAGGTGGTCGAGTTGCTGCTTGAAGAGGCCCACGGCGTCCTTCGCCGCGAATCCCTCGGTCCCGTACATCCGGAAACTGACCATGACGTCTCCCTCGACGGCCAGGCAGTCGAGGGCGTCGATCTTCTCCTTCTTCTTGCCCTCCTTCTCGATCTCGATGGGGGCGACCACGCATTTCGCCTGGGGGTAGCCGTCCACCTTCGGCGCTTCGGCGCCCTTGCCGAGGAGTGCGAAGAGCTTGCCGGTGAACTCGGCGAACTGGGCGAGCTGCGCGGGGTCGGCCTGGAGCAGCTCGATCTCGGCGGCGGCGTTTCCGTCGCCGTCGCGGCGAGAGTAGCTGCGTCCGGCCAGGCCCTTGACCTTCAGGTCGGCGAGGGCCTTGTCCCGCTCGCCGCGCTCGCTGCCGGACAGGCCCGTGCGGGCTTCCTTGAAGCTCTCCAGCGCCCGCTCGCCCGACAGGAAGTAGTCGTTGCCCTCCTTGTCGATGTCGGGGCCGGGCCAGTACCTGTCGGGCAGCGGCAGCAGCTTGCCCGTGAGCGCGTTCGGGGGCACCGACGGCACCGGGGCCTGGGTGCCGCCCGTCGTGTGGTCCTCCGCCATCCAGTACCGCGTCGGCGAGGTCCGGTCCGCGTCCGCGAGCGCGGCAGCGGCGCCGATGCCGGCGCCCGCGAGGACGACGACACCCACGGCCGCCGCCACCAGCTTGACCACCTTGCGGTTCGCCTTGCGCGCGGGCCCGGCGGCGACCTGCTCCTGCTCCTGCTCGGGCCGGGCCGGGGCGTCGGTCACGGCCCCGGTCTCGGCCACCCCGGCCCCGGTCTCGGTCTTGGTCTCGTTCTTCGTCTCGGTCACGGCCTCGGCCCCGGCCACGTCCTGCTGCTCGCTCACAGCCGCTCCATCTGTCGCTTGACCAGGTCGACCAGGGTGCTCTCGTCGATCTCGCCGCGGTTGTTCGTGTACTCGACGCTCATCACGATGTCGCCGCGCCGGACGACGGCACGGGACCCCCGGAGCGGGTGGTACCCGGGTTCCTCGTGCGCCTTCGAGTCGATCCACAGGTGCCCGAAGTCCTCGGGAACACCCGGGACCTCCTTGCCCGCGTTGCCCGCGTACTTCTGGGTGGGCATGTAGTCCTCGATGCCCTTCTGGAAGTCCTCGGCCCCGTCGCGGTCGTGGAACCGGAGGAGGTTGATCTCGACGAAGTTCCGGTCGGACTCGGACCACTCCACGCTCGCGATGCTCTGGACCCGGCTGGAGAGGAGGCCGCCGAGACCACCGGAGGCGTCCTCGAAGTACGCCGCGGAGAACATGTCGACGGGAGAGGCGCCCGAGAACTCGGTCTTCGCCCCGCCCGGAACCTCCAGCAGCTTCTTGGCCAGTTCCTCGTCCGCCTTGTGCCAGCGGTTGGCGTTGATCGAACGCCGGGTCGTGGCGTCGCCCATCGCCTGGGGCTTCGCCTCGGCCATCTTCTGCTGGGCCAGCGGCGGCAGCGCGGTGGGCTCGCGGTGGTACTGGACCGCGTAGCCGGTGACCGTCCCCGCGAGCACGCCGAGCGCCGCCGCGCCCGCGATCAGGAGAGCCGTGCGCCCCGCCCGGCGGCGCGGGACCGAAGTGTCCGCCTCCGGTGCGCTCTCCCCCTCTTTCGGCTGCTCCGGGATGGTCTGTTCGTGTTCCAAAGGGGTCCCCCACAGGCCTGCAGGCGCGGGTTGATTACCCGCGCGTACGCGATGACCCACACCCAGGGGGAGCAGTTGTACGAACCTAGATCACATTCTCGTCTCGCCGGGTTTCAATCCTCGTGACGCCGTTTTCCGTCCAGTTCGTCCCACCACTCGTCGGACTTCGGATCACCCGAGGGGTCGTCCCACCAGCGGTCGTCCGGGCCGCGCCGGTTGGCGATCATCGCGGCGACCGGCGGGATGACCATGGCGACCACGCACATGGCCACCGCGGCCTCGACCGACCACAGGCGCACGACGGCCCAGGCGGAGACGAAGAGGACCAGGCATCCGCCCATGAGCAGGAAGTAGGCGCGCCGGCGCCGGGCGTACATGCCTCCAGCGTAGATCCGGCGACCCCGCGCGCAAGGGCGCGGACGGCACGAAGGGCCGCACCCCGTTCCAGTGGCGTCCAACCCCCGGGGGTGCGGCCCTTCGGCCGTTCGATCAGGCGATCACATGTGCGGTGCTCAGACCGCGATCGCCACGTCCGTCACGCCGCCGGCCTCGGCGACGACCACGGCGCGGTCGGCCTGGGCGCCCGGGACCAGCGCCCGCAGCGTCCAGGAGCCGGTGGCGGCGTAGAAGCGGAACTGGCCGGTCGCCGAGGTCGGGACCTCGGCGGTGAACTCGCCGGTCGAGTCCAGCAGGCGGACGTAGCCGGACACCGGCTCGCCGTCCTTGGTGACCTGGCCCTGGATGGCGGTCTCACCGGGCTTCAGCGTGGCGAGGTCGGGCCCGCCGATCTGTGCTCCACACATGTTCTCTGTCCTGTCCTGGAGAGGTCGTACTACGAGGGCGTCGCGTGCCCCGGTGGTCTGGTTACTTGTTGGGGCCGAGCTCGATCGGCACGCCGACGAGCGAGCCGTACTCGGTCCACGAACCGTCGTAGTTCTTGACGTTCTCCTGGCCCAGGAGCTCGTGCAGCACGAACCACGTGAGCGCGGAGCGCTCACCGATGCGGCAGTAGGCGATGGTGTCCTTCGCCAGATCGACCTGCTCCGCCTCGTAGAGGGCGGTCAGCTCGTCGTCCGACTTGAAGGTGCCGTCGTCGTTGGCGTTCTTCGACCACGGGATGTTGCGGGCGCTCGGCACGTGGCCGGGGCGCTGCGACTGCTCCTGCGGGAGGTGCGCCGGGGCGAGCAGCTTGCCCGAGAACTCGTCGGGCGAACGGACGTCGACCAGGTTCAGGGAGCCGATCGCGGCCACGACGTCGTCGCGGAAGGCGCGGATGGAGGTGTCCTGGGCCTTGGCCTTGTACGTGGTGGCCGGGCGGTTCGGGACGTCCTTGCCGTCGACCAGGTCGCGGGAGTCGAGCTCCCACTTCTTGCGGCCGCCGTCGAGGAGCTTGACGTCCTGGTGGCCGTAGAGCTTGAAGTACCAGTAGGCGTAGGACGCGAACCAGTTGTTGTTGCCGCCGTAGAGGACGACGGTGTCGTCGTTGGAGATGCCCTTGGCGGAGAGGAGCTTCTCGAAGCCCTCCTGGTCCACGAAGTCGCGGCGGACCGGGTCCTGGAGGTCGCTCTTCCAGTCGATCCGGACCGCGTTGGTGATGTGGTTCTTGTCGTACGCGGACGTGTCCTCGTCCACCTCGACGATGACGACGTTGGCGTCGTTCAGGTGGGCCTCGACCCAGTCGGCGTCTACGAGGACGTCGCTGCGGCTCATGGTGTTCTCCTCCGGGGCAGTGTGCGGCGGGGCGGTGCGGGTGACGCGGTGCTGCGTGCCTGCGGGTGCGCTCAAGGTCCTGCGCGGGGAGGCGTCAGGGAGTCAGGAGGCTGGTGCGGTCACGCGGGAAGGGCCGTGGGGCCGTCGTCCGGTCGATGGAGCGGATGCGCTCACAGGTCACATGGATCGACAGAGCATGGCGGCGACGCGACACAGGTCTACTGCCCGTCGCTTCGTGAGGTCCGCCTGCTGATGCTTCATAGCCATGGATCGTAGGGACGAATCAGCCGCCCTGTCACCGGCGTGTCATATGGCGAGACAGGATCGTCCGAATATTGGGATACGAGGTCCCCGGGCGGCCGTCCGGCCGGGCCGGGGAGCCACCGTACGGTCCGTCCTTCTGCGGATCGGACCGCTCCGTCTCACGATCCGGCCACCACCACGTTCGCACCGCCGAGCACGAGGTGCACACCGGCCTCGTCCGAGGTCAGGGACGAGAGCTGGAGCCCGGCCGGCAGGCCGCTGCCGAGGTCGCGGTCGAAGTCGGTCTTCTTGCGGATCAGCTTCTCGACCAGCGGAACGCTCCCGCCGGGCACCTGGTCGGCACGCACTCGGACGATCTTGCCGCCCTTGGCCCCGGGAGCATCCTCAAGGGTGACGGTCGACACGACGCTGTGCGTCAGGGTCTTGCCGGCGACCTCGACCGCCGCGGTGACCTTGACCTTGCCCGGCGCCCCGCCGTAGGAGAGGGTCGCGCCGGTCTGCGAGGCCGCCGTCAGGTCGGCGTACGTGATGAGCGCGCTGCCCTCGGCCCGGGCGGCCGTGCCGCCGCCGTAGTCCGCGTCCAGCTTCACGCCGTGGAAGCTCGCGTCCAGCTCCGACAGGCGCGTCTTGCGGCCCTCGGCGGTGATCTCGACGCCCCGCAGCCTCAGGTCGACCTGGTCGAGATCGCGGCTGAGCAGCTGGGTCAGGAAGGGGAAGCCGTGGACCTCCACCTCCGAGGACCCGGCCAGGCCCTGCCGCGCCTGTATTCGGTCGGCCAGCCGGTCCTCGACGTAACTCGCGGCCCAGCGGTCCGCCCCCACGAACAGGGCCCCCAGAACCACTCCGACGATCACGACGACACGCAGGAAACGCACGTTCCCTCCCCCTACTAATCGGTACGTGCGTTCTAGTTGACCATGCCCGTCGTCGGGTGGGGATCAGCCCACCACCCGGCCGATCAGGTACACGGCGGGGGCGGCCGCCGCGAGCGGCAGGGCCACACCGGCCGTCATGTGCACGAACTTCGACGGGTAGTCGTACGCCGCCACGCGCAGGCCGACCAGCGCGCACACCCCGGCCGCGAGGCCGATCAGCGCCCCGCCCGCTCCGACCGAGGTCAGCCCGCCGACCGCGATGCCGGCGCCCGCGGCGGCGGCCAGCGAAACCCCGGCGGAGGGGACGGCGGGCAGCGGCAGCGCACGGGCGAAGACGGCGACCGCGACGGCCGCGGCGCCGACCGTGGCGGCCGCGGAGTCGGCCGCGAGATATCCGGCGCAGACGATGGCGAGGGCGGCCGAGGCCACCGAGGCCATGAGCCCGTACATCCGCTCGTCGGGATCGGCGTGGCTGCGCAGCTGCAGGACGAGCGTGAGCAGCACCCAGGCGCCGAGGGTCCCGACGATCGCGCCGGGCCCGTACGAGGGCTCGACGGCGAGCACGGCCACGTCCGCGACGACGGCTCCGGCGAAGGCGAGGGCGATGCCCTGGCGGGCGGGCCACATGCCGTTGAGGCGGAACCAGCCGGCCGCCGTGAGGCCCTGCAGGGCGATCAGCGGCAGGAGCAGGGCGTACTGCCCGAGGGCGGCGGCCACGGCGAGCAGCAGCCCGAGGACGGCGGTCAGTATGGCGGACTGCGGACCGGGGTCGATGATCGGCGACCGGCCCTCGGCGCGTGCCTGGGCGGGGTCGACGGCGCGCAGGGTGTTGCCGGCGAGGGTGGGCGGGGACCAGGAGGTGATCTCCTGCGGCTCACCGGGAGCCTCGGCCGTGTCCATGTCCGTGTCCGTGTCCGGGGTGGCTGCCGCCTGGGGCGGCAGGTAGGCGGTCTGCTCGGCGGCGGCCACGTCCGCGACCGGCGGCAGGTAGGCGGTCTCCTCGGCCGGCTGCTGCCGGGACTGGTACTGCTGGTCGTGCTCCGGGCCCGGGTAGGGCGGCAAGTAGGCCGTCTCTGCACCCTGCGGCCATCCCTGGACCGGATCCGCGGCGGGCGCCTGGGCCGCGGCCTCGTCCCGGAACCAGCTCTCCGGGGCCACCTGCTGCTGGTACGGCTCGGGGGCCGGGGCGTAGCCGTCCTGCCAGAGGCCCGGGGCCGCCGGGGAGGCCGGGGAGGCCGGGGTCGCCGCGGCCTCGTCCCGGAACCAGCCCTCCGGGGCCACCTGCTGCTGGTACGGCTCGGGGGCCGGGGCGTAGCCGTCCTGCCAGGGGCCCGGGGCGGCCGGGGCCGCCGGGGCCGCCGCGGGCTCGTCCCGGAACCAGCCCTCGGGCGCCACCGGCTGCCCGGGCACCGCGCCCAGCGGCGGATGCACCGGCTGGTGGCTGGTGTCCCAGGTGTCGGACTGCCAGGTCTGGGTCCCGTACGGGTCGTACGGGTCGCCCTGCTGGTGCTGCTGCTGGTGCTGGTCCTGCTGCTGCGCGTACTGCCGGCGCTGCTGTTCCTCAGGCGTACTCATCGGCTCCCGCTCACCCGCCCGCGAACGGCGGGAGCACCTCGACGGTGCCCCCCTCGGTCAGCGGAACGGAATCATGCGGGCGCTTGCCCACAGGCTCGTCGTTCACGAGGAAGGAGCAGCGCAGCAGGACCCTGGTCAGCTCCCCGGGGTGGCGTTCCCGCACGGCGTCGAGCGCCTCGGCCAGTGTGCGCGCCGAGTACGGCTCCTCCGCCGTCTTGGCCGCGGCTTTGGCCGCCGCCCAGTAGCGGATGGTTCCGGTTGCCACTGCTGCTCCCATCGTCGGCTCTCTACCGTCGGCCTCCATGATGGCCCCTCCCACCGCCGGCCCCGGCGTGCCCCGACGCGCCGGGTGTGCGCCCGGCCCGGCCCGGGGCACCGCTCGGCGGGCCCCCGAACCGGTGAAACCCGGGCATACGCTGGGCGGGAGCGTGGCATGAACCACAGAAGCGGAAGCCGGTGAAGCCTCGGCCGCCCGTCGGCGGGTGGGCTATTCTGCTTGGCGAGAGGATCCGGGCAACGTAGCCCCCGGGTCCTTTTGTGCTTTCAGCACGTTGAACGAACCGGGAACAGTGGTATCCATGCGGACCCCAGGGCGCGGGGACCGCAGGGACGCCGGGCAAGACGTACGAAGCAGAACCACGCATGTCCTCGACGGGACCGAGGAGGAACCGACGTGATGGACCAGCGAACCGTGCACCACCGTCCGACCCGGGCAGGTGGTCGGTCGTGAGCTCACTCCTGCTGCTCACCAACGCCCTGCAGCCGTCCACCGAGGTGCTGCCCGCCCTCGGCCTGCTGCTGCACAACGTCCGGGTCGCCCCGGCCGAGGGCCCCGCCCTGGTGGACACCCCGGGAGCCGATGTCATCCTCGTGGACGGCCGCCGCGACCTGCCGCAGGTGCGCTCCCTGTGCCAGCTGCTCCGCTCCACCGGTCCCGGCTGTCCGCTGATCCTCGTCGTCACCGAGGGCGGCCTGGCGGCCGTCACCGCCGACTGGGGCATCGACGACGTCCTCCTGGACACGGCGGGTCCGGCCGAGGTCGAAGCGCGGCTGCGCCTGGCGACCGGCCGCCAGCAGCTGGGCTCGGACGACTCCCCCATGGAGATCCGCAACGGCGACCTGTCGGTGGACGAGGCCACGTACTCCGCCAAGCTCAAGGGGCGCGTGCTCGACCTCACCTTCAAGGAGTTCGAGCTGCTCAAGTACCTCGCCCAGCACCCGGGCCGGGTCTTCACCCGCGCCCAGCTGCTGCAGGAGGTGTGGGGCTACGACTACTTCGGCGGCACCCGGACCGTCGACGTGCACGTACGGCGGCTGCGCGCCAAGCTCGGCCCCGAGCACGAGTCCCTGATCGGCACGGTCCGCAACGTCGGCTACCGCTTCGTCACGCCGGAGAAGGTCGAGCGGGCGGCGGCGGAAGCCGCGGCCCAGGCGGCCGCCAAGGCCGCTGCCCAGGCGGCCGCCCAGCCCACCGCCCAGCAGGCCCCGTCCGTCACCTGATCGGCCGAACACGCTGTGAGCATCCACTCGGCAGGACGCCCTGCCCAGAGGTAGGTCACCCCGCGTAGACTGCCGCGCGTGGCCAAGGTGACGCGGGATGACGTTGCACGACTTGCGGGTACGTCGACCGCCGTCGTGAGCTACGTCATCAACAACGGACCCCGGCCGGTTGCCCCGGCCACGCGCGAGCGTGTCCTCGCCGCGATCAAGGAGCTGGGCTACCGCCCGGACCGGGTCGCCCAGGCGATGGCCTCGCGGCGCACCGACCTCATAGGCATGATCGTCCCGGACGCCCGGCAGCCGTTCTTCGCGGAGATGGCGCACGCGGTCGAACAGGCCGCCGCCGAGCGCGGAAAGATGGTGCTGGTCGGCAACTCCGACTACCGCACCGAGCGCGAGGTCCACTACCTGCGGGCCTTCCTCGGCATGCGGGTGTCGGGCCTGATCCTGGTCAGCCAGGGCATGAGCGAGCAGGCCGCCAGCGAGATCGAGGCCTGGGACGCGCGGGTCGTGCTGCTGCACGAGCGGCCGGAGGCGATCGACGACGTCGCCGTCGTCACGGACGACATCGGCGGCGCCCAGCTCGCCACCCGCCACCTGCTGGAGCACGGGCACGAGTACGTGGCCTGCATCGGCGGCGTCGAGAACACCCCGTCCGTCGGCGACCCCGTCGCCGACCACGTCGAGGGCTGGCGCCGGGCCATGCAGGAGTCCGGCCGCTCGATCGAGGGCCGGCTCATCGAGGCCCCGTACAACCGCTACGACGCGTACCGGGTCGCCCTGGAGGTCCTGGCGCGGCCCGACCGGCCGACGGCCATCTTCTGCGCCACGGACGACCAGGCGATCGGTGTGCTGCGCGCGGCACGCGAACTGCGCATCGACGTGCCCGGGGAACTGGCCGTCGCGGGCTTCGACGACGTCAAGGAAGCCGCCCTCACCGACCCGCCGCTGACCACGATCGCCTCGGACCGCCCGGCGATGGCCCGTGCGGCCGTGGACCTGGTCCTGGACGACGGCCTGCGCGTGGCCGGATCCCGGCGGGAGCGGCTGAAGCAGTTCCCTTCGGCGCTGGTGGTCCGCCGCTCCTGCGGCTGCCACTGAGCGCGGGTCACGCGTCCAGCGTGCACGGCATCAGCAGGGAGAAGGCGTCCTCGGTGCCGGGCCGCCGGAGTACCAGCGGGGCCCTGGGGCCGACGTACTCCAGCGTCATGTCGTCCCCCACGGCGAGCGCGTCGAGGAGGAAGGCCGGGTTGACCCCGACCAGCTCCCCGGCGGAGCCGGAGCCGGAGCCCGGCCCGCTGCCGGGCTCGTGGGCCTCGTCGGCGACGGTCACCGTGTCCGTCAGGACGAGGGCGCACCTCTCGCCTTCCTGCCCGGCCAGGCCCTGCCGCAGCGCCGGCACGTCCAGCGGGATACGGCGGCCCTCGGGCAGCCGCGTCAGGCGGCGGTAGTCGGGGAACTCCTCGCCCAGGCCCTGCCCGGCGACCCGGCGGCCCTGTGTCTCCAGTTCGATCCCGTCCCCGTCCACGGTGAGCAGGGCCGGGGAGTCGCCGGCCAGCAGGGCCCGCATGGCGTCCACGAGGGGGGTCGGCACGGTCAGCCGGACCCGCTCGCCGCCGTGGCCGGTGGTGGAGGTCCGGGCCACGGCCATCCGGTAGCGGTCGGTGGCCACGACGTGCAGGTCCGTCCCCTCCGCGTCGAAGAGGATTCCGCCGAGCACCGGCAGCTCGGGGTCGGTGCCGGCGGCGAAGCGTACGGAGTCCAGCGCGGCCGCGAGCTCCGCGGCGGGCACGGTCAGCCGGGCGGTCAGGGCGGTGGTGGGCATGGTGCTCTCCTTGTGTCCGAGTCGGGCGCGTACCGCGGAGAGCGCGCCGCGCGCATCGGCGAGCTCGCGTTCGAGCCGCCGCAGGTGCCCGTCCAGCAGCAGGGGCACCAGGCCGGTGTCCCCGCCGGACCAGGCCGCCAGGACCAGCCGGACGTCGGCGAGCGGCATCCCCGCCTGGCGGAGCCGGGCCAGCAGCCGGGCCTCGTCGAGCTGTTCGGGCGCGTACCAGCGGTACCCGGTCGCCGGATCGACCCGGGCGGGAGGCAGGACGCCCGCGCGGTCGTAGAAGCGCAGCGCGCTCACGCCCAGCCCGCTGTCGCGGCCCATCTCGCCAATGCTGTGCATCTCGCTCTCCACACCCGTGACTCTGGGACCTCCACCAGGTCGAGGGTCAAGGCCGGTTCTCGTATCGGTCGCGGACGGTTCTGTCGGGCTTCTCAGGCCTGACTCAGGAAGCTCTCATGATCTCCGGTCAGAGTCGGTGACATGACCGACAGCTTCCGCCGCGAAGGCGAGTACCCGCAGGAGAACAGCCCGGCCCAGCACGCGCCGTTCGGCGCGTACCCCGCGGCCGGCGCAGGGGCGGCGGCCTACCCGCCGCCGCCCTCGTACCCGCCCGCCGCCCCCGGGTGGCACGAGGCGCACCAGCCGCAGCCGCAGGTCATCCGGGGCGAGACGGTCCCGGCGGGCGAGGGCGGCGCGGGCGGGAACGGCGGGTACGAGGGCGGCGGCCCTCACGGTCCCGCCCACGCCGCGGCACCCGCACCCGCACCCCGTGCCAAGCGGCCCGTCGCGCTGCTGGCCGCCGTGGCGCTGGCCGCGGCCCTGGTCGGCGGCGGCACCGCGGCCGCCGTCGGACAGCTGATGGACCGGCAGGCGGGCAGCACCGGCGGGGTCGACGGCACCACCGTCTCGCAGTCCAGCTCGGGCACCGTCGCCGGAGTCGCCGAGCAGGTCAGCCCCTCGGTCGTCCGGATCGACGTCCGCACCGGCTCCGGCCAGGGCACCGGCTCCGGGATCGTCCTCACCGCCGACGGCGAGATCGTCACCAACAACCACGTGGTGAGCGGCGCCGCCGAGATCCAGGTGACGATGAGCGACGGCAAGAAGTACGCCGCCAAGACCGTGGGCACCGACCCCGACAAGGACCTGGCCCTGATCAAGCTCCAGGGCGCCTCCGGGCTGAAGCCCGCCGTGCTCGGCGGGTCCGGCGGCGTGAAGGTCGGCGACCAGGTCGTCGCCATCGGCTCGCCCGACGGCCTCACCGGCACCGTCACCAGCGGCATCGTCTCCGCGCTGAACCGCGAGGTGAAGGTGCCGAAGTCGGAGCAGCAGGCCCCGCGGAGCCGGCAGCAGGGCGAGGACGGCTGGCCGTTCTCCTTCGGCGGCCGCCAGTTCAACGGGGACACCGGCTCCGACACCACCTCGTACAAGGCCCTCCAGACGGACGCCTCCCTCAACCCCGGCAACTCCGGCGGTGCCCTCGTCGACATGAACGGCCGGATCGTGGGCATGCCCTCGGCGATCTACTCCCCCGCCTCCGGCAACTCCGCCGCCGGCAGCGTCGGCCTCGGCTTCGCCATCCCGGTCGACACGATCAAGGCCGACCTGGACTCCCTGCGCAAGGGCGGCCCCGGCGGCACCGGCTCCTCCGACACGGGACCGGGATCCGGCTCCGGATCCGCCGCAAACGGCTTCGGCACCAGCTTCTGACCCGCCCGTGCGAGGCTGGAGGCGCCGTCACGTGCCGCACCCCACGGCCGACCACCACCCCTGGGAGATCCATCCATGAACCCCGCCGAAGGCGAAGCGCGGATCCTCGTCGTCGACGACGAACCGGCCGTACGCGAGGCCCTGCGCCGCAGTCTCGCCTTCGAGGGGTACGCCGTGCAGACCGCCGTCGACGGGCTCGACGCCCTCGACAAGGCGGCCTCCTACTCCCCCGACCTGATCGTCCTGGACATCCAGATGCCCCGGATGGACGGACTGACGGCCGCCCGGCGGCTGCGGGCCTCCGGCAGCGTCACCCCGATCCTGATGCTCACCGCCCGCGACACCGTCGGCGACCGCGTCACCGGCCTCGACGCGGGCGCCGACGACTACCTCGTCAAGCCCTTCGAGCTCGACGAGCTCTTCGCCCGCGTCCGCGCCCTGCTGCGCCGCAGCTCCTACGCCGCCCCGCAGAGCCCCGGCGAGAGCCACGAGGAGGCGCTGACCTTCGGCGACCTCCGCATGGACCTCGTGACCCGCGAGGTCACCCGGGCCGGGCGGCCGGTGGAGCTGACCCGGACCGAGTTCACGCTGCTGGAGATGTTCCTCGCGCACCCGCGCCAGGTCCTGACCCGCGAGCAGATCCTCAAGACCGTCTGGGGCTTCGACTTCGAGCCCAGCTCCAACTCCCTGGACGTGTACGTGATGTACCTGCGCCGCAAGACCGAGGCCGGCGGCGAGCCGCGCCTGGTCCACACCGTGCGCGGGGTCGGCTACGCCCTGCGCGCCGGCGAGAGCGGGCCCGAGTGAGCCCGACGGCCAGATTCCGCGCGCTGCCGCTGCGCTCCCGCCTCGCCCTGCTGGTCACGGTGGCGGTGGCGCTCGCGGTGGCCACGGTGTCGGGGGTGTCCTGGGTGATGGTGCGCGCCGAACTCGGCAACCAGCTGAACCAGTCCCTGATGTCCACCAACCCGACCACGCAGGTCCTGGACCGGCTCAGCCAGGGCTGTCCGCCGCGTCCCGCGGCACAGGTCCAGCAGGACATCGCCGAGAAACTGAACGCGACCGTCCAGATCGTCACCGCGGACGGCAGCCACTGCTGGGTGAGCGGGCAGACCGATCTGCCGGTCACCGCTGCGGACAAGGAGGTCGCGGCGGGCAGGAAGCCCAAGGTCCTGCACGACGCGACGACCGACAACGGCGTCGCGATGCGCGTCTACACCTTCGCGGCACAGACCCGGCCCGGCGGGCCGATCTTCGCGGTCTCGGTGGCCCGGCCGCTGGCCGACGTCGACAAGCCGCTGTCCACCCTGGCCTGGGTGCTGCTGCTGGTTTCCGCCCTCGGGATCGCCGGCGCGGGCGCGGCCGGCCTGTGGGTGGCCCGTACGGGGCTGCAGCCGGTCGACGAACTGACCGACGCCGTCGAGCACATCGCCCGGACCGAGGACCTGACCGTCCGGATCCCCGACGAGGGCGACGACGAGATCGCCCGCCTTTCGCGGTCCTTCAACTCGATGACGGCGGCCCTCGCCTCCTCCCAGGAGCGGCAGGCCCAGCTGATCGCGGACGCCGGGCACGAGCTGCGCACCCCGCTGACCTCGCTGCGCACCAACATCGAGCTGCTCGCCCGCAGTGAGGAGACCGGCCGGGCCATCCCGCCCGACGACCGGCGGGAGCTGCTGGCCTCGGTCAAGGCGCAGATGACGGAGCTGGCCTCGCTGATCGGCGACCTGCAGGAGCTGTCCCGGCCGGACGCGGCCTCGCCCGGCCCGCTCGGGGTGGTCGCCCTGCACGAGATCGCCGGGACCGCGCTGTCCCGGGTCCGGCTGCGCGGACCGGAGCTCCGCTTCGACTCGGACCTGGGGCCCTGGTACGTACGCGGTGAGGCGGCGGCGCTGGAGCGGGCCGTGGTCAACGTGCTGGACAACGCGGTGAAGTTCAGCCCGCCCGGCGGCACGGTCTCGGTGACGCTGCGGGCGGGCGAGCTGACCGTACGGGACCACGGCCCGGGCATCCCGGCCGAGGACCTGCCGTACGTCTTCGAGCGGTTCTGGCGGTCCGAGTCGGCCCGCGCCCTGCCCGGCAGCGGGCTGGGCCTGTCGATCGTGGCCCGTACGGCGGCGCGGTCGGGCGGCAGCGCCGAGCTGCGGGCGGCGGCGGACGGCGGGCCGGGCACGGAGGCGGTGCTCCGGATCCCGGGGGCGCCTACCCCGCCGCCGTCCGATCCGTCAGTTGTGCCGGATCAGTGAGGCGACCAGGCCGGAGCGGGTGTTCGGGAAGTCCATCGGGACGATGCCGAGCCCGGTCCGGCCCGACATCTCCCCGCCGTCGACGAAGCCGTGGACCTGCGGGTTGAGCCGGTCGGAGTTCCAGCGCGGCGGCATGTACGCCGCGGTGCTGACGTAGTTGACGAAGAGCTTGCCGGGCTGGGCGACGGCCTTGCGGAAGTGGTTCTCGATCCGGCCGCGCTTGGCGAAGGGCTCGGTGTTGTAGTCGTCCTGGATGTCGAAGACGTTGCCGTCGCCGTAGCGCAGGCCCGGCAGGCCGCCGTTGTCGGCGAGCAGGACGACCTTGCCGCGGGCCTGTCCGAGGGAGGGCAGGGTGTCGGCGATCCGGAACAGGGGCCGCCAGCCGCGGTGGTCCAGGTAGTCGTCGAAGACGGCGCGGAAGGTGGCGTCGCTCTCGCCCGAGTACTCCTGCTTGACGCGCATCAGGACGGTCTCGGAGGGGTGTGCGGCGAGGAAGTTCCAGCAGGCGACGAGGACGTCCCCGAACATCAGGTCCTGGAAGAAGGCCGCGTGGTGGATGGCGAAGGAGCCGCCCGTGACCCGGCAGCGGACGTCGAGGAAGCGGATTCCGGAGTCGAGCTGCTGGGCGATCGAGGTGTTCTGGCAGGCGACGTAGAGGCCGCCCTTGGTGGCGCCGGAGTCGTGGGTGCCGGGGATGGTCATGCGCTGGAGGGCGGTGGAGTCGCCGAGGCCGGCCATCCAGTCCTGGGTGCCGAGGGCCGCCGCGGCGGCCGGGGCGGATGCGGCGGCGAGTCCGGCGACCGCTCCCGCGGCCAGCGCTCCGGCCAGGAAGGCGCGGCGGCCCATGCCCGTACCCGTGCTCGTGCCCGTGTCTGTGCCCGTGCTCGCGCCGGTGATCCCGGTCGTTCTCGTGCTCGTGCCGGTGACCCCGCCCGCGCTCGTGACCGTACCCATGCCCGCCCCTTCGCCGACCCGGTGATGGCCGGATTATGGCGTGGACACGTCACAGTTTCTACCCGTCGGTAGTGGTCAGTCTTCGAGCAGCCCGACCATCTCCCGCAGCCCCCGGAGCAGCTCCCCGCCGTCCGGCGCCTGCTCCGGATCGGTCAGGGTCTGCACCATCACCCCGCTCAGCAGCGCGATGTGCATCGAGCCGAGGGCGCGTACGTCGGCCTCCGACACCTCGGCCTCCGGCACCCCGCGCAGCGCCGCGGCCACCATCCGGCGGTTGCGGCGCTGCCCCTCGGCCAGGATCGCCAGCAGCTCGGGCGAGGACTGGGCGTGCACGAAGGCCTCCACGGAGGCCAGCCACAGCCACCGCGTCTCACCGAAGTCCCGGATCTTGCGGTCCCAGGTGTCGGCGTACCGCTCTCCCGCGGTCTCACCCTGCCCGGTCAGCCGGCCGGAGCCCGCGGCCCACTCCTCCATCGCGGCGAACAGCGCCTGGTTGAGCAGGGCCTCCCGCGATCCGAAGTGGTAGCCGATCGCGGCCATGCTCACGTCCGCGGCCGTGGCGACGTCGCGCACGGTCGTGCGCAGATAGCCCTTCTCCTCCAGGCAGCGCCGGGCTCCGGCCAGCAGGTCCTCGCGATTTCCCATGCCGGGATCGTATCCACCGACTTATTGGGCAAGCGCGCAAGACAAACGTATTGCGCGCTTGCCCAAATCCTGGCAGGCTGCGGTCAACGGATGATCCACAGGCCTACGGGAGGCACACGCCATGCGCCACGAGCTGAAGATCGACGACCGGACCCTCTCCTACCTGGACTTCGGCGGCCCCGGCCGCCCGCTCCTCGCCCTCCACGGCGGCATGTCCGAAGCCCTCGCCTTCACCGGCCTCGCCGAAGCCCTCGGCGACAGCCGGCGGGTCATCGCCCCCGACCAGCGCGGCCACGGGGACTCCGACCGCGCACCCGACTACCACCGCGAGGGCTACGTCTCCGACGCCGTCGCCCTCCTCGACCACCTGGGCCTGGACGCCCCCGTCGACCTCCTCGGCTACTCCCTCGGCGGACTCAACGCCTACCACCTGGCCGCCGCCCACCCCGACCGGATCTCGGCACTCGTCGGCGTCGACGCCACCGTCGAGATCCGCATTCCCGACGGGCCGAACTGGTTCGACTTCCTCGGCGGCCTCCCCTACACCGCCCCCACCCGCGAGGAACTCCTCGCCGCCGCCGGACCCGCCGCACCCTTCGTCGCCGACGGACTGCGCCCCCTGCCCGACGGCACCGGCTGGCGCCTGGCCCACCACCCGCAGGACATGCTCGACTCCATCCACGCCTGCGCCGGCGACCACTGGGACACCTGGCTCGCGAGCACCTGCCCCGCCCTGCTGATCCACGGCACCCGCAGCCAGGCACTCAGGCAGCCCGTCGCCGACGCGATGACCGCCCGGCGACCGAAGACCTCGTACACCCCCCTCGACGGCGACCACTTCGTGCCGTTCACGGACCCGGACGGGTTCCACACGGCCGTCAGGACCTTCCTCGCAAGCCTCTGACCCGCGACGGTCCCCGCGCCACGGGGGTGCACGGGGAAACGCCGAAGGGGCGGCGGGCCGACCGGCCCACCGCCCCTTCGGGCGCGCTGCGTGCGGGGGGTTACTTGACGACGGTGATGCGGTTCGCCGCCGGCGGGGCGATCGGAGCCGCCGCCGAGGAGTTCTTCGTCAGGTAGGCGTTGAAGCAGTCCAGGTCGGACGCGCCCACCAGCTTGTTCTTGTGCTCCTTCAGGACGGTGAAGCCGTCACCGCCGCCCGCGAGGAACTCGTTCATCGCGACCCGGTAGGTCTTGGCGGGGTCGAGCGGCACACCGTTCAGCTTCACCGAGTCCACGACGATGCGGTCCACGCCCGCCTTGGTCATGTCCAGGGTGTACGTGAAGCCCTTCGACACCTGCAGGATCTTCGGGTTCGGGCCGTTGACCGGACCGCTGACCTGCTGCTGCAGCGCGGTGATCAGCTGCGCGCCGGTCAGGTCCACGATGTTCATCATGTTGGTGAACGGCTGGACCGTGAAGGACTCGCCGTACGTCACCACACCGTCGCCCTCGTCACCCGAGGCCTTGTACGCGAGGTCCGAACGGATACCGCCCGGGTTCATGATCGCCAGCTGTGCACCGCCCTTGTCCGCCGGGGCGAGCGCCTCCAGCTGGGCGTCGGCGATCAGGTCGCCGAGCGGCTTCTCGGGCGCCTCGCTGCCGCGGCCGGGGATGTCGGCCGAGATGAAGCCCTGCGGACGGTTGGCGATCGGGGCCGCCAGCGCCTTCCAGCGGTCGATCAGCTCGGTCATGTCCGGAGCCTTCGGCTGCTCCCGGCCCACGATCTTGTTCACCGGCTTCGGCGAGGTGACCGGCGTACGGACGATGTCCTTGGTCTGCCGGTCGTAGGTGAGGGTGGTGTCGGTGAACAGGCGGCCGATGGAGGCGGCCGAGGTCACCGTGCGCGGGTTGCCCGCCGGGTCCGGGATGTTGCAGGCGTAGGCCTGGTGCGTGTGGCCGGTGACCAGCGCGTCGACCTTGGCGTCCACGTTCTTGGCGATGTCCACGATCGCGCCCGAGATGCCGGCTCCGGCACCCGGGACGTCGCAGTCGTAGTTGTACGCGCCGTTGGCGGGCAGACCGCCCTCGTGGATCAGCGCGACGATCGACTTCACGCCCTGCTTGTTCAGCTCGGCGGCGTACTTGTTGATCGTCTCGATCTCGTCGCCGAACTTGAGGCCCTTGACGCCCTCGGCGGTCACGACGTCCGGAGTGCCCTCCAGGGTGACGCCGATGAAGCCGATCTTCACGTCCCCCTTCTTCCAGATGTACGTGGGCGACATCAGCGGACGCTTGGTCTTCTCGTCCGTGACGTTGGCCGCGAGGTACTGGAATTCGGCGCCGGTGAACTCCTTGCCGTACTCGAAGCAGCCCTCGACCGGGTGGCAGCCGCCGTAACCCATGCGGCGCAGCTCGGTCTTGCCCTCGTCGAACTCGTGGTTGCCGACGCTGGAGACGTCCAGGCCGATCTTGTTCAGCGCCTCGATGCTCGGCTCGTCGTGGAAGAGCCCGGACAGCATCGGGCTGCCGCCGATCATGTCACCGGCCGCGGCCGTGACCGAGTACTCGTGGCCCTTGCGGGCCTCGCGCAGGCTGGTCGCGAGGTACTCGACACCGCCCGCCGGTATGGCCTTCGTGGTGCCGTCGGCCTGACGCTCGGTCACGGTGCCGGAGGAACCCTGCGGGGGCTCCAGGGTGCCGTGGAAGTCGTTGAACGACAGCATCTGCACATCGACGGTCCGGCTCTTGGCCGCACCGCCACCACTCGCGGCACCGGCCGGCAGTGCGGCGGCGACCATGGCCCCGGCCCCGGCCGTGACGGCGAGGGCGGTGAGGGTCAACCGGCGGGTTCGAAGGTGCCGTTGTGGCGTCGCTGACATTAAATCCCCTTATCTGACAGCGGAGGGACGTGGGAGGTCCGCCGAAGCCTATGGTCAACGCGCGTAGCTCTACCAGGGGGTAGGGGTATCGCGTTGGTTACGCGCAGAAGAAGGACCGACCTCGCGCCCGCACTCCGCCCGTCACCCGCGGCGGTCGTAGGCTCGTCCCATGACTGACGCAGCAGCGGCCCTGGAGCCGGGACGGCAGATTCAGACCCTCGACGAGCTGACGGAGGAACAGGCGATCGCCGTACTCGACCTGATCGAGGACGCGGCACGCACCGACGGCACCACCGCCGTGTCCGAACAGGGGCGGCTCCAGCTGCGCGGCGGTCCGCGCGAGGGCATCCGGCACTTCCTGCTCACCGAGAACGGCCGGCTCTCCGCCTACGGGCAACTGGAGGACACCGACCCGGTCGAGGCCCCGGCCGCCGAACTCGTCGTGCACCCGGCCCTGCGCGGCCGCGGGCACGGGCGGGCCATGGGCACGGCCCTGCTGGCCGCCTCCGGCAAACGGCTGCGGGTATGGGCGCACGGCGGCAAGTCGGCCGCCCGCCACCTCGCCCAGGTGCTCGGCCTGACCCTCTTCCGCGAGCTGCGCCAGCTGCGCCGGCCGCTGGCGGACGGTGACCCGCTGCCGGAGCCGGTGCTCCCGCCCGGGGTGACCGTACGGACCTTCGTACCCGGCGTCGACGACACGGCCTGGCTCACGGCGAACGCCGCCGCCTTCGCCCACCACCCCGAGCAGGGCTCGCTGACGCAGCGCGACCTGGACGACCGGATCGCGCAGCCGTGGTTCGACCCCAAGGGCTTCTTCCTCGCGGAGCGCGACGGCGAACTGGTCGGCTTCCACTGGACCAAGGTCCACGCGGCGGAGCAGCTGGGCGAGGTCTACGTGGTCGGCGTCCGCCCGGGCGCCCAGGGCGGCGGCCTCGGCAAGGCCCTCACCGCGATCGGCCTGCGCCACCTGGCGGCCCAGGGCCTGCCGACGGCCATGCTCTACGTGGACGCCGACAACCCGGCGGCCCTGGCCGTGTACGCGGGCCTCGGCTTCACCACCCACGAGGTCGACCTGATGTACCGCACGGAAAGCTGACCGCCCGCCCCGCCCCACGCCCGTCCCCCCAGGCCCCGCCGCCCCCTCAGCCCCGCCGCCCCCGTCAGCCCCGCCGCTCCCCTCAGCCCCGTCGGCGTTTGAGGCGCGGGGGCCCGGGGCGGAGCCCCGATCTTCCAGCCCCGCCGCCCCCTCAGCCCCGCCGGCGTTTGAGGCGCGGGTCCGGGCAGCGCCCGGCGGGGGCCCGGGGGCAGCGCCCCCGCCACGGCGCCGCACCCGCGCACGCCGGAGCGCACCGCCCCCCGCCACCCCCGCCGGGAGGCGACTCGTGCGCCATCCGGACCCGGGAAGCCACACGCCATTAACCAGGCATTCAGAAGCGCTTGCGACTCTCCCCCAATGCAGCCCCGACTCCGATTGACAGCCGACTCTTCCGACGTGCCTGTCCTCCCGCGTGCGCGGAAGAATGGAGTCATGAGCCACCAGCCCAGCGCAGGCCCCACCGAGGTCCCCGCCCAGCACCCGTCTCACACCCCCGGCAGCACCCCGGGCACCGCCCCCGGCACAGGAGCCGGCACGGGAGCCGCCGCCCCCGGCCGGGCCGTCACCGGAGCCCACGCCCGCATAGGTTCCATCTCCGCGCACCGCCCGCACGTCGACCTCGAACCCGATCTCGACGCGGATCTCGACGCCTACGACGACAAGGACGGCGACGAGCTCCCGCCCGGCCGCTTCCTCGACCGGGAACGCAGCTGGCTCGCCTTCAACGAGCGGGTGCTGGAGCTCGCCGAGGACCCGACGACGCCCCTGCTGGAGCGCGCCAACTTCCTGGCGATCTTCGCGAGCAACCTCGACGAGTTCTTCATGGTGCGCGTGGCCGGTCTCAAGCGGCGCATCGCGACGGGTGTCGCCACCCGTTCGGCCTCCGGCCTGCAGCCCCGCGAGGTGCTGGACCTCATCTGGACGCGCTCGCGCGAGCTCATGGCCCGGCACGCCGCCTGCTTCCAGCAGGACATCTCCCCGGCACTGGCCGAGGAGGGCGTCCACCTCATCCGCTGGCCCGACCTCACCGAGAAGGAGCAGGCCCGCCTCTTCACCCTGTTCCGCAACCAGATCTTCCCGGTGCTGACGCCGCTGGCCGTGGACCCCGCGCACCCGTTCCCGTACATCTCCGGCCTCTCCCTGAACCTGGCCGTCGTCGTGCGCAACCCCGTCAGCGGCCACCGCCACTTCGCCCGCGTCAAGGTCCCGCCGCTCCTCTCCCGCTTCCTGGAGGCCTCCCCGCAGCGCTACGTCCCGCTGGAGGACGTCATCGCCGCGCACCTGGAGGAGCTCTTCCCCGGCATGGAGGTGCTCGCGCACCACATGTTCCGCGTGACCCGCAACGAGGACCTGGAGGTCGAGGAGGACGACGCCGAGAACCTGCTCCAGGCCCTGGAGAAGGAGCTCATGCGGCGCCGCTTCGGCCCGCCCGTGCGCCTGGAGGTCGAGGAGTCCATCGACCCGGGCGTCCTGGACCTGCTGGTGCAGGAGCTGAAGGTCAACGCCTCCGAGGTCTACCCGCTGCCCGGCCCGCTGGACCTGACCGCCCTCTTCGGGATCGCCTCGCTGGACATCCCGGAGCTCAAGTACCCGAAGTTCGTCGCCGGCACCCACCGCGACCTGGCCGAGGTCGAGTCCGCGTCCGCGCCCGACATCTTCGCCGCCCTGCGCGAGCGGGACGTCCTGCTGCACCACCCGTACGACTCCTTCTCCACCTCGGTGCAGGCCTTCCTGGAGCAGGCCGCCGCCGACCCGGACGTCCTCGCCATCAAGCAGACGCTCTACCGCACCTCCGGCGACTCCCCGATCGTGGACGCCCTGATCGACGCCGCCGACTCCGGCAAGCAGGTCCTCGTACTCGTCGAGATCAAGGCCCGCTTCGACGAGCAGGCCAACATCAAGTGGGCGCGCAAGCTGGAGGAGTCCGGCTGCCACGTCGTCTACGGGCTCGTCGGCCTCAAGACCCACTGCAAGCTGTCGCTCGTCGTCCGCCAGGAGGGCGACACGCTGCGCCGCTACTCGCACGTCGGCACCGGCAACTACCACCCCAAGACCGCCCGGCTCTACGAGGACCTCGGCCTGCTCACCGCCGACCCGCAGGTCGGCGCGGACCTCTCCGACCTCTTCAACCGGCTGTCCGGCTACTCGCGCCGCGAGACCTACCGCCGGCTGATGGTGGCGCCCCGCTCGCTGCGGGACGGACTGATCGCGCGGATCGACAAGGAGGCCGCCCACCACAAGGCCGGCCGCCCCGCCTACGTCCGGCTCAAGATGAACTCGATCGTCGACGAGGCCCTCATCGACTCGCTCTACCGGGCCTCCCAGGCGGGAGTGCCCGTCGACATCTGGGTGCGCGGCATCTGCGCGGTGCGCCCCGGAGTCCCCGGGCTCTCGGACAACATCCGGGTCCGCTCGATCCTCGGCCGCTTCCTGGAACACTCCCGGGTCTTCGCCTTCGGCAACGGCGGCGAACCCGAGGTGTGGATCGGCAGCGCCGACATGATGCACCGCAACCTCGACCGCCGCATCGAGGCACTGGTCAGGGTCGCCGACCCGGCCCACCGCGCGGCACTGGACCGGATGCTGGAAACCGGGATGTCCGACGCCACCTCCTCCTGGCACCTGGGCCCGGACGGCGAGTGGACCCGGCACAGCACGGACGCGGACGGACAGCCGCTGCGGCACGTACAGGAGACGCTCATAGACGCCCGGAGGCGCCGGCGTGGCTCAGCCAAACCATGACCCGATTACGGCGACGGCGGACGCAGGTGCCGTGCTCGGCACGTACCTGCGCGCCCAGGCCACCGCTTTCCTGCGCGGACTGCGCCTGCACGAGGAGAGCGGGGCCGACGCCGCCGAAGGAAGCGACGCGGCGCGCAGCCTGCGGGGGGCTGCGCGCCGCATCAGCGGTTCCCTGGCCACGTTCCGGGTGGTGACCGAGTCCTCCTGGGCCGACGGGCTGCGCACCGAACTGGTGTGGCTCTCGTCGACCCTGGCCGACGAGCACGCGTACGCGGCCCGGCTGACCCGGCTGATGGACGCCCTGCACCGGCTGTCGGGGTCCCCGGAGCTCCCGGCGCCGCGCGGCTCGGCCGGCGCGCTGACGGTGGGCTCGGCGCGGGCCGGCGCGCTGCTGGAACGGCAGCTGACCCTGGCCCGTACGCGCGCCCACTCGGCCACCCTCCAGGCCCTCGGCTCCTCCCGCTTCCACGCGGTGGCGGACGCGGTGGCCGTGCTGGCCTCGGAGGTCCCGCTGGACGCCGTCGCGGCCCGGGGCCGGGTGTCGGAGGTACTCGTCCCGCTGGCCGCCGTGGCCGAAACCCGACTGTCGGCGGCGGTCACGTCCCTGCCCCCGGCCGACGGAGCCCAGCCGTACAACGCGGACCACGACGGGCCCTGGCACGAGGTACGCCGCCTGCTGCGGGTCCACCGCTACGCGCGCGAGGCGCTCGGCGAGGACGTGACCCGGCCGGCTGCCGCGGGGCAGGCCCTGGACCGCCACCGTGACGCGGCCGAGGCGGCGACCGCGTCGGCGACGGCGGCCCGTACCCCGCGCATCGCACCGGCGACGGCCTACGCCCTGGGCGTCCTGCACGCCGACCAGCGCCACGAGGTCGAGGCGGCCCGGCTGGAATTCCGGCATCTGTGGCTTCCGGAGCCCGTGGTCACGCCGCGATAACGCGTGGATAACGGATGATGACGGCTGTGTGCGACCCGCCAGGGACGCACCGGGTCGTCCGCCACGGTTCACCATCCGTTCACTCGGGCCGGTCGGCTGCTTCACCTGTTCTGCCTAATTTCGGTGATGCACGGAGCGAGCCGCCCGGAAGCCGGGCAGCTCAGCCGCGCACCACCGACGCAGTCCTCTTCGCACGCCGCCCCGATACAGAAAGCGGCCGGCGGCTTCTGGAAGGAACACCCGAAAAGTGAAGCTTCAGCGCAAGAACATGCTTCGTGCCTCCGCCCTCGGGGCGCTTGTCGTGTCCGGCGCCCTGGTCCTCACGGCGTGCGGCTCGGACGACAACACCAAGACCGCCGACGGTTCGGCGAAGCCCTCCGCGGCCGCCGCGGGCGACATCAAGTGCGACGACGCCAAGGGCAAGCTCCTGGCCTCCGGCTCCTCCGCGCAGAAGAACGCGATCGAGCTGTGGATCAAGAACTACATGGCCGCCTGCTCCGGCGTCGAGGTGAACTACAAGTCCTCCTCCTCCGGTGAGGGCATCGTCGCCTTCAACCAGGGCACGGTCGGTTTCGCCGGCTCCGACTCCGCGCTGAAGCCGGAGCAGGTCGAGGAGTCGAAGAAGATCTGCACCGGTGGCCAGGGCATCGACCTCCCGATGGTCGGCGGCCCCGTCGCCCTCGGCTTCAACGTCGCCGGCGTGGACAAGCTGAACCTCGACGCCGCCACGATCGCCAACATCTTCAACGACAAGATCAAGAAGTGGGACGACGAGGCGATCAAGAAGCTGAACCCCGGCGTCACGCTTCCCTCCACCGCCATCCAGGCCTTCCACCGCTCCGACGACTCGGGCACCACCGAGAACGTCACCAAGTACCTCAAGGCCGCCGCGCCCGACGCCTGGCCGCACGAGCCCGCGAAGAAGTGGGCCGCCCCGGGCGGCCAGGCCGCCTCCGGCTCCGCCGGTGTCGCCGCGCAGGTCAAGCAGGTCGACGGCGCGATCGGCTACTTCGAGCTTTCGTTCGCCAGCGCGCAGGGCATCAAGACGGTGGACCTGAACACGGGCGCCGCCGCCCCGGTCCCGGCCACCGGTGAGAACGCCTCCAAGGCCATCGCCGCCGCCAAGATCGCCGGCACCGGCTCCGACCTGGCCCTCAAGCTCGACTACACCACCAAGGCCGAGGGCGCCTACCCGCTCGTCCTGGTGACCTACGAGGTCGTCTGCGACAAGGGCAACAAGGCCGAGACGCTCCCGACCGTTAAGTCCTTCCTGAACTACGCCGCTTCGGACGCGGGCCAGAAGGTCCTCCTCGAGAACGGCTACGCGCCGATCCCGGCCGAGATCAACACCAAGGTCCGCGAGGTCATCAACACCCTCGGCTAGATCCTGACCCCCGATCCGGTCCGCTCCCCCGTCCGGGGGCGGACCGGATCCGGGACCCTTCCCCTCCCACCCGGGGGAATCCGGTGCACCGCCGCCAGGGGGCCTGCCCCCCACACAGACCGGAAAGACCATGGCTTCCACCACACCCACCCAGATAGACACGGCTCCGCCTGTCACCCGTAGCGGAGGATCGTCCACCGGCCGCGCCGGCGACAAGATCTTCGCCGGGCTCTCCAAGGGCTCCGGCATCCTGCTCCTGGTGATCATGGCGTCGATCGCCGTCTTCCTCACCTACCGCGCCTCGATCGCCCTGTCGAAGAACGAGGGGAACTTCCTCACCACCTTCGACTGGAACGCGTCGGCCAACCCGCCCGTCTTCGGCATCGCCGTCCTGCTCTTCGGCACCGTCGTCAGCTCGATCATCGCGATGGCCATCGCGGTTCCGATCGCCGTCGGCATCGCCCTGTTCATCTCGCACTACGCGCCGCGCAAGCTGGCCGCGCCCCTCGCGTACGTCGTCGACCTGCTGGCCGCCGTACCGTCGATCATCTACGGCATCTGGGGCGCCCTGTTCCTCGTGCCGCAGCTGAACGGCCTGAACCTCTGGCTCGACGAGTACCTCGGCTGGACCTACGTCTTCGACAAGACCCAGGTCGGCGTCGCCCGTTCGCTCTTCACCGTCGGCATCCTGCTCGCGATCATGATCCTGCCGATCGTGACCAGCGTCAGCCGTGAGGTCTTCCTCCAGGTCCCGCGCATGAACGAGGAGGCCGCCCTGGCCCTCGGCGCGACCCGCTGGGAGGTCATCCGCATGTCGGTCCTGCCGTTCGGCCGCTCCGGCGTCATCTCCGCCTCGATGCTCGGCCTCGGCCGCGCCCTCGGCGAGACCATGGCCGTCGCGACCGTCCTCTCCCCGAGCTTCCTGATCTCCGGCCACCTCCTGAACCCGGGTGGCGGCACCTTCGCGCAGAACATCGCCGCGAAGTTCGACGAGGCCAACGAGTTCGGCCGCGACGCGCTGATCGCCTCCGGTCTCGTCCTCTTCCTGCTCACCCTGCTGGTCAACGGTGCAGCCCGGCTGATCATCGCTCGCCGCAAGGACTTCTCGGGGGCGAACGCCTGATGAGCCACGCAATCCAGGACCAGCAGCCCACCCGGGCCCGCAGGTCCGCCGCCCCCGCCGGCCTCACCCGTGGCGGCCTGCCCCGCTGGGCCCCGGCCGGCATCGCGGCCCTCTCGATCGCCCTCGGCTGCGGCATCGGCCTCGCCTTCGGCCTGCAGAGCAAGGTCCAGTGGGGGCTCCTCGCGGCCCTGCTGTTCATCGGCATCACGTACGCCGCCAGCGCGGTGATCGAGAACCGCCGCCAGGCCAAGGACCGTGTCGCGACCTCCCTCGTGTGGGTCTGCTTCGTCCTCGCGGTCATCCCGCTGCTCTCCCTGATGTGGACCACGGTCAGCCGCGGTCTGGAGCTCCTGAGCGGAAACTTCCTCAGCCACTCCATGAACGGCGTGACCAGCTTCGACGAGGGCGGCGGCGTCTACCACGCCCTGCTCGGCACCATCGAGCAGGTCGCCCTCGCCACGCTGATCGCGGCCCCCATCGGCCTGCTGACCGCCGTCTACCTGGTCGAGTACGGCAAGGGCCGCCTCGCCAAGTCCGTCACCTTCTTCGTCGACGTCATGACCGGCATCCCCTCCATCGTCGCGGGCCTGTTCATCCTGACGACCTGGAACCTGATGCTCGGCTTCGGCCCGTCCGGCTTCGCCGGCGCCATGGCCCTGTCGATCCTGATGATGCCGGTCGTGGTCCGCTCCACCGAGGAGATGCTCAAGCTCGTCCCGAACGAGCTGCGCGAGGCCGCCCTCGCCCTCGGTGTGCCGAAGTGGCGCGTGATCCTCAAGGTCGTGCTCCCGACCGCCATCGGCGGTATCTCCACCGGCGTGATGCTGGCCGTCGCCCGCATCGCCGGCGAGACCGCCCCGATCATGCTGCTGGTCTTCGGCACCCAGCTGATCAACGGCAACCCCTTCGAAGGCGCCCAGTCCTCGCTCCCCCTCTACATTTGGGAGCAGTACAAGGTCGGCAGTGAACCCTCCTACGACCGGGCATGGGCAGCAGCGCTCGTCCTGATCGCCTTCGTCATGATCCTCAATCTGGTGGCCCGCGGCATCGCCCGCTGGAAGGCCCCGAAGACCGGTCGCTGACGCGACTCATGAAAGCGAAGTGACCCCCATGGCGAAGCGAATCGACGTCTCCGGACTGTCCGCCTTCTACGGCACCCACAAGGCCATCGACGACATCTCGATGACCGTGGAGCCCCGCTCCGTGACGGCCTTCATCGGCCCCTCCGGCTGCGGCAAGTCCACCTTCCTGCGCACCCTCAACCGCATGCACGAGGTCACCCCCGGCGGCCGCGTCGAGGGCAAGGTCCTGCTGGACGACGAGAACCTGTACGGCAGCGGCGTGGACCCCGTCGCGGTCCGCCGCACGGTCGGCATGGTCTTCCAGCGCCCGAACCCCTTCCCCACCATGTCGATCTTCGACAACGTGGCGGCGGGCCTGCGGCTCAACGGCAGCTTCAAGAAGTCCGAGCTCACGGACATCGTCGAGAAGTCGCTCCAGGGCGCCAACCTCTGGAACGAGGTGAAGGACCGCCTGAACAAGCCCGGCTCCGGCCTCTCCGGCGGCCAGCAGCAGCGCCTGTGCATCGCCCGCGCCATCGCGGTCGAGCCCGAGGTCCTGCTGATGGACGAGCCCTGCTCGGCCCTGGACCCGATCTCCACCCTCGCGATCGAGGACCTGATCGGCGAGCTCAAGGAGCGCTTCACGATCGTCATCGTGACGCACAACATGCAGCAGGCGGCCCGTGTCTCGGACCGCACCGCCTTCTTCAACCTCGCGGCCGTCGGCCAGCCCGGCAAGCTCATCGAGCTCGACGACACGGACCGGATCTTCTCCAACCCGTCCGTCCAGGCGACCGAGGACTACATCTCGGGTCGCTTCGGCTAGACCCGGGACACCGTGCGGCCCCGCCGCACGGCAAGACGTCCTGCGGTGCTGCATGGCGGTGCCACCGCAAGGCGAAAGAAAGAAAAGGGCCGGCTCCCCCTGGGTGGGGGGAGCCGGCCCGCTTTCGTACGGCGACTACACGAAGGCCAGGTCCACGAGCCAGAAGCACAACGCGGCGACCACGGCCGCAGCCGGCATCGTGATGAACCAGCCGAGGATGATGTTCTTGGCGACGCCCCAGCGGACCGCGTTCACACGCTTGGTCGCACCCACACCCATGATCGCCGAGGTGATCACGTGGGTGGTGGAGATCGGCGCGTGGAAGAGGTACGCCGAACCGAACATGATCGAGGCACCCGTGGTCTCCGCCGCGAAGCCCTGCGGCGGGTCCAGCTCGATGATCTTGCGGCCGAGCGTACGCATGATGCGCCAGCCACCCGCGTACGTACCCAGCGACAGCATCACCGCGCACACGACCTTGACCCAGACCGGGATCGGCGCGTCGGCGCTCTGCACGTCGGCGATGACCAGGGCCATCACGACGATGCCCATCGTCTTCTGCGCGTCCTGCAGACCGTGGCCGAGCGCCATCGCGGCCGCGGACACCGTCTGCGCGATACGGAAGCCGTGCTTCGCCTTGTGCGGGTTGGACCGGCGGAACATCCACAGGATGGCCACCATCACCAGGTAACCGGCGACCAGACCGACGACGGGCGAGACGAACATCGGGATGACGACCTTGTCGAGGACTCCCGACCAGATCACCTCCGTCCCGCCGGCCAGCGCCGCGCCGACCATGCCGCCGAACAGCGCGTGCGAGGACGACGAGGGCAGCCCGAAGTACCAGGTGATCAGGTTCCAGACGATCGCACCGACCAGCGCCGCGAAGAGGATCCACATGCCCGTGGAACCCGTGGGCGTCTCGATCAGGCCCTGGCTGACCGTCTTGGCCACGCCACTGCCCAGGAAGGCACCGGCGAGGTTCATCACGGCCGCCATCGCCAGCGCCGCGCGCGGGGTCAGCGCCCGCGTCGAGACGGACGTCGCGATCGCGTTCGCCGAGTCGTGGAAACCGTTCGTATACGTGAAGCCGAGCGCGACACCGATGGTCACGACCAGAGCAAAGGTGTCCACGAGGTTCAGGACTCCTTGACCGCGATGGTCTCCACCGTGTTCGCGACGTGCTCGAACGCGTCGGCCGCCTCTTCGAGCACGTCGACGATCTGCTTGAGCTTCAGCACCTCGATGGCGTCGTACTTGCCGTTGAAGAGCTGGGCGAGCAGCTTGCGGTGGATCTGGTCCGCCTGGTTCTCAAGGCGGTTGACCTCGATCCAGTACTCGGTCAGGTTGTCCATCGTCCGCAGGTGCGGCATGGCCTCGGCGGTCAGCTCGGCCGCACGCGCCAGCACCTCGATCTGCTGCTCGACACCCTTGGGGAGCTCCTCCACGTTGTAGAGGACGACGAGATCGACGGCCTCCTCCATGAAGTCCATGATGTCGTCGAGCGACGAGGCCAGGTTGTAGATGTCCTCGCGGTCGAACGGCGTGATGAAGGAGGAGTTCAGCTGGTGGAAGATCGCGTGGGTGGCGTCGTCTCCCGCGTGCTCCGCTGCCCGCATCCGCTCCGCGATCTCGGCCCGGGCGGAGGAGTCCGCTCCGAGCAGTTCCATCAGGAGCTTGGAGCCCGTGACGATGTTGTCCGCGGATGCGGCGAACATGTCGTAGAAGCTCGTCTCCCTGGGGGTCAGACGAAATCGCACGTGAGGTCCTCGGGGTGCATCGGATTCGGTCAGGCTGATGCTAGGCGCATCCCCCGGCCACGGCTAACCGGCCGTTCCACAGTGTCCTCCATCGGGCAGAGTGGGGGCCAGGGACCCCTGCCCCGGACGGCGGGGCCCAGTACCCTATACCCATGAGGGGTATGCATTCGGCATGCACCCCTCGTTCCGGACCACGGGAGAGACGTATGACGACCATCGAGGCGGAGGGCTCCGGAGCCGTCCACGGCTACCACCACCAGAAGGACGAGCACCTCAAGCGGCTGCGCCGGATCGAGGGCCAGATCCGGGGCCTCCAGCGGCTCGTCGACGAGGACGTCTACTGCATCGACATACTCACCCAGGTCTCGGCGAGCACGAAGGCACTGCAGTCCTTCGCGCTCCAGCTGCTGGAGGAGCACCTGCGGCACTGCGTCGCCGACGCCGCGGTCAAGGGCGGCACCGAGATCGACGCCAAGGTCGAGGAAGCCACCAAGGCCATCGCCCGCCTCCTGCGCACCTGACCCCGCCCCCCGGCTAGCCGCACCCCTCCCAGCCCCGCCGGCGCTTGAGGCGCGGGGTCTGGGGCGGAGCCCCGGCAACGGCGCGGCAGCAGGCAGCAGGCAGCAGGCAGCAGGCAGCAGGCGGCATGCACCCCGGCGGACGCCGGACGGCCCGCCACACCCACCATCCGGAGCCGAGGACACCGCCGGGAGGCTACTGCCCCAGCAGGACCTCGTCGATCCGGTCCAGACTGAGCCGCTCCTCGGCGGCCGCCGACGCGGCGATGATCAGCTCACCACACAGCTCGATCTCGGCGAGAGCAACGTGGTCCTGCACCGTCGTACCGCCTGCGGGAGTCACGCGTGTCACCTCAATCTGCCACCGGCCATCGGCCGTCATCGGTCATACCGCACCGCACCACGCGCCGGCGCCCGGCTTCTCAGCGTAGGGAGGCCGTACCGTCCCTCGCATGACACGGATGGACCATTTCCGGATACCGGCCCATGGCCCGATCGCGCCGCCCGCCCCTCGCCCGTCCCACTAGTCGGCGATCTTCCCGGCGTAGATGTCCCCACTTGCGGGCAATACGACGGTCACCGGGGTTCCGAACCCGTACAGCAGCGTGGTCGACGACACATCGATCACGCCATTGTTGACGTACGTGAACCGGTGTCTCACCTTCCGCAGGCGCCCCTCCTCGTCCAGGTAGGCGTCGAACGGCACCGCGTCCGTGCTGAACCCTTTCGCCGCCGCCGCCAGCGCCCCCCGTACCTCCGGCGACGCGCTCCCCGCGGCCCGCCCCAGGTCGGTGGTCCCCCGGTAGTGCCGCACCTTGGTGCCCGCCACCTCGGTCTCCCCCACGTACGTCACCTCCGCCGCGCCCCGCAGCAGCTCCGCCGCGACCAGCGGATCGGTGGCCCCGCCCGTGACGAGGTTGCCGTCGTTCAGGGTCGTGGTGTCGACCCGGACCCACTTGTCGTCCGGGACGCCCGCGCCGCGGTTCTTCATGTAGAGCGCGCCGGACACGAGCAGCTCGGTGATGGGCCGGTGCTCGGCCTTGCCCTTCACGTCGGCCGGGAGCATCACGACGAGCTGGCCCATCCGCTTCCTGAAGTCGACCCCGCCCTCACCGCGGATCGTGACCCGGGTGCCGCCCGTGGCCATCTCCATGGCCGTACGGGCCCGGGCACTGCCGGTCCTCGTGAGTGCGTCGGCGGCCCCGCGGACCACCGCCGCCGCGTCCGCCGGAGGCCGGGCGTCGCCCGTGTCGCCCGCGCACCCGGTCATCGTCGTGACCGCCAGGGTGACACCGGCGGCGAGCACCGCCTCACCCGCACGCCCGCGCGGACGCCTGTGCTGGTGATCCACCATCGCCTGCCAACCCCCAACGCATGACCGCTGCTTGCCCGAGGCCCCCACCCGCTCCGCTTAACGAGGTCAGGGGTTTCCCGTCACGGGGGCGCGCCCTCCCCGCGCGCCGCCCGCCCCGGTACCGTGGACCCGTGGAACCTCACACCGAAGCGAGACTGGCCCCTCCGCTTGACTCCCTGCCGCTTCCGCGGCCGCCGCACGCGCAGCCGGAGCCGCCGGCCGGCCACACCACATCCACCGCCGACCGCGGGTCGTTCTGCCTGGCCGTCTGCACGTGCGGCTGGAACGGTCCGGCCCGCCGCTCCCGCGACCTGGCGCGCAGAGACGCGGCCCGCCACACGCAGCCGTAGCCACAGCCGTGGCCGTAGCCGTAGCCGTAGCCGTAGGCCAGGCGTAGCCCGGGGCGGGTAGGCCGTTCGGACCGCCCGGCTGGCCGGGGCGGTCCGCAGCGGATGCCCTTGATCCATGCCAGGTTCCGCTACCCGACCCGCGACCCTCCTCCGGGCCCTGCTCGTCGTGTCCGCCCCGGCCGCCGCGACGGGCCGGCGGCTGCGCTCCCGGTACCGCCGCGCCACCGCCGGCGGAGAGCCCTGATGCCCCGCCCCCGGATCCGCCTGCGCACCCGGCCGAAGGCGGTACGGATGTGCTTCGGGGCGGCGCTGCTGTGCCTGCTGGCGGCCGCGCTGCTCGCCCTGTGGAACGCGTACGCGCAGGGCTGATCACGTCCGCACCACCACGGGTGCCGGACCGGTGTGCGTCAGGCGGCGAGATCGCTCTCGTGCGTACGCTGCCCCGCGGGCGGGGTCTGTGCCTGCGGGAGCCCGACCGGACGGGGCAGCACGGCGTTCCCGGCCCGTACGAGCCGGCCACCGCGCCGGGACCGGGCCAGCGCCCGCACCACCGGGGTCAGCGCCGCCATGGCGAGCGGCGCGAACACGAGCACCACCGCGGTGCCGAGGGCGAGGCCGCCGATGACGTCGGTCGGGTAGTGGATGCCCATGTAGACCCGGCACAGGCCCTCGGCGAAGGCCAGCCCGAGACCCAGGAGGCCAAGCTTCCGGTTCGCCACGAACAGGCCCACGCCCAGCGCCATCGCGACGGTGGTGTGACCGCTGACGAAGGAGAACTCGGTGCGTCCGAGCCCCCAGCCGAAGGCGGGATCGAGCACCTGCAGGCCCTCGTGCTGGCGGAACGGCCGCGGCCGCCCCACGAATTCACGCAGGGGCACATTGACGAGCAGCGCCGTCGCGGCGGCCAGCGGGGCCCAGACGAGCGCGGCGAAGGACTCGACGGCGGCGGCCTCGTCCTGCCGGCGGGCACCACGCCAGCACCACAGGACCAGGAGCACCAGGGCCAGCAGGATCCCGTACTCGCCGGCCAGGCTCACGACCCGGTCCAGCCACGCCGGAGCATGCCGGGCCGCCCCGTTGATCTGGTACAGCAGGCTGACATCCACGTTCGGCCCACCTGTTGTGAGTCCAGCCATGGTGATGCGGCCCCTTGCCCTTGCCGTGGTTCCCCTGCGGAACGCACCCCTGTGTGCGCCCCTCCGCCCCCCACTTGATCAACCCCCGCGCCCATGGAACGCCCGTTCTGGCTCCTACGTTCCATTCTCCACGCAATGATCACTCCAACGTTATCGAAGAGTGACCCATCGTCGCAGCTCAGGGCCTTTGCATTACGGAGAGTTGCTATGCGCCCCGACCGGCGGCGGACCGCTCCGGGAGCGCCTCGGCACCATCCCTGGTCACCCGCGTAGCGCCGAAATAGTCCGGGGTGTCGATCTTGTCGAACCGGATCACGGCACCGGTGTAGGGGGCGTTGATCATGTATCCGCCGCCGACGTAGAGCCCCACGTGCCGGATCTCCCGAGAGTTCGTCAGATCATCGGAGAAGAAGACCAGGTCGCCGGGCAGGAGTTGATCGCGCGAAGGATGCGCCCCGGCGTTGTACTGATCGTTCGCCACACGCGGCAACTCGATCCCCACGGTCTCGTACGCGGCCTTGGTCAACCCGGAACAGTCGAACCGCCCGTCCTGATCGGGCGTCCCGTTCCCGCCCCACAGATAGGGCGTCCCCAGCTGCTTCTGCGCGAAGTAGATGGCCCCGGCGGCCTGTTGCGAGGGTGCCACCCGCCCGACGGGCCGCGCGAAGCTCTTCTCCAGGGCCCGGATGGACTTCACATAGCCCTGCGTCTCGCTGATCGGCGGCACCCCCCCGGCCTTGATCACCCGGTAGGGACCGGCGTTGTAGGCAGCGAGCATATTGTCGGAGCGATCACCCGGTACCTGGGCTACGTCCTTGGCGAGTTGGCAGTCATACGAGGCCGCCGAGGGGATGGCGTCCTTGGGATCCCAGATGTCACGATCGCCGTCACCGTCGCCGTCTATCCCGTACATGGCCCAGGTGCCAGGGATGAACTGGGCGATACCACGCGCGTCGGCGTGGCTGACCACATCGGGCTTCCAGCCGCTCTCCGTGTAGAGCTGCGCCGCCAGCAGCGCCGGGTTGAGCGCGGGGCAAAGGTTTCCCCACTTCTCCACCAACGGCTGATAGATCGCCGGAACCGACCCCTTGACCAGTCCGACGGCGCCCTGCCTGCCGCCGCCCGCCATCCCCGCCGCCGCCGAGTAGGTGCCGACGACCAGCAGCGCGACGAAGGTCAGACACGCACTGATTCCGAGCCCGCTTGCCATCCAGAACTTGCGCACCCGTCAACACTGCCTTACGGAACGTCGCCTGACAGTGGATTCGTCGGCCAGACCCGGCACTATTTCACCGGAAAGCCGGTGCAATAGACACTGCTGTACTCCTTGACACTTCGGACCCGGTAGAACAGCACGGTCCAGTCACCCGGGTCGTTGGCGAGCGGGATGGCCGGAAACTTCTTCGCCGTCCCCTGGTTGTCCACGAGCTGCGTGGTGAAGTCGTCCGGATACGTGAGTTCCACCTGGCCGCCGGTGGCCTGGTCCTTGAGATCGACGGGCTTGCTCACATAACCGATGCCGTGGTTGTAGTCCTTGACGTACTCGAACGGGCGCTGGGTGCTCTCGTCGATCTCATGGGGAGGCTTGACCCCGACGGAGACGACGTAGGCACCGTTCTCCGTGTTGTGCGGCTTCAGATACACACGGATCTTGGCCTTGCCCGTGATCGTCTGCGCAGTCGGGTCGTCGGCGTCGACGACTGAACCCAAGAGGAACTCCGCCCTCTCCTCAGCGGGAAGGGCGCAGCCCCCTCCACTGGTCCACAGGTCCCGCGACACCTTGTTCGGCTCGATGTGGTCGGGAACGGCCCCCGAGTCACCGGAACCGCCCTGGGAGGGGGCGGAGGGACTCGAAGCCGGCTGGCCGGAACCGGTCGGCCCGGCCGGAGTGCCGGCTGCCCCCGGCCCGCCTCGCGCCGCCTCTTTGCCGTCGTCGCCCTGGAGGAACAGATAGCCGCCCGTGGCGAGGCCGACCACCACCAGACCGCCGACGGCCGCGAGCGCCCAGCGCGGCAGCCGCCACAGACCGGTGCCGCGCACCTCCCCCCGGTCCTGGCCATGGGCCCGATCCTGGTCGGCGGGGACATACGTCGGCACGTAGCCCGAGCCGGCCGGCAGCCCCGGCCCGATCGTGGACGGCAGCCCCGGCAGCTGTGCGGCGGCTCCGCCCGCAGTCGCCGTCAGCGCCGCGTACACCGGGTCGTCGACCAGCGCCGAATCCACCGCGCAGCGCCGGATGATCTCGGCAGGGCCGGGCCGGGCTCCCGGCTCCGTCGCCACACAAGCCTTGACGAGCGCGGCCAGGTGCGGCTCCACACCCTCGACGTCGATCTCTCCGTGAACCGCTCGGAAGTTGACGGTGGTCGGGTCCCCCGTCCCGTACGGCGCCCGGCCCGTCGCCGCATAGGCGATCGTGGCGCCCAGTGCGAAGACGTCCGCGGCGTTCGCCACATCACCCCGCAGCAGCACCTCGGGAGCCGTGTAGCCCGGCGTACCCGGGGCGGCGCCGGCCTGCGTCAGAGCCGTGTCGGCCACGCCCTTGGCGATGCCGAAGTCGATGAGCTGCGGCCCCTGCACACCCAGGATGACGTTCTGCGGCTTGAGGTCCCGGTGCGTGACCCCGTACGCGTGCACGCTCGCAAGTCCCTCCGCGAGGGCCGCGAACAGCCTGCGGCACGCGCCCGCGGGCAGGGCGCCGTACGCACGCACCGCGTGGCTCAAGGTGGGGCCGGCCACGTACTCGGTGGCCAGCCAGTAAGGCGGCGCCGCCAGTGACGCGTCGATCAGGTTCGCCGTGTAGGCGGAGCGCACGGCGCGGACCGTCTCCGCCTCCCGGCGAAACCGCGCAAGGGCCTCCGGGTGCCCGGTGATCTCTTCCTTGATCACCTTGATGGCGACCAGCCGGCCCCCCGGTGACCGCCCGAGGTACACCTGCCCCATGCCACCGGCACCGAGCCGGGCCAACAGCACCTGCGCCCCGATGTGCGCCGGATCCGTGTCTCTCAGGGCCTCCATCCGGACGAGCCTGCCACACGTATCCCCAACCTCGACAAGGGGGTTGAGATGTCCCGGCAGCAGCTAACGCGGCGCCACGAACAAACTCTGCGCGCTCCGCCCGATCGGCCCCTTCTCGTCGTGCAACAGCGCGTCCGCGAGCCCGATCCCGGCCGCGTCCACACTCGTACGGGCCTCCACGCACGCCCACTCGCCCACCGGATGGCGGTGCAGATGAACGGTCAGGTCACCGTTGACGAAGACGTACCGCCCGAAGTCCATCACCGAGCTGATCCCGTTGCCCGAGTCGGCGGCGATCAGCACCCGGTCCAGCGGCCGGATCTCCTCCCCCGCGACGAGCGGCACCCTCATCCGCATCCAGCAGGTACCCGGGCCCAGTTCGACGAAGGCACCCTCGGTGAACCGGGTCTCCATCGCCGAGTGGTAGCCGGTCTCCCACGGCACCGGGAAGAAGGGCGTCACCTCCACCTCCCCCGGCGGCGGCAGCTGCGGCCCCGGGACCACGGACGGCACGGCCTCCTCCGCGACCCGGATCCGCAGGGCCCGCGCCAGCATCACCGGCGCGCCGCCCGCCGGCGCGAGAGCCGCCTCGACCACCTCGGTCCCGCGACCGGCCCGCACCACACTGGTGGTGACCTCCAGCTCGCCGATCGGCACCGGGCGCAGGATCTCGTACGTGATCCGGGCGATCCGCATGTCCGTCCGCGCCCCCGGCCGCTCCTCGACGGCCCGCCCGAGCAACGCGGCCGGCGGCCCGGCATGCTGCGCGCCCGGGTCCCACGGCCCCCGCGTGTACTCGGTGGCCAGGAACCGCCCGGCGTCGACCCTCTCGAAGAATCCCTCGTACCCCTCGGCAGCACCCATGCCCACAACGCTACCGACAGGTAACTCGGTTCACCAGACCCGGCGAACCGCTCAGCGGGCGAACCCCAGCCCCACCCCCAGCCCCACCAGAACCGACCCGATGGCCCGGTTCAACGCCTTCTGCGCCTTCAGCATCCGGTCGCGCAACCGCGAGACGGAGAAGAACAACGCCACCGCACCGAACCACCCCAGGTGCGCCGCCGACATGAACAGCCCGTACCCCACCTGCTGCCACACCGGCGTGTCCGGGTTCACCACCTGCGTGAACGTCGACACCACGAACAGCGTCGTCTTCGGATTCAGCACGTTCGTCAGGAACCCCGACCGCATCGCCCCCAGCCGGGTCAGCTGCGGCTTCGACTCCAGGTCCACGGTCACCTCGGCGCGCGCCCGGAAGGTACGGATCCCGATCCACACCAGATAGACCGCACCCGCCAGCTTGATCGCGGTGAACAGCGCGGTGGACGAGGCGATCAGCAGACCGACCCCGAGCATCGTGTAGGAGACGTGGACCAGCACACCGGCCGCGACCCCGGCGGCGGCGAACAGCCCGGTGGGGCGCCCGTAGAGGTAGCTGTTGCGGACCACCATGGCGAAGTCGGCACCGGGACTGATCACGGCGAGGAGAGTAATAACGGCGACTGCGATCACTTCTGTCATACCGGGATGCTCACCGCCGCCGCCCCGTGGATCAAGACCCCGAGCGGCCGGCGCGACAGGCGACAATGGACCGCGTGTCCCACCACTCCACCACCGGCCTTCCCGCGCTCCCCCTCCTGCAGGCCGACTGCGCGAACTGCTTCGCGCTCTGCTGCGTCGCGCTGCCCTTCGCCAAGTCCAACGACTTCGCGGTGAACAAGCCCGCCGGAACCCCCTGCAAGAACCTCCAGCAGGACTTCCGCTGCGGCATCCACACCCGGCTGCGCGACAAGGGGTTCCAGGGCTGCACCGTCTTCGACTGCTTCGGTGCCGGACAGCAGACCTCCCAGGCCACCTTCGGCGGCCGCGACTGGCGCACCCACCCCGGCACGGCCCGCCAGATGTACGAGGTCTTCCCGGTCCTGCGACAGCTCCACGAGCTGCTCTTCTACCTCAGCGAGGCCCTGACCCTCCCGGCCGCCGCCCCGGTCCACGCCGACCTGCGCGAGGCCCTGACCGAGACCGAGGAATGGACCCGCGCCGACGGGCAGGCCCTGGCCGGCCTCGACGTCGGCCCCCTCCGCCAGCAGATCAACACCCTGCTCCTGAAGACCAGCGAACTCGTACGGGCGAAAGTGCCGGGCCGCAAGAAGAACCACCGCGGCGCCGACCTCATGGGCGCCCGCCTCTCCGGAGCCGACCTGCGCGGCGCGAACCTCCGCGGCGCCTACCTGATCGCCGCCGACCTCAGCCGCGCCGACCTCCGCACGGCCGACCTGATCGGCGCCGACCTCCGCGACACCAACCTCCGCGGGGCGGACCTCCGCGACGCCGTCTTCCTCACGCAGCCCCAGCTGAACGCAGCCCAGGGCGACCCCACCACCCGAATCCCGCCCTCCCTCACCCGCCCCGCCCACTGGACCTAGACCCGCCTTCCCCCCTCCCCCATCGGCCCGCCGGAGCGCAGGGCCGGGGCCGGGGGGCGGGGGCGGAACACGGCAGCAACGACGCCGCACCCGCCCGAGCAGCACCCCCCTCACACCCGCGCCAAAAACCCCCGCACGGCAGAGAAGAACCCCTCCGGGTCCCCGGCCCGCACCGCATGCCCCGCCGGCAGCTCCACCAACCGCACCCCCGCCCTCCGCACCGTCATCTCCCGCGCATGCTCCGCCGACAGCACCCCGCTCCGGTCCCCCCGCACCAGCAGCGTCGGCCTGCGCACCTCCAGCCAGTCCCCCCAGTGGTCCCCGTTCAGCCCCCGCTGCGACTCCACCATGTCCTCCGCCTCGAACACGGTCCCCCACCCGTCCGGATACTCCTGCAGGGACCCCTCCAGATACGGCGCCGCACTCCCCACCCCCGCCAGGAACCCGGCCCGGGTCGCGGCCCGCCGCGGCCACTCCCGCACGAACGACAGGTCGCCGTCGACCACCGCCCCGATGTCCTCGACCACCACCGCCCGCACCAGATCCGGCCGCCGCGCCGCGAGCTGGTACGCATTGACCCCGCCCAGCGAATGCCCCAGCACCACCGCAGGCCCCAGTCCCAGCTGCTCCAACAGGGCCGCCGCATCCGCCACGTACCCCTCCCGCGTGTACTGCGCCGCCCGGTCGGACCTCCCGTGCCCCCGCTGATCCAGGGCGATCACCCGCCACGCCGGACCCAGCTCCCGGGCCAGGCGCCCGAAGCCCCGCGCCCCTTCCTCGAAGTGCCCGTGCAGCGCCAGCAGCGGCGCCCCCGGCCCCCCGAAGTCCGTATAGGCGAGCCGCCGCCCGTCCTGCGCCACCATCGACCCCGGCAACGGCCCCAGCTTGTCGATGACCCGCTGCCGCAGCAGCTGGTACTCCTCCCACCGCCTGGGCAACCGCCCGCCCGGCCGCTTCACGACCCGCCCCGGCGTCACCGTCTCCCCCCGCCGGAACTGCTCCCGCGTCAGATCGATCCGGATGCCACCGGGCAGCAGGTTCCACCAGTGGTAGCCCTCCTGCCGGCCGTCGTGGAACACCTCGCCCAGCATCAGGTCCCCACCCACGAGGTCCTGCACCACCAGGGCCGTGATGTCACAGTGCCCCCAGGCCGGATTCTCCGCGGTCCAAGGGATCCCCGTGAGGTCGGAGGGCTCACAGGTCTCGGCCGACCATCCCGCCCGGATGGCCGCCTCAAGGTCCGCGAGAGTCCAAGGAGTCGTCATGCTCCCCAGCCTGCCGCACCCCACTGACAACGCCCCCACCACACTCCGCGCACCGATGAGACGACGGTCCGACCATCGGACGCATGTCGGCGGTCGGCCCAACGACACGCCACCCCACTGCTCCGAACGGCGGCCCCTCACCCCACCCCCCGTACGCCGAGACGACAATCATTGCCCGGCGTCACCCCTCGTGATACACAGAGTGACCGCACGTTCTCGCGCGTACACACCGCCCCTGCCCAGGTCAGAGCGCGGAAGCAGAGCACGAGCCGCGAGATCGGGTAAAGAGAGCCGTCAAGTCGGCGACGGCGGCGGTTTCATCAGCGAAGATAGTGCGTAACCCCTGCCGTCGGGCCAGGGGCTTCCGGAACTACCCATACAGGGGCGGTGAGTTACATGATCCTGGCAGCCGAAAAGGGCGACATCACCACCATCATCGGCGGAATCGCCCCGAACTGGGGGCCTTTCGGCAGTCTCGGCAACGAAGCGAAGGTCATGATCGAGGTGGTCATGGCCGTCGCGATCCTCCTCTGCCTCGGCATCGCCATCTGGGGCGCGGCCAAACAGCGCATCGGAGCGACCGCCCTGCGCGACACGTTCAGCGCAGAACAGGGCAAGGGCCTGATCGTGGCCGGACTGACCGGAGTCTTCATCATCGGCTCCCTCGGGACGCTGTTCACGATCGTCTACGGGATGGCCGTCTAGCCGGGACACGCGCCGGACCCCGTAGCTGATGACGCATCACCAGACCACATCCACGCGGGAACCAGCGCTACCGTCGTACGACGCGGAGGGGGCGGACAGGCAATGAGCAACGACGACCAGTACGGCGGCGCCGGCGGCTACGGCGAGGTCGGCGGCACCGGCCAGACCCGCACCCTCCTCCCGGACTCCCCCACCGACCCCTACGGCCCCACCCGCCGCACCCCACGCACCTCCCGCAGCCTGGTCACGGTGGTGGGCGTCGTCGTCCTCCTGATCGCCGCCATCGCCTTCGCCAACTCCGGCCCGGACACCTCCTCGGCCCCCGCCTCGGACAAACCCCCGACGGACTCCTCCACGGCAGCCACGGGCACGGACCCGGTGACGGGCAAATCGGCGGGCATCCCCAAGGGCTTCGCCCACGACGAACAGGGCGCACAGTCGGCCGCCGCCAACTTCGCGGTGGCACTCGGCTCCGACGGCATGTTCAACAGCAGCCGAAGAGGTGCCGTCATCCAGGCCCTGTACGCACCGGACGTCGCCGCCGCACGGCAGAGCGAGCTGGACCGTGCCTACACCGACGCCGCATTCCTGGCCCGCATCGGACTCGACGCCACGGGCAAGGCTCCCAAGGGCATGACCTTCATCTCCCGCACCAACCCGGTCGGGACGAAAACCGAGAAGTACGGCGCGGACACCGCAACCGTATCGGTCTGGCACTCGATCCTCTTCGGTCTCGCCGGCGAAGGTTCGAAGAGCCCCGTCACCGAGGGCTGGTACACGAGCACGTACGAACTGCGCTGGGTCGACAACGACTGGCGCGTCGTGGACTTCACGCAGAAGGACGGGCCGGCTCCCGTGGGCCAGGACCAGCGGGCCGCCACTGCCGAGGAGATGGCCGCTGCCGTATCGCAGTTCGGGGGGCTCACCTATGCACGCTAGCCGTCGCGGCGTGTCCTTCGCGGCCGTCCTGGCCGCCGTACAGGCAACCGTGGTCCTGCTGTCCACGCGCGCGCTGGCCGCACCCACACCGATTCCGACGCCGACACCGACACCGACGCCCGAAGCGACCAACAACCCCTGCGACCTGATCCGAGGTCCGGCCAAGGAGTACTGCGAACGCGGCAACGGCGGCACCGGCGGAGCCCCCGGCCTCGCCCCCACCGACCCCACCGACGCCCTCAACCCCCTCGCCTCCCTCGCCCGCGGCTGCGCCGACGCCGCCGCCTGGATCGTCGGAAAGCTCAGCGAAGCGGTCAACGGCTCGGCCAACGTCGACTTCACCAACCCCGCCTTCCTCAAGCAGTACTCCGTCGTCTTCGCCGCCTCGACCATCCTCACCCTCGTCCTCTGGCTCTTCGCCGTCGCCAAGCGAGCCGTCCGCGGCGTCCCCCTCACCACCGCCATGTCCGAAGCCATCGGCTTCCTCTGGCTCACCGTCCTCGCCTCCGCCTTCACCCCCCTCGTCCTCTACACCGTCGTCTCCGCCACCGACGGCGTCACCGAGGTCATCGCCTCCGCCACCGGCGGCCAGACCGACGTCTTCTTCGGCTCCTTCTCCGAAGCCCTCAAAAAGGGCGACGACATCGGCGGCGGCCCCATCATGCTGATCGTCGTCGCCCTCGTCACCGTCCTCGCCGCCGGCGTCCTCTACCTGGAGCTGTTCATCCGGGCCGCCCTCCTCTACGTCGGCGCCCTCCTCGGCGTCGTCGTCTACTCCGGGCTCGTCGACCGCAACCTCTGGGGCCACGTCCGCCGCTGGGCCGGCATCATGATCGCCGTCATCCTCGTGAAGCCGGTCATCGTCATCGTCCTCGGCCTCGCCGGCGCCCTGACCGGGGAAAAGGGCCCCAACGCCTTCTCCGCCGTCGTCACCGGCCTCGCCATCATCCTCCTGGCGATCTTCGCCTCCGCGATGATCTACCGCTTCGTCCCCGGCTTCGGCGACGAGATCGCCTCCGCCCGCTCCAACCGCAGCAAGGCCACCGACGGCGCCCAGGCGGCCGCCGTCATCAGCTCCCCGGCCTCCCTCGTCTCGCAGGGCATCAAGACCCACAGCAGCCGCGGCGCCCACCGCGGCGGCGACGGCGGCAGCGGCAACAACGCCCCCCGCCCCGCCAACCCCCTCTCCGGAGGCGTGGCCGCCCACAGCAGCCGACCCACCTCCGGCGGCGGAGCCGGCGGCGGATCTGTCCCCTCCGCCGCACCCCCGCCCCGCACGAGCTCGAGCACGAGGAACACAGGAGGTGACGGGCGTTGACGACCCAGTCCCACCAGCTGCACCCGGTCGCGCCCCGCCGCACGTATCTCATCGGCCGCGCCCGGCCGAACGCGATCGTCGGCAAGAACCGCGAGACCGGCGAGATCGCCCTGATCATCGCCGGGGCGTTCTTCGGCATGATGAGCGGACTGCTCGTCCCCGACCTCACCCTGCGCATCGTCAGCCTCGCCGGCTTCCCCATGATCGCGCTCGCCGCCGTGTACGTCCCCTACAAGGGCAGAACCTTCTACCGCTGGTTCGAGATCAGCCGCAGCTACAAGCGCACCCTGCGCCGCGGCACGACCTACCGCTCCGGCGCCATGGAAGCCGGCATCCGCGGCTCCGACGGCCGCGAGGTCGAAGTCGGCCCGCCCCCCGGCATCGGCCGCATCAACTGGCTCGCCGCCCCCTTCGGCCCCGACGAGATCGCCGTACTCCTCCACGCCGACCGCCGCACCGTCACCGCCGCCATCGAGATCGAGGGCCCCGGCGTCGGCCTGCGCGACAGCGAGGACCAGGAAGCCCTCGTCGACCGCTTCGGCACCCTCCTCAAGCACGTGGCCAACGGCGACGGCTTCGTCACCCGCCTCCAGATGCTCGCCCGCACCCTCCCCGCCGACCCCGACGCGCACGCCAAGGACGTCGCCCAGCGCGGCGACACCCAGGCCCCCGGCTGGCTCCGCGACTCCTACGACCAACTCCAGTCGATGGTGTCCACCTCCTCCGAGCAGCACCGCGCCTACCTCGTCGCCTGCATGCACTACACGCGCGAACTCGCCGCCGAGGCCAACGCCATCGCCCGCGCCGGCACCCCCCACAAGGGCCGCAAGCTCGACCGCGACGCCGGCCTCGCCATCGTCATGGCCCGCGAGCTCACCGACATCTGCGCCCGCCTCGCCGAGGCCGACATCCGCGTCCGCCAGCCCCTCGGCCAGGGCCGCCTCTCCTCCCTCGTGCACTCCATGTACGACCCGGACCACCCCATCGACCACATCCAGGCCATGACCAAGCGCAACGCCTGGCCCGCCGAACTCGACGCCGTCGAACCCACCTTCCTCCAGGCCAAGACCCGCGAATCCTCCACCCGCGCCCCCTGGTGCCACGCCACCGCCTGGGTCAAGGAATGGCCCATGACCCCGGTCGGCGTGAACTTCCTCGCCCCCCTCCTCGTCCACACCCCCGACGTCATCCGCACCGTCGCCGTCACCATGGACCTGGAACCCACCGAGGTCGCCATCGAGCGCATGCTCACCGAGAAGACCAACGACGAGGCCGACGCCTCCCGCGCCGCCAAGATGAACCGCACCGTCGACCCCCGCGACATCGCCGCGCACGGCCGGCTCGACCAAAGAGGTGAAGATCTCGCCAGCGGTGCGGCAGGAGTCAACCTCGTCGGGTACATCACGGTGTCCTCGCGTTCGCCGGAGGCACTGGCCCGCGACAAGCGGACGATCCGCGCCTCCGCCGGAAAGTCCTACCTGAAGCTGGAATGGTGCGACCGCGAGCACCACCGCGCCTTCGTCAACACCTTGCCGTTCGCCACCGGCATCCGACGCTAGCTGGAGGGAAAAGCCGCCCATGCGAGATCCCATGACAGCGCTGACGGACGCCTTCACCAGCTTCCTCTTCGGCAAAGTCGAGACCACGCGCCTGCCCGTCCGCACCTCCACCGGGCAGGCGCAAGCCGTCTACCTGCCCACCGCCGCCCCCGGACTCGGCGACTCCGGCGTCATCATCGGCCGCGAGGTCTACAGCGGCAAGGGCTACATCTACGACCCCTTCCAGCTGTACGGCCAGCAGCTCCCGGCCCCCCACTGGCTGGTCCTCGGCGAATCCGGAAACGGAAAGTCCGCCCTGGAGAAGACCTACGTCCTACGCCAGCTCCGCTTCAAGGACCGCCAGGTCGTCGTCCTCGACGCCCAGGGCGAGGACGGCGTCGGCGAGTGGAACCTCATCGCCCAGCAGCTGGGGATAACCCCCATCCGCCTGGACCCCATCGCCGCCAACGACGACGGGATCCGCCTCAACCCCCTCGACCCGGCCATCACCACGACCGGCCAGCTCGCGCTGCTCCGGACCATCATCGAGGTGGCCATGGGCCACGGCCTCGACGAACGCGCCGGCTTCGCCCTCAAGGTCGCGCACGCCTACGTCGTCGACACCATCCGCGACCGCCAGCCCGTCCTCACCGACATCGTCGAGCAGCTCCGCCACCCCGAGGCCGAATCCGCGCACGCGATGAACGTCGACATAGACGATGTCCGGGCCTGGGGCCTCGACGTCGCACTCGTCATCGACCGCCTCGTCGACGGCGACCTGCGCGGCATGTTCGACGGCCCCACCACCGTCGGCATCGACCTCGACGCCCCCCTGATCGTCTTCGACCTCTCCCACATCGACCGCAACTCCATCGCGATGCCGATCCTCATGGCGATCGTCGGCGTCTGGCTGGAACACACCTGGATCCGCCCCGACCGGAAGAAGCGCATCTTCCTCGTCGAGGAGGCCTGGCACATCATCAACAGCCCCTTCGTGGCCCAGCTGTTCCAGCGCCTGCTGAAGTTCGGCCGCCGCCTGGGCCTGTCCTTCGTGGCCGTCGTCCACCACCTCTCGGACGTCGTCGACGGCGCGGCCGCCCGCGAAGCGGCAGCCATCCTGAAAATGGCCTCCACCCGCACCATCTACGCCCAGAAGGCCGACGAGGCCAGAGCCACGGGCCGGGTCCTGGGCCTCCCCCGCTGGGCCGTGGAGATCATCCCGACCCTCACCCCCGGCATCGCGGTCTGGGACGTCAACGGCAACGTCCAGGTGGTCAAACACCTGATCACCGAAGCCGAACGCCCCCTCGTCTTCACCGACCGCGCCATGACCGAATCCTCCGCCCCCACCCGCCTGCCCGCCGACATGCTCGCCGCCGAACTGGAGGCGGAGGAAAGGGCCCTGTCCATCGAACGCCGCCGCGGCGGCCCCGGATCCGCGACCACGGTGGCCTGACCATGCACGAGGCACGACGTACGGAGCCCCCCGCACGCGGCGGCGGCGTCCCGGACGGCCTGCTGGTCGGCCTCCTGGCCTTCCTCCTCGGCCTCGCCGTCCTCGTATGGTCGGCCACCGGCCTCGCGGCCCTCTTCGCGAAGGGCTCCTGGCCCGACACGGTCACCTTCACCCGGACCCCCGAGGCCGTCCGCGCCCTGATAGCGCAACCGCACGACATCCCCGCCGCCTGGCCGGACACCGACCCGGCGGCCCTGTCGGGCTGGGGCCTCTTCTGGGGCCTGTTCGTCAGCCAGCTGCTGATCCTCTTCGTCCTCACGGTCTTCGTGATCGGCGTGGTCGCCCGCACCAAGTCCCGCCGCGCCCTGGCCCAGCAGACCGCACAGCCGCCCGTACCCCACGAGCCCCAGCAGTCCAAAGGCGCCCCGGCCCCTGCCGCTCCAGCCCCGCCGACGGCGGCGCCGATCCTGGCGACGACCCCGCCCCACGCAGCCTCGCCGGCGTTTGAGGCGCGGGGGCCCGGGGGCAGCGCCCCCGCCACCCACACCGGCCCCAACGACGAGGCCTACCGCTACGGCTTCGGCTACGCGCCCGGGCCCACCACCGTCACCCCGACGCCCGCCCCGCACGGGATCATCTACGCCGGCCCGAACGACCGCCTCCGCACCGCCGCCCACCGCATCCGCGAGACCGAGGGCGCCGCCCTCGTCGTGACCTCCTCGCCCACCCTCTGGGCCGAGACCAAGGACGCCCGCGCCAAACTCGGCCCGGTCCTCCTCTACGACCCCTCCCACCTGTGCGACACCCCGGCCCGCATGCACTGGAACCCGGCCGAGGGCTGCGTCGACCGCGACACCGCCGCCGCCCGAGCCATCGCCCTGCTGGCACCCGTACGCCCACAGGCCCGGATGGACGCGGCGGTGGCCGACACCGCGGAAACCCTCCTGCGCAGCTGGCTCCAGGCCGCCGCACTGGACGACCGCCCGTTCAAGCTGCTCCACCGCTGGACCCAGGGCAACAGCGCCCAGGACCCGGTCCGCGTCCTGCGCACCCACCCCCAGGCCGCCCCCGGCGCGGCCGGCGAACTGGAAAGCGCCCTCACCGCCCACCCCGAACGCCGTGAGCTCGCCCAGAACCTGACGGCCCGTGCCCTGTCCTGCCTGACCTCGATCCACATCCGCGAGGCCTGCAATCCCAACCGAGCCGATGCCCTCGCCTTGGCATCATTCGTCGCCGAAGGGGGCACCCTCTATGTGGTGGGTGAAGCTCTGGAGGATCCCCGCACCCACCCGGGTGCGATGCCCCTGCTCACCGCACTCGCCTCTCACGTGGTCGAGCACGGCCGCCGCATGGCCGCACGGTCATCCCACGGTCGGCTCGACCCACCACTGACCCTGGTGCTCGACGACGTGGCCGCCGTGGCCCCGATCCCCCAGCTCCCGGAGCTCCTGACGGAGGAAACGCTCCCCCTGCTCGCCCTGTGCCGCAGCCGCGAACAGGCCCGCTCCCGCTGGCCGGAAGCACAACTCCCCTAGCAGGCCCGCTCCCCGGCCGCGTACGCCTCCCACGTGTCCGTGTCGGAGACGCACACGGAACCGCGATGGTCGTACCAGAGCCCGCCGAGCGGCAGCTCACGGACCATCGCCGGGATCCCGGGCTCGAACCGCAGCACGGACAGCGTCTTCCACCCGTGGGGGATGTGGTCCCAGGACCGTCCGTACTGCTGAGTGACCGCGACGACGGTCGTGGTCACCTGCTCGACGTCCCTCGTATCGTCACGCCGGAAGCAGCACGCGTACCGCCTTCCCACCGGCACGTCCGCGTAGTTGTACCCGAGGAACACGGCTTCCTCGTTCGCGGCCGGCCGCTGAAGCTCCCGGCCGAAGGCCGTCAGAGCCGTCTCATCGGCATGGCACTCGATCAGCAGGAACCGCTCCCCGACGGGACTGTCCGCTTCGCTCCTCACACCGCCGGGCGCGTGTAGACGTACTCCCGCTCCTTGGCGCCCGTCTCCAGCGGTACCAGCAGACCGCTGGCCTCGAACCCGTACCGCCGGTAGAAGCCCTCCGCCCGCGGGTTGTCCTCGTGCACGAACAGCCGCACCCGCTCGGTCGCCGGCTCCCCCAGCGACCAGGCCCAGTCCAGCGCCGCGTCGAAAAGCTTCGCCACGAGCCCGCTGCCCCGCTGCTCAGGCCGCACGAACACCCCGACCAGGTGGCCCTGCTGCCGTTCGATGGTCTCGCCGAAGTAGTCGGTGCCACCCTGCGCCTCGATGAGTACGGTCACCGACCCGACCCACCGCCCGTCACCGGCCTCGGCGATGAACTGCCGAGCGCCCCGCCCCTCGGCGGCACCGGCGGCACGCTGCTGCCAGAACTCGTCGCCCTGGGCCAGCGCGCTTTCCTCGGTCTCCAGAAAGGCCACGGGCGCAGCCGGATCCCGGAGCGCCACCAGCCGCAGCTCCTTGACCTTCTCCCACTCGTCGCCCCGCACGGACCTGATCACGTAGTCATCGTTCATGCCCGGGATCTTAACCACGGACCATGGCAGGCTCACCTGCGTTTCTTCCGGCGGGTGAACGCAGAAAAGCCCCGCACCGAACCCCGAAGGGTTTGGTGCGGGGCTTCCCGCAATGATTGTTCGGCGGCGTCCTACTCTCCCACAGGGTCCCCCCTGCAGTACCATCGGCGCTGAAAGGCTTAGCTTCCGGGTTCGGAATGTAACCGGGCGTTTCCCTAACGCTATGACCACCGAAACACTATGAAATTTGAACGCTGGCGTATTCACAGCCGTTCGTTATTTCAGAACTAACACAGTGGACGCGAGCAACTGAGGACAAGCCCTCGGCCTATTAGTACCAGTCAGCTTCACCCGTTACCGGGCTTCCACATCTGGCCTATCAACCCAGTCGTCTACTGGGAGCCTTACCCTCTCAAGGAGGTGGGAATACTCATCTTGAAGCAGGCTTCCCGCTTAGATGCTTTCAGCGGTTATCCCTCCCGAACGTAGCCAACCAGCCGTGCCCTTGGCAGGACAACTGGCACACCAGAGGTTCGTCCGTCCCGGTCCTCTCGTACTAGGGACAGCCCTTCTCAATATTCCTACGCGCACAGCGGATAGGGACCGAACTGTCTCACGACGTTCTAAACCCAGCTCGCGTACCGCTTTAATGGGCGAACAGCCCAACCCTTGGGACCGACTCCAGCCCCAGGATGCGACGAGCCGACATCGAGGTGCCAAACCATCCCGTCGATATGGACTCTTGGGGAAGATCAGCCTGTTATCCCCGGGGTACCTTTTATCCGTTGAGCGACGGCGCTTCCACAAGCCACCGCCGGATCACTAGTCCCGACTTTCGTCCCTGCTCGACCCGTCGGTCTCACAGTCAAGCTCCCTTGTGCACTTACACTCAACACCTGATTGCCAACCAGGCTGAGGGAACCTTTGGGCGCCTCCGTTACCCTTTGGGAGGCAACCGCCCCAGTTAAACTACCCATCAGACACTGTCCCTGATCCGGATCACGGACCGAGGTTAGACATCCAGCACGACCAGAGTGGTATTTCAACGGCGACTCCACAACCACTGGCGTGGCTGCTTCAAAGTCTCCCACCTATCCTACACAAGCCGAACCGAACACCAATATCAAACTGTAGTAAAGGTCCCGGGGTCTTTCCGTCCTGCTGCGCGAAACGAGCATCTTTACTCGTAGTGCAATTTCACCGGGCCTATGGTTGAGACAGTCGAGAAGTCGTTACGCCATTCGTGCAGGTCGGAACTTACCCGACAAGGAATTTCGCTACCTTAGGATGGTTATAGTTACCACCGCCGTTTACTGGCGCTTAAGTTCTCAGCTTCGCAACCCCGAAAGGTCACTAACCGGTCCCCTTAACGTTCCAGCACCGGGCAGGCGTCAGTCCGTATACATCGCCTTACGGCTTCGCACGGACCTGTGTTTTTAGTAAACAGTCGCTTCTCGCTGGTCTCTGCGGCCACCCCCAGCTCAGAGTGCAAGACTCATCACCAGGAATGGCCCCCCTTCTCCCGAAGTTACGGGGGCATTTTGCCGAGTTCCTTAACCATAGTTCACCCGAACGCCTCGGTATTCTCTACCTGACCACCTGAGTCGGTTTAGGGTACGGGCCGCCATGAAACTCGCTAGAGGCTTTTCTCGACAGCATAGGATCATCCACTTCACCACAATCGGCTCGGCATCAGGTCTCAGCCTTATATGAGGGACGGATTTGCCTACCCCTCGGCCTACACCCTTACCCCGGGACTACCACCGCCCGGGCTGGACTACCTTCCTGCGTCACCCCATCGCTTACCTACTACAAGTCTGGTTCGTCGGCTCCACCACTTTCCTTTCCCCGAAGGGTCCGGAACGGCTTCACGGACTTAGCATCGCCTGATTCGATATTGGGCGTTTCAAAGCGGGTACCGGAATATCAACCGGTTGTCCATCGACTACGCCTGTCGGCCTCGCCTTAGGTCCCGACTTACCCTGGGCAGATCAGCTTGACCCAGGAACCCTTAGTCAATCGGCGCACACGTTTCTCACGTGTGTATCGCTACTCATGCCTGCATTCTCACTCGTGAACCGTCCACAACTAGCTTCCGCTGCTGCTTCACCCGGCACACGACGCTCCCCTACCCATCACAGCCTCCGTTGGGAGTATTGCTGCAATGACACGACTTCGGCGGTACGCTTGAGCCCCGCTACATTGTCGGCGCGGAATCACTTGACCAGTGAGCTATTACGCACTCTTTCAAGGGTGGCTGCTTCTAAGCCAACCTCCTGGTTGTCTCTGCGACTCCACATCCTTTCCCACTTAGCGTACGCTTAGGGGCCTTAGTCGATGCTCTGGGCTGTTTCCCTCTCGACCATGGAGCTTATCCCCCACAGTCTCACTGCCGTGCTCTCACTTACCGGCATTCGGAGTTTGGCTAAGGTCAGTAACCCGGTAGGGCCCATCGCCTATCCAGTGCTCTACCTCCGGCAAGAAACACACGACGCTGCACCTAAATGCATTTCGGGGAGAACCAGCTATCACGGAGTTTGATTGGCCTTTCACCCCTAACCACAGGTCATCCCCCAGGTTTTCAACCCTGGTGGGTTCGGTCCTCCACGAAGTCTTACCTCCGCTTCAACCTGCCCATGGCTAGATCACTCCGCTTCGGGTCTAGAGCGTGCAACTCAATCGCCCTATTCGGACTCGCTTTCGCTACGGCTTCCCCACACGGGTTAACCTCGCTACACACCGCTAACTCGCAGG
>NZ_CP029189.1:3502500-3510000 GCF_008642275.1 Streptomyces venezuelae
AATCGGGTGCACACATCACTTAGAGCGGGCGCATCATGTCGGAATATGACCGACGCGCCACAACGTCCTCGCTGTGTTGTTGCCTGCAAGCATCACCCGAAGGCGACCTCACAGGTCTTTTTCAAAGGAACCTCATCCACCGAAGTGGACGGGGTATCAACTTCTGGCGTTGATTTTTGGCACGCTGTTGAGTTCTCAAGGAACGGACGCTTCCTTTGTACTCACCCTCTCGGGCTTTCCTCCGGGCTTTCGTTCTGTTCTTGCGTTTCCGACTCTATCAGACTCTTTCGTGTCCGACTTCCTCGGCGCTTTCCAGGTTTTCGCTTTCGCGCTTTCCCTTTCCGGCGGTTCCGACTCTATCAGAAGTTCTCCACCGGATTTCCCCGGCTTCGGATTCTGAAGAATCGAGTGCACCCCACACGGAATCGCATTCCTCGGGGGTGGGCTGCCGAACTTGTCCAGTTCGAGGCAACCGTTTGACTCTACAACTCGGCCTGTGGGGTGTCAAAACGGCCCGGAGCGCCGACTGCCGGGCCCCCTCCTAGAGGCCGGCCCGAGCCAGCAGCGCTTCGGCCTGTTGCCTGGTCAGCGGCGCCGGAACCGGGGCGGGCGGAGGACACGCGTGGGTGGTGCCGCGACCGAACGACAGCATCCACTCGGCGAGCGGACTGTCGGGCTCCAGGCCCGACACAATGCGCTCACGCAGCTCCACCGGAGTGTCCGCCCGGGCCGCTATCGCGTTGCGGACGAACAAGTCCGGGTCCTCCGCCAAGAGGTCGCGCAGCCCAGTAGGCAGGTCGGGGTGCGCGGCTACGGCACTGCGTACGTCGGAATCCGGGTCGCCGGCCAGCTCCGGGGTCGGAACCAAGTGGGCGACAGCAGCGGCCCGGGTCTCGGAATCGGCCAGCAGCCCGGGCAGTAGATCGGCAGGCGGGGGAAACGCCCGGAGGCTGGCTCTGCGGATGGCTGGATCGGAGTCCGTCAGCAGCATCCTGCGCACCGCTTCGGGAACATCGCGCCAACGCCGGACGACCCCCGACCGCACCCCTTCGTCCGGGTCGCCGGCCAGCCGCGCCAGGAGCTCTGGTGGCAGATGGTCGTTCATGGTGAGGAACTGCCGCACCAGAGGCTCCGGGTCCGCAGCCAGGCGGGCCAGCACCCCGGGCGGCTCGTCCCTGACATGCGCGGCGACCGCACCCCGGACGGCCGGCTCCGGGTGCGCGACGAAGCGAGCACTCACCCGGACCGGCAAGGAGCCGTTGGCTGCGAGCGAGCGGGCGGAGTCGAGCGCGATGATCTCCTCGATCATTCCGTCGGTCAGGTCCCTACGCAGCAGCGCTGCCGAGCGGCGGGCGCCAGGGTGCCGGAGCAAGCGGCGCAGCACATCGACCGGAAGATCCTTCTGAGTTGCCAGAGCGCTGAGTTCGGCATCCATAGCCATGGACGGCAGGGTAAGCCGCAGACGCGAGTCCGTGAGGCGCTACGGCAACGGGAGCAGCCGGACCAACTGGAAGGCGGTCTCCGGGTTCGGCCGAGCCAGAGCGGCCCGGACCTCGTACCGTCCGGGCGTCAGCTCCACCCGTGCGTGGTTGTCGGGCTCCACCTCGGAGCCGGGCCAGGCGGAGTCGAACAGGAGGACCGGCCCCGGCACGTGCCAGACCTGCCCGTCCTCCCAGGCCGCGTCCTCCAGGGCCGCCTCGACGCTGCCCAGCAGCTCTGCTTCCGACTCGGCCGCCACCCATCGCACGAAGACCCCGTGCTCCGGGAGGAACGTCGTCGACGCCGGCTCGTCCCCCAGAACCAGCGCGTGGGACGGGCCCACCGCGAGCAGTCCGGTGTCGCCGACCACCGCGCAGGCCCTGTCGTAGTCGGACTCCGGGCCTTCGCCGTCCGCCCCCTCCCACCGGGTCAGCACCGCGGCGGGCACCACCACCAGCGGCCCGCCGCCGGACTCCACCCAGTCGACCAGTCCTGGATCCGCATATCTCGCCATGCCCCGAGGCTAGGGGCAGGTCCGCGCTCAGGGGACCAGAACGACCTTGCCGAGGTTCTGCCGCTGCTCGACGAGCGCATGGGCGCGGGCGGCTTCGGCGAGGGGGATCTCCTCGTGCACCGCCGTGCGCAGGGTGCCCGCCGCCCGCAGCTGCCAGAGTTCGCACAGCCAGCGCTCGTACAGTCCGGGCCTGCCGGTGGCGATGGCCCGCATCTGGAAGCCGATCACCGAGGCGCCGCGTACGAGAAGTTCGTACGCCTCCACCGTGCCGCCGCCGGAGCTGAAGGCGACCAGGCGGCCGCCCGTCGCCAGGGAGCGTACGGCGGGGCCGAGCAGGTCGCCGCCGACGCCGTCGAGGATCACGTCGTACGGGCCGCTCCAGTCGGAGTCCCCGTACAGGACGACCTCGTCGGCACCCAGGCCGCGGACGAAAGCCGTCTTGTCCGCGCTGCTGACGGCCGCGACGACGCGTCCTGCGCCGCCGGCCTTCGCGTACTGCAGGGCGAGCGTGCCCACCGCGCTCGCGGCGGCCGTCACGAGAACCGATTCGCCGGGTTCCACCCGCGCGGCCTCGTACGCGCCGCGGGCCACCAGCCCACTGCGGACCAGTGCGACGGCCTCGACGGCGCTCGCGTCGGCCGGGATACGGGACGTCATCGCGGTGTGGAGCAGGGCGTACTCGGCGTAGGCATCGGCGAAGCACAGTCCGGTGACGCGTTCCCCGGCGCGGAAGCCGGTGACACCCGGTCCGGTGGTGACGACCGTCCCGGCCACCTCGCCGCCGAGGGAGACCGGCTCACCGCCCTCCCGCACCTCCCGAAGCTTGCGCACGGTCGGCAGGGTCACCCCGACCGCCTCGACCCGGACCAGCAGCTCTCCGACGCCTGCCGTGGGTACGTCGGCCTCCTCGGCGAACAGCACCTCCGGACCGCCGCCGACTTCATGGCGAACGCGCAGCACAGGGCCTCCCCATCTTCGCAACGCTGTCATTGGAGGTCCCAACGATAGGCCAAAGTCATGGGGATGCCCAACGACTTTCGGTAGGGTGGGCCGATGACCCCGGCCCTTCAGCACATCCAGTCCCTGCCTTCCTGGCTCGTCGGCCGCGTCGCGGCACGTGGCCGCGAGCTGGTCGCGGCCGCAATCGCCGCGGAGGGGCTGAGGCTCATGCACCACGCGGTGCTGGCCGCCACCGCCGAGTACGGGCCCGTCGCCCAGGCCGACTTGGGCCGCCTGCTCGCCGTCGACCCCAAGGACATGGTCGGCATCCTCAACCACCTCCAGGAGGCGGGCCTCGTGCTGCGCGCCCCGGACCCCGACGACCGCCGCAAGAACGCCGTGACCATCACCCCGCAGGGGACCGCCGTACTCGCCCGCTGCGCGGCCCTGGCCGAAGCCGCCAACGCCGAGTTCCTCGCCCCGCTCAGCCCGGCCGAGCGGGACCACCTGGTGGCCCTGCTGACCCGGCTCCACGAGGAAACGTAGATCCGCCGAGCGGCATGACCGCGCATGATGGGCCGATGGACGAGGTGACCATCAGCGAAGAGGACCGCCGACAGCTCGCACTGTGGGCAGCCGCATGCGTCGAGCGCGCCCTCCCCCTGTTCGAGTTGAAGGCCCCATCCGACCCCCGCCCTCGGGAGGCGATCGACGGCATCCGGGTCTTCGTGGACGAGGGCAAGCGGACCGCGAAGCTGCGTTCCCTCGCCTGGGCCGCCCACGCGGCGGCGCGCGAGGTCGACGACCCCGCCGCCACGGCCGCCGCCCGTGCCGCGTGCCACGCGGCGGCGACCCCGTACATCCATCCACTGGCCAGCCCGCACCAGTCGAAGCACGTACTGGGGCCCGCCGTGTACGGGGCCCTCGCTCGTGAACTCGCCGCGGGCGATGCCCCGGTCGTCGGAGACGAGGAGATCCGACGGGCGGCCGAGCACGCCCCACCGGAGGTCCGCGCACTGCTGCGCCGGATGCCGGCCCGCAAGCCTGGTCGTAGTCGACTGGACTCGCTCTACTACGACCTCGACGCCGCCCTTCGCCGCTGAGGTGCTGAGGTGCTGCTTGCCGCCTGGGTCCTGTCCGGCGGATCTTGCGACTGTGGCAGCAGACCGACCAGCCCCACGCCGGAACCTGCACGGGTCACGCGAGCTCGCGAGCCGAGGAGCAAGGCCGAGCCCCCGCCGCTGCCGGCTGGATAGGCTGGTCGGGCACCCACCAGGAGGAAATCATGGGCGACCTCACCCCCGAGCAGATGCGCCGCATGCACGATTTCGCGGAGCAGCTCGCGGAGCTGGCCGAACATCAGGAGGACCAGTGGAAGGTGCAGACCACCGACGGTCAGATCTTCCTCACGATGATGAGCCCCACGGCTCCGCACGGACTCAATGTGGTGCGTCTGCGCCGCCAGATCGAGGCTCAGACGCCCGAGGTGATGGCGCTCAACGACACGAACATGGGCGACCCTCAGACAGGCCTCACCAAGGTCCCCGATCTCATGGTCATCGCGGAGGAGGACACGGATGACACGGCGAAGGTCGTCAACTCCCGCGATGTCCTGATGGTGGTGGAAGTCGTCTCCCGTACGAACTCCCTCACCGACATCCGCGACAAGCTGCACGACTACCCCAGGATGGGTGTCCCGCTGTACGTCGTCGTGGACCCCCGCAGGGACAAGCTGACGGTCACCGTGCACAGCGACTCCTCGGCAGGGCCCGACGGCATCCGGTACCGCAAAACGGTCCCCTATTCCTTCGGGGAGATCGTCGCCGCCGGCCGCTGGACCCTGGACACGAGCACCCTCAAGAGTTATCCCGCCGACTGGTGACCCACGACAGCCGACCGCAGGTCTCCGATCCGCGGGTCCGGTCGGTCCGATCCGTCGGGTGAACGCAGAAAAGCCCCGCACCGAACCCCGAAGGGTTTGGTGCGGGGCTTCCCGCAATGATTGTTCGGCGGCGTCCTACTCTCCCACAGGGTCCCCCCTGCAGTACCATCGGCGCTGAAAGGCTTAGCTTCCGGGTTCGGAATGTAACCGGGCGTTTCCCTAACGCTATGACCACCGAAACACTATGAAATTTGAACGCTGGCGTATTCACAGCCGTTCGTTATTTCAGAACTAACACAGTGGACGCGAGCAACTGAGGACAAGCCCTCGGCCTATTAGTACCAGTCAGCTTCACCCGTTACCGGGCTTCCACATCTGGCCTATCAACCCAGTCGTCTACTGGGAGCCTTACCCTCTCAAGGAGGTGGGAATACTCATCTTGAAGCAGGCTTCCCGCTTAGATGCTTTCAGCGGTTATCCCTCCCGAACGTAGCCAACCAGCCGTGCCCTTGGCAGGACAACTGGCACACCAGAGGTTCGTCCGTCCCGGTCCTCTCGTACTAGGGACAGCCCTTCTCAATATTCCTACGCGCACAGCGGATAGGGACCGAACTGTCTCACGACGTTCTAAACCCAGCTCGCGTACCGCTTTAATGGGCGAACAGCCCAACCCTTGGGACCGACTCCAGCCCCAGGATGCGACGAGCCGACATCGAGGTGCCAAACCATCCCGTCGATATGGACTCTTGGGGAAGATCAGCCTGTTATCCCCGGGGTACCTTTTATCCGTTGAGCGACGGCGCTTCCACAAGCCACCGCCGGATCACTAGTCCCGACTTTCGTCCCTGCTCGACCCGTCGGTCTCACAGTCAAGCTCCCTTGTGCACTTACACTCAACACCTGATTGCCAACCAGGCTGAGGGAACCTTTGGGCGCCTCCGTTACCCTTTGGGAGGCAACCGCCCCAGTTAAACTACCCATCAGACACTGTCCCTGATCCGGATCACGGACCGAGGTTAGACATCCAGCACGACCAGAGTGGTATTTCAACGGCGACTCCACAACCACTGGCGTGGCTGCTTCAAAGTCTCCCACCTATCCTACACAAGCCGAACCGAACACCAATATCAAACTGTAGTAAAGGTCCCGGGGTCTTTCCGTCCTGCTGCGCGAAACGAGCATCTTTACTCGTAGTGCAATTTCACCGGGCCTATGGTTGAGACAGTCGAGAAGTCGTTACGCCATTCGTGCAGGTCGGAACTTACCCGACAAGGAATTTCGCTACCTTAGGATGGTTATAGTTACCACCGCCGTTTACTGGCGCTTAAGTTCTCAGCTTCGCAACCCCGAAAGGTCACTAACCGGTCCCCTTAACGTTCCAGCACCGGGCAGGCGTCAGTCCGTATACATCGCCTTACGGCTTCGCACGGACCTGTGTTTTTAGTAAACAGTCGCTTCTCGCTGGTCTCTGCGGCCACCCCCAGCTCAGAGTGCAAGACTCATCACCAGGAATGGCCCCCCTTCTCCCGAAGTTACGGGGGCATTTTGCCGAGTTCCTTAACCATAGTTCACCCGAACGCCTCGGTATTCTCTACCTGACCACCTGAGTCGGTTTAGGGTACGGGCCGCCATGAAACTCGCTAGAGGCTTTTCTCGACAGCATAGGATCATCCACTTCACCACAATCGGCTCGGCATCAGGTCTCAGCCTTATATGAGGGACGGATTTGCCTACCCCTCGGCCTACACCCTTACCCCGGGACTACCACCGCCCGGGCTGGACTACCTTCCTGCGTCACCCCATCGCTTACCTACTACAAGTCTGGTTCGTCGGCTCCACCACTTTCCTTTCCCCGAAGGGTCCGGAACGGCTTCACGGACTTAGCATCGCCTGATTCGATATTGGGCGTTTCAAAGCGGGTACCGGAATATCAACCGGTTGTCCATCGACTACGCCTGTCGGCCTCGCCTTAGGTCCCGACTTACCCTGGGCAGATCAGCTTGACCCAGGAACCCTTAGTCAATCGGCGCACACGTTTCTCACGTGTGTATCGCTACTCATGCCTGCATTCTCACTCGTGAACCGTCCACAACTAGCTTCCGCTGCTGCTTCACCCGGCACACGACGCTCCCCTACCCATCACAGCCTCCGTTGGGAGTATTGCTGCAATGACACGACTTCGGCGGTACGCTTGAGCCCCGCTACATTGTCGGCGCGGAATCACTTGACCAGTGAGCTATTACGCACTCTTTCAAGGGTGGCTGCTTCTAAGCCAACCTCCTGGTTGTCTCTGCGACTCCACATCCTTTCCCACTTAGCGTACGCTTAGGGGCCTTAGTCGATGCTCTGGGCTGTTTCCCTCTCGACCATGGAGCTTATCCCCCACAGTCTCACTGCCGTGCTCTCACTTACCGGCATTCGGAGTTTGGCTAAGGTCAGTAACCCGGTAGGGCCCATCGCCTATCCAGTGCTCTACCTCCGGCAAGAAACACACGACGCTGCACCTAAATGCATTTCGGGGAGAACCAGCTATCACGGAGTTTGATTGGCCTTTCACCCCTAACCACAGGTCATCCCCCAGGTTTTCAACCCTGGTGGGTTCGGTCCTCCACGAAGTCTTACCTCCGCTTCAACCTGCCCATGGCTAGATCACTCCGCTTCGGGTCTAGAGCGTGCAACTCAATCG